>NHDX01000018.1 GCA_002171675.1 Chloroflexi bacterium TMED70 | reverse complement strand
AGAAATCAAACTAGAGTCGATACTGGTACCCCGTATAGGACTCGAACCTATGACCTTATCCTTAAAAGGGATCTGCTCTACCAACTGAGCTAACGGGGCTTGTTTTGAGTAAGCACTTATCAATTTTAACATTTTAACATTTAATGCCAAGCATGAGATTGTATATTTTTAAATAATAAATACGATATTTAACAATATGTCAGAAAAAATCACAATCAGTCCATCTAACCTTACTTTCCTTTGGCACTCTTGTAAAAAATGTTTTTATAATCATCATGTTTATAAAAATAGAAGACCTATGACCATGCCTTTGGTTGGCAAGATGGCATCTTTATCTGAAGAATCTTTTCTTGAAAAAAATTCAAATGAAATAGATGAATCGATTCCTAGTGGAAAAATTATTTCTACTCAAAAGTCTCTAAAGGCTATTGTTGAAACGGATGAGTTATTATTTCGCCAATACACTGTATCTGGTAAAACTGATCTTTTAGTAGAATTTGAAGATGGTACCTTTGGTATTTTTGATTGTAAAAATACCTCAGGAGATTCTGATAAAAGTTGGATGTATTATACTCAACTAGCAGCATATAAATATTGCTTTGAAAGAATGGGATTAGGAACAGTTTCACAGTTAGGATTAATATATCAAATAATAGATGGGTTTTATCAAGATGAAAGTGGTAATAATCATTTCACTACAAAGCAAAAATTTGTAGAAGTAGATCCAAATATGGATCAATTTATAAAACTTTTAGGTGCTGTAATACAATGTTTAGAATCTGAAATAGCTCCGAATTCTAGTCCAAAATGCTCATTTTGTAAATTTGCAGAAAAATATAAAGAAACTTCGAATTAAATTTTTTGTAAGTTACGAATTGATTTCTTAAAGATATANANATAAATTATCAAAATTATACATATTATTGGACCACTTCCTACTCCAANTCTCATGTTAAATATTTCTCCNATNCCTCCTACCCAAAGNCCTCCTAAGACTCCNATACTTATATGAATAGCAACAATNCCCATAACTCTTCCTCTGATGTTTTCAGGTACCTTGCTTTGTATAACAGCATATGTTGAAAGCATATAAAATCCNTTTCCAAANTGNCCTATTGTTGCAAGAGGAAAAATTAATAANATNTTTGTAAAAGGTACATAAGTTGGCATGATCCCAACTCCTACTAGAGAAACTAATATTATTAATACGCTNAAGAAACTTGCTGAGGAAAGTATAATTGCCCCTAAGTTTTTATTAATATTAACTTTTCCAGCTGTAAGTAATCCTGATAATGCCCCTAGTCCTGCGCATGAAAACATTAATCCTAATTCTCTTGGNGTTCCATTAAACACATCTATAAATGCTGGTAATGCTTGAATATAACCAAATATGAAAAAATTTGTACAATATGTAAGTAAAATCAAGCAATAAAATAATTCATTCTTAACAACATAAGAAAATCCTTCAGTAAAAAAACTAAGGTTACTTGAATTATCCTTTGGAATTGAGACACTTGGAATAAAAAAAGTTGATATAGACATAACTAAATAACCAATTGCAGATAAAAGTATTCCTATAAATGATCCATATTCAGCAATTAGAAACCCACCAATTGTCGGAACTACAACACTTGAGCCAGCCATAGTTGCTCCATTTAGTGAAATTCCTGATCGAAGGTATTTTTCAGGAATAATTTTTGGAAAGTAAGCATTTCTGGCTGGAAAATCTATTCCCAATAAAATTCCTAATAAAATAGAACATATATAAACATGATATGGCTGAACTACTCCTGAATAATCTAAATATCCAAGGTAAATTAATATTAAAAAAATCAAAAATGAAAGAAAAAATAAGATTCTTCTAATATTGTATTTATCTGAAATTATCCCACCTATAAAATTAAACAACATTATCGGTATTGCACTTGATGCTGCTACTATGCCCAAGCTTATAGCAGAGTCAGTAAGTCTATAGATCAATAAAGAAATCGCAACGATTATTAACCTGTGGCCAAACATAGCAAAAAGCGAGCCTATCCAATATGTTCTAAAATCTTTTAGAACTAAAGCAGAAAATGGGTTCATATATTTTTTTTATGCGCTGTAACCTCTTTTTGAAACAGGTGTTGTTCTTACGTCTATTAAGACTGTTTTACCTGTGGCATTAAGTCCTTTGGCTGTTTCTAATGCAGGAGCTAGTTCAGATATTTTTGATACCTGGATTCCATGTGCACCAAATGATCTAGCAAAATCGGCATAATTTCCTGTCATTGTTCCTACTCCAGATTTCTCTCTAGCTGTAGGGAAGTCCGAAGGTCCACCCACTGGATAAGTTGCCATCACACCATTGTTAAGCACTAATGTTGTGATTCCAATTTTCTGCCTAGTAGCTGTTTCAAAATCCATACCTGACATTCCAAATGCTCCATCACCCATAACATTTATACAAAATTTATCAGGGTGGGCCATTTTAGCCCCTATAATAAGAGGTAGTCCAAATCCTAAATGAGTTGTTTTTCCCCATCCGATATAACTTCTAGGAGTTGTTGCCTTAATAAATGCAACCATCTGTTCTCTTGGAGCACCAGCATCATGAGTTATAATACTCTTTTCTAAATCTAATGTATCGTTTATTTCCTTAACAACTCTAAAAGGGCTTAGAGGCTCTTCATCACTATTTAGAAAAGGATCAAATTCTTCTTCCCATTCTTTTTTATACTGAGCAATTTCATTCCTTATATTTGCATCGTCCATTCTGGATGTGCCATATAGTTCTTTAAGGTCTTCTATAAGTAAGTTAATTGTTTCTTTAGTATCACCAATTAATGCGACTTCTACAGATTCATTTTTGTTAATATCATCAGGGTTGTCAACATTTTGAATTATTCTTTTGCCTGGTGGAATTGATTGAGCATAAGGAGTTGCAGTTAAGCTTGTCCCTAGAGCTAAAATAGTGTCACAATTTTGTAAAAATTCCTTAGCTGCTAAAGTGGTGGTTTGAGAACCCGCACCTATGGATAATTCATGCCTTTCGTCAAAGGCTGATTTACCTGGCATACTTGTATATACAGGAACAGAAAGTAGTTCAGCCAACTCTTTAAGTTCATTAGTTGCTTCAGCCATTAATACACCTTGTCCTGCCCAAATCATTAGATTTTTAGCGTCATGTATTACATTTGCTGCATCTTGTATAGCTTCTACTGAAGGTCTGTAAATATATCTTTTTGGTGAATGATATGAGTTAGCAATTCCTTCTGGAACTTCATTTGCACAAACATCTTTAGTCATTTCTACAACGACTGGACCAGGCTTACCATTTCTTAGGTGATGAAAAGCTCTTCTCATAATTGTAGGTATGTCCTCAACTTTTAAAATTGATTCTGCATATTTTGACATNGGCTCATACATTTTACTTGCCCAAAAATTAGGTTTTGTTTGAATGCTGCTCATAGGATAACCAGCAGGCATTACAAGTACTGGAATATTATCTGCATAAGCTTGGCTTAATGCTCCCATTGAGTTTTCAGCACCAGCGGCATCTTGCATGACAAAAACTCCAAATTTTTTCCTATCACTCATTCTTGAATATCCATCTGCAGCCATTAATGCTCCTCGTTCATGTCTAAAAGCAACAATTCGAATATCTTCTTTAGCAGCAGCTTCAATCAAAGGATTGCTTGGATAACACGCTATCCATTCNACACCTTCAGCTTTAAGAGTTTTAGCAATTAGCTCAAATCCATTCATAGTATTTTCTCCAGATTCTAGATTTTATTTTCTATTCTTATTTTTATCACTATCACAAGTTTCCATCAATCATTAATTCAATTAGTCTTGGTTTTTTTGAATTAATTGCGTTTGTTACTTCCTTAGATATCTCGGTAGGCTTAGTTATTCTCACAGCTTCAACTCCCATTGATTTTGCTATCTCAGTATGATTAAGTACTAGAGGGAAATCCATGTAAGGATATAAACCTGATTTTTCCTCTTCTTTTCTTACTGATTGTCTATAGTAATCAATATTTACTTTCAGAATTCTATAAGATTGATTATTTAATACGATGAATACACATGGAATATTATCGTTTGCTGCAGTCCAGTATCCTTGTACCGTCATCATTGCTGATCCATCTCCAATAATACCAATAACATTTCTATCACCAGAAGCACATTTTGCACCTAGGGTCGCACCAACTCCCCATCCAATAGATCCTCCTCTTCCAGAAATCATTTCATCAGTTTTATCAAATTTCATGTATTGCATAATAGAACCTCTATGGCTTATGCCGTCATTTACAATTAGGGTATTTTCTGGAATGCATTTTGAAAGTTCATACATTGCTCTGTCTGGTGACATAAGTTTGTTATCCCAATTCTTTTTTGCATTTTCATCATATATTTCATCATTTTCGTCTTTGATTTTTTTAACTGCAATAATTCTATTTTTAACTTCTTCCTGGCTTAGATCAAAGGATTCTTCTAGGCTACTATTTATTTGCTTAAGAATTTCTTTTAAATTTCCTAAACCTGTAATATCAGAAGGTTGCCTATTTCCTTGAGAATCTGGTTTTGAATCTAAGTAAACTAGTTTAGTGTGTTTTTGAATTAATACATCTCCTTCAAAAAACCAGTCTGAGAATAGATCAGCTCCTACACTTAATATTAGATCTGATTCATCTAATATAGCCCGCTGGTTTTGATTTCTTATAGTATGAAAACCTATCATTTGATTATGATTAGTTGGAAAAGGTATATTTGAACCTTCTATATATACTGGTAATCCTACTTTTTCAGCAAATATTACAGCCTCATCAAGAGCATTGTCTTCAGCTACTCTATCTCCAACAACCAATACTGGTTTATTGGCATTATTAATCATTTTATTTATTTCTTGAATAACATTTTTTTCTAAGCCTCCATATACAGGAGGAGTAGAAGGATATATATCAATGTCAGATACACCGTCTAAGGCATTTGATGAAAAAGCTACAAAAACAGGTCCTTTAGGGTGAGTATTAGCTTCAAGAAATGCTTTTCTCATTACCATTGGAACTTGATCAGGAAGAGTAACCTCAGTGCTCCATTTGGTAAATGGCCTAGCTAACTCCACTAAATCTCTGTTTCTAAGATTTCTCACATCATAAGTGGCTGAAGTAACAACCATTGGTGTACTAGTTGTATATGCATCATTCATTAAACTAAATCCATTTACAAGACCAGAATCAATATGCAAGCTTAGGAAAGAAGCTTTATTATTTACTCTTGCATCTGCTTCTGCCATACCTGTAGCTACACCTTCTTGAAGAGTTAACAAATATCTAAGCTCTTTATGATTAACAATTTCTTCCATAATAGGACCTTCACTTGTTCCAGGATTTCCATATACATTAGTTATGCCTTCAGCCTTTAGGCATTCCATAAGAGCTCTTTTCCCTGTCATTCTCATAATATTCCTCTTCTAATTTGATATTTTTACTGTTTTTTTAGTTTATACATATCTCATTTATTATCCATAAAAAAAATAGTTATAAACGTTAAAATCAAATTTTTGATATTTTATGATTGATTAAATTCATTATTAGGAGTAATCAGTAAATATATCTAAATTTTGGAGGGAATAATGAAAATTACAGACATAAAAATAAACTTAATAGAAGGAGCCAACACGCAAGATGCTCAACAGTTTGTGGGCGGTAATTCTAAAGTTATATTAAGAGTAGATACAGATGAAGGCATATATGGATTATCTGAAGGTGGAAGAAATTATAATCTTTATAAAGCTTATTTAGATGAAGTNATAAAACCTTTACTTATAGGAGTCGATCCTAGAGATCCGAAAATGATTTGGGAAATGCTTACCCATGGAACAGGACCGGGTTTAGCAACTAAAGTTATGCCTCAAGTTGTTGGAACTATAGATGTAGCACTCTGGGACCTAGCAGGAAAAGCTGCTGGATTACCNGTTTATCAACTTCTTGGTGGTGCNGCTAGAACTGATATCCCATTATATTGGAGTAGAGGAAGTGGTTGGAGAAAAACTCCAGAAGAAATGTTAGAGGATGTGAAATTAGGATATGAAAAAGGATATAAAGCTTTCAAAATAAGAATGGACTGGAGATCATTTAGGCAAGATTCTGATCCTAAAAAAGATTTTAGTTTATTTAAGAAATGTAGAGAATTTTTACCTGATGATATAGATCTTAGCTTTGATGCAAATTGTGGATACTCAGTTCCTACTGCTATTGAACAAGGGAAAAGATTTCAAGATTTAGGAATTGCTCATTTTGAAGAACCTCTTCCAGAGTATGACTATCAAGGTTTAAGGCAAGTAGTTGATGCACTTGAATGCTCTGTTTCTACAGGAGANCAAGAACCTAATCCATATAGATTCAGAGATTTAATGGATATAGCTAATCCAGATATTTTACAACCTGATATATTGAATATTGGTGGTATAACTGGATTAGTAAAAGTTTATGAAATGGCGATGGCAAGAAATAAAATAATAATGCCTCATTGCCCTCAAGCTGGATTAAATTTAATTGGTAGTCTTCATGCTTACTCAACAGTTACTAACGCAATTAGACCGCATGAATTTTCAGAAGAATTTACGGGACCAGTTGAAAATATAGCGAAACTTTTCAAAGAGCCTATTGTTCCTGAAAATGGAAGAATAGTTTTATCTGATAGGCCTGGTCTAGGTTTAGAATATGATGAATCNGAATTAAATAAAGTAATAAAAATATAGGAGTATAAAATGAAAGATCTTAAAAAAATGATTGCAAGTGGTGAGCAAGTAATTGGTGGAGCAATAATGTATGGTGCTGGAAAAGAGGATATAGAAAAACTTTTAGAATATTATGATTACGATTTTATTTCAGTTGACGGTCAACATTCTCCTACCAATGAAGACTATTTATTAAGAATTTGTGAAGCAGCGCAAGAATTAGATAAACCTATTCACTACAGAATGGATCATAGAAGAAATGCATATATGATAGGTAATCTATTGGATCATGGCCCAACTATAATAGAAGTTCCTCAATCAGAAGAATTAGATTTAGTTAGGGAAGCAAGAGATTATTTTTATTATCGACCAGAGGGAATAAGAAGTTGGGGAGGTCCTGGTAGGCCACCTGAAGGATTGAAAGAAGTAAATCAACATTCTTATCCTGCTTGGTGGAATAAAACTGGAGTATTAATGATTCAGATAGAAACTCTAAACGCAATAAATAATATTCCTAATTTTTCTCTTGAAGGAGTAGATTGTTTCTCATGGGGACCAGCAGACTTGAGTATCGATAGAGCGGCTCATCCTGAACATCCTTTTGCACAAACTGATGATACAGCTATAGAGCATGCGGTAAAACTTTCCAAAGAAAATGGAAAGCAACTTTGTATCAGATCATATGATAGAACTTTGAGGAATAGATATTTTGATATGGGAGCCACAATTCTAATGGAAGTACAATCTTTAGATGGACAACTCGATAAGAATCTTCCATTTGGGTAATGAAAAAACCTAAAAAGATTTTTTTTGGTTGGTGGATAGTAATAAGTGCTGCTCTTCAAAATGGACTTGGAGGCAGCATTCATTGGCAAGGATTCACTGTACTATTTATTCCTATATCTCAAACATTTGGTATTTCATCTGCTCAAACCTCTTTATTATTTGCATTAGCTAGAGCAGAAAATGGACTACTTGGACCTATTACAGGATGGTTGATGGATAAATTTGGTCCTATGCCTTTAGCTGTACTTGGTACTGCTATGGCTGGAATAGGATATATTCTACTTGCTAGGACTGAAAATTTTACTCAATTTTTACTGATTTATGTAATAGTTGTTTCAATAGGAGCAACTACTAGCTTCATGCAAACTGCTTTTGTTGCATTAAATAATTGGTTTATTAAAAAAAGAGGCTTGGTAATGAGTATTAACTCTGCCTCATTTAGGTTAGGTTCTGCAATTTTAGTACCTACTTTTTCATATATTGTTTACTCATGGGGATGGCAAAATGCAGTTCTATTATTAGGTATTTTTTTGTTAGTTTTTATAACGCCTTTGGGATTTTTTTATAGGAGATCTCCTGAATCTATGGGTTTACTGCCTGATGGTGATGAATATGAAAAAACAGAAGAAAAAACCGAAGAAGAATTATCATCTTATGTTTCTGGATATACCTGGAAAGAGGCAATTAAGACTTCATCATTTTGGTTTTTAACTATTGCAACAACCTTGAGACTTTCTATTCATGGCGCAATTTTTGTTCATATGATACCTATACTTGTTTGGAAAGGTATTTCTGCTGCCGAAGCAGCTTGGTATGT
The DNA here is from genome assembly GCA_002171675.1 of Chloroflexi bacterium TMED70. Lineage (GTDB taxonomy): Bacteria > Chloroflexota > Dehalococcoidia > Lucifugimonadales > Lucifugimonadaceae > TMED-70. The sequence goes on along the minus strand of NHDX01000018.1, from coordinate 31,960 downwards.
TGGTTTCTTAGCTCTTGTAGGAGTTCCAGTGATATTAGTTATGGGTCGACTCAGTGATAAAGTAGGAAGACCTAAAATGCTAGCGGTATGTTATTCAGCATCAGGATTATCTCTGATTTTAGTTAATCTCTCTAGCAGTTCAATATTTTTATTACTTTCATTATTATTATTAGTTGGGTCTGAAGCTGGATCTGGATTAAATTGGTCTTTAGTTGGAGATTTATTTGGTAGAAAAAACTATGGAGTTATTAGAGGTTTGTTAGGTCCTTTTTATAATGCTGCTCTTGTAGTTACTCCTGTTTCTGCAGGATATATTTATGATGTCACAAACTCATATGAAATTGTTTTATATACTGGGTCGATCATATTTTTCATATCCTCTGTAACATTTCTATATATTGGAAATTTAGCAAAAAAACTTAAAACATATGAAATTTAGCAGTATTTTTATTACTCAAAAATAAATTTTATAAATTATAATAGAGTTTTAGTTATTATTAGAAAGTTATAAATTGACAGCNTTACCTAAAAAGAAACATACAAGAGCTAGAAGAGGGAACAAAAGATCCCACAAAGGNCTCTCTGTGCCTAACGGTCATAGATATAACCAAATGAAACGTCAATTACAAGGTGAAGATGTNAATGGGCAGAATTTAGGAACTACAGGAGAATCTCCTGAAGAAGTAACTCAGTCTTAATCTATTTCCCTAACTTCTTTTACCATTCCTTCTATAGAATCTTTAGCGTCTCCAAATAGCATATTCGTCTTGTCCAAGAAAAATAGTTCGTTTTGCACACCTGAAAAACCTGAAGCCATAGATCTTTTAAGAACAATNACTGATTTTGCTTTATCTACATTTAATATAGGCATTCCATAAATTGGAGAGCTTGTATCTGTTCTAGCATTAGGATTTGTAACATCATTTGCTCCNACTACAACAGCGACATCAGTTCTTTCAAATTCAGAATTTATTTCATCTAAATCTTTTAGTTCATCGTATGGCACATTTGCTTCGGCTAAAAGGACATTCATATGACCAGGCATTCTTCCTGCAACTGGATGTATTGCATATTTTATAGAAACACCCTTTTCTTTNAGTAAATTAGATAATTCATTAATTTGGTGCTGAGCTTGAGCTACAGCNAGNCCATAACCTGGAACAAAAATAACACTTTCTGCATATGATAATATCATTGCTGCATCTTCACTTGATAATGATGTAACNGGTCTAGTTTCTTCTTCTCCGCTAGCAGATGACCCTTCTTCCACTCCGAATCCACCTAGCATAACATTNAATAGTGATCTATTCATTGCTTTGGTCATTATCCTAGTTAATATCAATCCAGATGCCCCAACTAATGATCCTGAAATAATTAATACAGGATTGCCTAAAACAAATCCTGCACCTGCACCAGCAATTCCTGAATATGAATTTAATAGAGCCACAACTACTGGCATATCAGCTCCACCAATTGGTATAACAATTAATATTCCAAATATAAGCGAAAGTCCTGCTATTATGTATAAATAATTAACATCATATGTTTCTGGAATACATAAAAGAATAGAAAATACCAAAATTGATACAAATAAAATTATATTTATGACGTTTCTTAGAGGAAAAAGTAAAGGTCTAGTAGTAATCAATTCTTGCAGCTTACCAAATGCTATAAATGATCCAGTTAACGTAACAGAACCGATTACAGATGCAAATGCTACAGAAGCTATAGTGAATATAGCGGAGTTTGGTCCAGCTCCATAAATTAGTTCATACATTGCAACAATTGCACTAGCTGCTCCACCAAAAGCGTTGAATACAGCAACAAGTTGAGGCATTGCAGTCATTTGGACGTATCTAGATAAAGTAACTCCAATAGTTGATCCAATTATTAGACCTAATATTATCCATTCAAAATTTGTGTCAGTATATTTTAAAACGGTCACTACAATAGCAATTAACATGGCTATTGAAGAAAGTCTATTCCCATTTCTTGCTGTGGCAGGGGAGGCGAGCCTCTTGATTCCAAGTATGAAAAGAGCAGCGGATAAAAGGTAAAGTATATTTTCAATGTTTGATGATATATCTATCAATTAAATCTCCATTATTTCTTACTCTTCTTAAACATTGCAAGCATTCTATCAGTAACTAAAAATCCTCCAACTACATTTATTGTTGCCAATACAATACCTATTACTGAAAAGACAGTGGCCAACATACTGTGAGTGTTTGAAGCGATGATTATAGCTCCAACTATCACAACTCCTGAAATTGCATTAGAGCCTGACATTAAGGGAGTATGCAAAGTGGGAGGAACTTTAGTAATTATTTCGTACCCTATAAAAAGTGCTAAAACAAATATTATGATAAGCGATACTAATTCCAATTTATTCCTCTATTCTGCTTTTACCATCTTGATAAACCATCATCGTATCAACGATTTCATCATCAAAATTTAGATTAATTTTATTTTCTTGAATAATTATCTCCAGTAAACCTAAAAGATTTTTTGAATAAACTATAGATGCATCAAATGCCATATCAGATGATAAATTTTTAGGTCCAATAACTTTTGTTCCCTTAATTTCTACTTCTTCTCCGAGTTTTGTAGATTCACAATTTCCTCCAGTAGCTGCGGCAAGATCTACTATAACACTACCTTGTTTCATTTCTTCTACTGTAGATTTTTCTATTAAGATAGGTGCTTTTCTACCAGGTATAGCTGCTGTTGTTATAACAGCATCAGATTTTAATATATATTCCTTGAGAAATTCTAATTGGTTTTTTTGATTGTCTTTAGATTGTTCTTTAGCATATCCTCCGGAAGTTTCTGAATCGGGGGGAACTTCATCTGAGATAAATTTTGCTCCTAATGATTCTATTTGTTCTCCTGCAGCAAGTCTAATATCGTATCCTGTTACATCAGCCCCAAGTCTTTTAGTGGTAGCTATTGCTTGAAGGCCAGCAACTCCTGCTCCTAATACTAATATTGAGGATGGGGGGATTGTGCCTGCAGCTGTCATCATCAAAGGGAGATATTTCTTTAATGAAGTAGCTACGATTAGACCTGCTCTATATCCTGCTATGGAAGCTTGAGAAGATAGTGCGTCTAGTTTTTGAGCTCTTGCAATTCTGGGAACAAATTCCATTGCAAATAAAGATAGTTTTTTATTTTCACAAATTTTTTTTATTTCACTATTTGTTCTTATATCTGTGAGACTAATTATTATACTATTTTCAATATGATTAGAACTATGATCATAAAATGCATTCAATGAAGTTACGATGCTTGTGTTATTTGGTAATGAATCAACGATACTTGCACCTGAAGTTTCATAATTTTCATTTGAATAGCCAGCTTTAATTCCAGCATCTTTTTCAACAACTATTTTGAGTCCAAGGCTTGATAAAGATTTTAAGTCCCTAGGTACAATAGAAACTCTGTCTTCTGAAGGATCTTCTTCTTTTTTTACACCCAAAATTATTTGATCAGTCATGGTAAATCCAAAAAGAATTAAATTTAAATTTTTTAATAATAATATTATTATTAATTTAATACTATATGAGCAGAGAAATTTTACTATACTGTTTATGAATGAATATATGTTAAAGGATAACTATGTACTTGATAAGAAGAACTTATAAGACAAAACCTTATGAGGCTGTGAATGTAGCAAAGCTTGTAAAAGAACAAGCAAATCTCTACACCTCCTTAGGCCAAAGAAGTGAAACAAGAGTTTATTATAATAATGGAACTAATCCAGGTGACCCAAATAGAGTATATCTAGAGTGGACTGCAGATATATTTGATAATCCTTCAAGAGAAGGTAATGAAATTCCAAAAGAAGTATATGAACTTGGAGCTAAATACAGACCATTATTAGATACTAGCGATGGGCCTTCAAATTGGATAGAATTTTGGACAATACTAGAAGAGTAATTATCCGCCTCTAGGATATGATTCATCAGAATGTAAATCTCTTATGATTCTTTTAATGTCATTGAAATAGTTTGTCATTTCTTGGATTTTTTCATCGTTTTGTTCGGAGTCTTCTTTATCATATAGATCTGAAATATCTTGCCATACTTTCTCAGCTAAGTCTGAAAGTTGAGTTACTGATAAATCATCAAGGTTTTCTTTTTTGAACATGATTTATTGAATTATCTTCGTTAGATTTGTTTCGTAGATTGTAGTTTCAAACTTTTCTATTTCATTACTAATATTGAGAATGGTTTCTGAATCTTCTGATTGCTTTGTACTCCATGCAATTAGATTATTTAGGAATACATCAGAATTTAGTACATAATTCTTTATTTCAGATTCTGAGTATAGATTAGGTTTATTCTCATTATGTGGATATTCTAAAATACATTTATTTGAATCTTCATTTTCTAAATTCATCAAAGCAATCATAGTTTGATCGAATGTTTTGTCTCCAGTATTTCTTATACCCCAAAATCTAGGTTTAATATCTTTATTTATAAGATTTTCTACACCTTGTAATATTACTTCTTTTTCAGAATGATTTTTATTTTTACTAAGGTTTATTTTGTAGTCAACATCTATTATCAATCCCTTGCTATATGTACCACATATATCTATAAGATTTAGTAGCCTTTCAACTGCTAGTTCTTCAGCCAATTTACTTCTTTGGCTTTCAAAAAAAACTTTTACACTGAGAAGTTCAGGATCAAAAATGCTTATTATTTCGATAATATCTTTGGTGCTAGGAATTGCTAATCCGCCTCTATTAATGTGTTCAACTGCAATAGCTGTTTTTATATGGCTATTTTTAGCTTCAAACAAAATACTTTCACAAAGATTAGGTTCTCCCCAAATAAAATAATTATCTAGATTTTTTCTTTCTTTTAAAGCACTTAGAATTAAATGAGCAGCTTTATTAGCTTGAAGTCGCTCAAATGCTGATTTTGGTCTAGATTGTTCTAAATTACAAGAAAGAGCATTTGTTCTATTGTCTAACCCTATAAAATAATTGTTTGTATAATCTATCATTTTAGAATTGCTTCTATTTTTTTATTTAATTCAATTTTATTAGTTTCTATATATTGAACTTTTCTGTCGTATTTTTTCAATGCCATATAGTCCGAAATGGCCTGATTTTTAACGAACGTATTAAGAGTGTACAATGAATTTGGTATTTCTTGGTCCTCGTTACCGTGTAAATGTACTATGAAATTTTCAATATTTTTAAAACTTCCCTTTAATAATTGACCTGTAGAGTGCAAGTAAGTAGGTGCAAAGTAAACAAGAAGAATTATTTGAGATTTAAAGCAAAAAATCTTTAATTTTTCTAAGTTATCTAAAAGTTCTTTATCTACAATTGAAGAAAATATAAGCAAAGAAATTATTTTTTCTTTTTCATTATTTTCTTCAATGTTTTTTTCAAATGAACTTAGACTAAAATATTCCTCTTCCAATTCAAGTGATTGATTTGTTTCTAAAAATTTTGTTGTTAAGCTTTTTGTTAATTCAACATTAGGTTGATCAAATGGTTGGATTTTTAACAATATTCCCAATATTGCAATTACATAAAAAAATATTTGTAATTCATAAAAAATAGATTCATTATATGAAATTTTTATATTTATAGAATCTAAATTATATTTATTTGGATCATTAGAAAAATTCAAATTTGGAGAAAATTTGTTATTTTGTATGATTGGCAAAATACCAGATTCTTCCTTGCCTAAAGATTCCGCTAATAATTGCTCAAGCCAATCAGCAATATGGTCATTATTATTTATTGAATTTATAGATAAAGCTTTTTTATCTAAAAGATAGTTTTTATATATTATTGATGCGATTGTTATAGCTTTGTTATCTATATTATTTTCTTTAGATTCTTTATTGGCTAAATTTATGTTACTAACAATATCATTTATAGAAAATCCAGCTAAGTAAAAAGGCAATATTCCGAAGTGTGTCGCGAGACTGAATCTTCCACCTATGTCTTTTTGAGTGATAAATGTTTTTTCTTTATCTTTATCTGAAATGTAATGATCACTTATGTAATATATTGAGTCTTTATTTTTATAAGACAATATATTTTTCAAAATATTTGTTTCTACAGTAGTGCCTGATTTAGAACAAACAATAATCGCACATTTTTCAGATTGAATGATTTCAGATAAATTATTGATTTTTTTTATATCTAAAGAATCAATTATGTACACTTTATTAGGATTAATAAATGAAGCAATCTTCGCTAAATTAATAGACCCTCCTAAACCTATAAAAATAAATTTTTCAAATTTATTAAGTTCTTGATAGCAATCTTCAAATTTTTTTTTATTTATATTATTTGACCAACCAAGAGGAAATTCTTCAGATGACTTAAATGTTCCTAGTGGATAAACTTTATCAGGAGAATTTAGAATTTTGTTTATAAGTTTTTCTTTAACAATAAATTCTTTTATGTTTGATAAATCCATCTAAGTATGTGAAAATTTTTTTATTTTTTCATCAATTTTATCTAGTAAAGAGTTATATGATTTTTCGAATAAATCTATTCCATTTATAAGTAGATGACTTGTTATATCATCAAGGTTTATAAACTTCTCCGCTTCAGAAAGTATATTAGGATAATTTTCAAAATCATTCAGACTGCTATTTTCTAGTGTTTTAGATTTAAATAAATAATTCAAAGTTTCAGGTGGTAGTGTATTCACTGTGTTCTTCATAGGTAAATTAATACAGTAATAATCTTGATCTAAATCTTCAGCTTTGACACTAGTTGATGCCCATAGTAATTTTTGAAAATTTTGATCCATTTTTGATCTGTTTTCATTGAAATAATTATATGCATTGTATGCGTTGGATATTGCTATTTTATGAAAATAATTTGAATTTTTATCAAGTTCACTATCTGCTGCAGTATCTATTCTGCTTATAAAAAATGATGCTACTGATCTAGATTTTTTATTTTTTACTCTAGATTCTATAAATGCGTTTAAGGTATTCTGGTAACTTTTGAAAGAAAAAAGAAGTGTGACATTAATATTTATACCCATTTCCAACAATATTTTTGTTGCATCTATACCGCTATTAGTACCAGGTATTTTAATCATTAAATTAGGTCTATCTACTAATTTCCATAACTTAATTGCCTCTTCTATTGTTTCATCCTTATTATTAGCTAAAGAAGGGTCAACTTCTAAAGAAACATAACCATCGTCAAAATTTGTCGATTCATAAGTTTCATACAATAAATCAGCTCCATGCTTGATATCATTTGAAGCAATTAATTCAAATATATCCTTTGGATTTTTAGTATTGATAATAGATTTTTCTATAATAGAATCATAAGAATTAGTAGACGATATAGCTTTTTCAAAAATCGAGGGATTACTAGTTATTCCTGTAACTCCTTCGTCTATTATTTTTTTTAAATCTCCAGATTCAATCATTTGTTTGCTTATTGAGTCCAGCCAAATTGATTGTCCTTTATTTTTTAGGTTAGTTAAGTTATTCATCTTTATTGAAATTTTTATCTTCTATTTCTGTTATTTTATCTTTTCTTCTTTCAAATCTTTCTTCAGTTTGAAATTCAGCCTTTAAGAACTCTTCTACTATTTCTTTAGCTAGTGCATCCCCAATAATTCTTCCTCCAAGGCAAATTATGTTCATATCATCATGCTCTACTCCTTGAGAAGCAGAATATGTATCATGGCATATCGCAGCTCTAACATTTTTAAATTTATTAGCAACTACTGATGCTCCTACACCTGATCCACATAAAACAATTCCTTTGTCATGTTCATTTTTAGAAATTGATTTTGCTACTAATTTAGTTGTGTCAGGATAGTCATCTTCAGGGTCATACTCAGTGTCATTAAGATCGTCTACATTCAGTCCCAATGATTTTATATGCTCAATTATAATTTTCTTTAATTCAAACCCACCATGGTCAGCACTTATGCATATTTTCATAACAATTATTCACTTATTATTTTTTTTACCCTATCGGTAATTTTATCAGCAGAGAATCCAAAGTAGTCAATTAATTTATTACCGGGAGCAGATGCACCAAATGTTTCCATTGAAATAATAGAATCATTATTTCTAGTATATTTTTGCCACCCTAATCCAACTCCAGCTTCAACTGAAATTATATGTTTAGTTTTTTCAGGAATTAAGTTTTTTTGATATTTATCATCCTGTTGATCAAAAAGTTCCCAACATGGCATCGAAATTACTCTGATTGAATTATTTTTATCAAAGTTTTTTGCTGCTTCTATTGTATTCGATAGTTCTGAACCAGTTGAAATTAAAATAATTTCAGGNTCATCANCAGAATTATCATAGACTGAGAAAGCTCCTTTTGAAAAGGTATTTGAATCTATTTTTGAGTCTGTTATTGTACTTATATCTGGTAATGATTGTCTTGAAAAAATNAAGGCAGAAGGTTTATCTATTTCATTTAATGCATGTCTCCANGAAAGTAAAGTTTCTCTTCTATCAGCTGGCCTAAATACATTTAANTTAGGAATNGATCTCAAGCTCATTAATTGAGAAATTGGTTGATGAGTCGGGCCATCTTCTCCTAAGCCTATAGAATCATGGGTAAATATCCATATNCTATTTAATTTTGATAAAGCACTAAGTCTTATGGATGCTCTCATATAGTCAGAAAAAACTAAAAATGTTCCTCCAAAAACTCGATGAGATCCATAAGCTGAAATTCCATTCATTACTCCGCCCATCCCATGCTCTCTGACTCCAAACTTAATATTTTTCCCATTCGGTGTACTTTTAGAAAAATTTTCAGAGTTTTTTATAAGTGTATTAGTTGATCCTGTTAAATCAGCAGAACCTCCTATAAGATTATCTAAGGAGTTAGATATTAAATTAATTGCGAATCCTGATGAAGCTCTGGTAGCTTCAGGTTCATTGGAATTTTTTATATTATTTAGTAATTCTTCATCCCAATTTTCATTATATTGATTATTCATTATCTGAAGAAAATTATTATATTGATCTGGATTTTCAGACTTGAAATTTTCAGCATCTTTTTCCCAGTTTTTTTCTAAGATATTACCTTTTGTAATTATCTGTTTCATATGTTTTACGACATCTTCAGGTACTTCAAATTCTCCATAATCCCATCCTAGATTATCTCTTGTTAAACTTGTTTCTTCATCTCCTAAAGGTTCTCCATGTGCGCTTTCACTACCTGCTTTATTTGGTGATCCAAAACCGATTGTGGTGTCTGCAATAATAAGTGATGGTTTAGATAGTTCATTTTTGGAAATTTCTATTGCATTTTGAATAGATTTAATGTCATTACCATTAATATTTTCAATTACATGCCAATTATATGATTTAAATCTTTCAGCAACATTTTCAGTAAATGCGAGATCATTACTGCCATCAATAGATATACCATTTGAATCATAGATGTAAATTAATTTTCCCAAGCCTAAGGTTCCTGCTAAAGAAGCTGATTCTGAAGAAATACCTTCTTGTAAATCTCCATCACCTACTATTCCATAAATGAAGTGATTAATTAATTTAGAATATTTCTGAGCCATCATTTTCTCAGAAATTGCCATACCAACTCCATTTGCAAAACCTTGGCCTAGTGGTCCAGTAGTAACTTCAATACCTAAATCTATATCTCTTTCTGGATGTCCTGGAGTTATTGAACCTAATTGTCGAAAATTCTTAAGGTCTTCTAAAGAGAACTTATATCCTGATAAGTGAAGAACAGAGTATAAAAGAGCTGATGCATGTCCTATTGAAAGAATAAATCTATCTCTATTTATGAAATTTGGATTATCTGGATTATGATTCATTATGTTTTTAAACAAAACATAAGCTATAACTGCAGCTCCCATAGGCGCCCCAGGGTGTCCTGATGCCGCCTTATTTACTTGATCAATAGAAAGAAATCTCAGAGCATTTATACATTTTTCTTCAATATTCATAAAATAACCTTTTTATCGTTTTAATTCTGATTTCCCTTAACGTTCATCTCTATTGTATATAAAGATTTATCTGAAGTTATAAAAAGTTTATTAAAATCATTACCTCCAAAGCATAAATTTGCTGTTCTTTGTTCAGCTATTTGAATTTTTGCCATTAGATCTCCTTCAGGTGTAAAAATTTGAACACCATCCCAAGCAGAAGAAAACACATTACCATATTCATCAACTTTAATTCCATCAGGTTTACCTGGTCTAGGAGTTGCAAATACTTGCTTATCGAAAATTTTATTTTCTGAGACTTTATAAGAAAAAATGTTACCAGTAGTTTCAGTGTCAGTTACATATAAAGTTTTTTCATCAGGTGAAAAGGCTATTCCATTAGGTCCATCAATTTCTTTTGTTAATAGGTTTAAGTTTTTGTTATTATCTATCATGTAAACACCATTGAATCCTATTTCAGACTCACTCTGATAACCTTCATAATTAGTTTTTATTCCGTATTGGGGATCAGTAAACCATATCGTTCCATCAGATTTACATACTAAATCATTTGGAGAGTTTAATCTCTTACCTTCAAATTTATCTACAATTATTTTTATCTCTCCATTTTTATTAGTATGACTTATCGCTCTTCTCCCATGCTCAGCTGTGATTTGATTTCCATTTAAATCTACACTGTTACCATTAGAAAAATAAGAAGGGTTTCTGAAAACACCAGTTTTACCATTAGAAATATCAAAATAAAGCATTCTGTTGAAAGGAATATCTGACCAAACTATAAGATTTTCATCTTTTAAAAAAACTGGTCCTTCAGCCCATAAACATCCTTCAAATATTTTTTTTATTTCAGAATTTTTTTTAAATAATTCTTTAGATTTATCCTGGATTATTTCAATTCCAGTTTTTAGATCTTTTTTGTCTCTAACAATTTTAACCATTAGACTTTTTTAATTAGATTTTTTTTTCTTATGTCAGATGATACTAAAGATATTTGTTCAACTATATTTTTGTTTGAAAGTCTTGAGCAAATCTTTTCTGTAAAAATAGTATCAGAAGAAATTTGATTTTTTTTAGTTTTATAGGNTTTGATTTTATCGTAAATGATACTTGAATTTAAAACTGTAGATTTTAGATTGTCTTGTCTGTAAACCAATAAATTATAGATTAATTCATCTGACCATTTAGTATTATTGTGCCCCCANAGATCATCTATAAATAAAAAATCAACATCTTTGGCTTTTTCATATTCCCAACCTTTNCCAGGATTATTNCCAAATTGTTCTCTAACTTTCTCTATTAGTTCTGAAGAACTAATAAAATATATATCATTTCCTTTACTTATAANTTCATTAGCAATTGCGGCTGATAAGTAACTTTTACCAGATCCNGTTTCTCCATGAATATATAGCCAATTTGGATTTTTACTATTTACATACTCCTTTGACTTAAATAGNGCCATTTCTATAGAATCATATGTGACTTTATCTGATTGGCTTGAATTTTTGATTGGTTTTTTTAATTCTTTTGTTAGTTTAGCTTTTTCAAATGCTTTTGGAATACCATTTGAAAATATTGATATTTGTTTTGATTCTAAATTTATGCTTTGAACAAGTTTAGGGTCAGTAAATCTCATTTGTGATCTATCATCTAAGTCTAAAATATTAGAACTTAACGATATTACAGTAGGTAATTTTCTAGTATATCTATGTGTAAAAAGATGATCTATTTTTTCTTCAATCCAATCAGAATATGTTTGATTGCCATAATCATCTATTACTAAAAAGGGAAAATCTATAAGACCGTTAAATGATTCGTCTTCTGGATTTNTGTTTGTTATAACATCAACTATTTCCTGAATAGATTTGTAAATAACAGGCGTACTATTTTCTACACATCTTATAGCTATACCTGCTGCCAGATGAGTTTTGCCTGTGCCGGTAGGTCCATTTATAACCAACCAACCCATCGGGTTTTTTGAATAATCTTTGGCAAGATTTAGAAAATTTCTTAAATTTTTGGGTTCAGACTTACCCACAGACCCATCAATTTTGAAATTATTTAGATTGTATTCTAAAAGTTGATTTACTCCAGCATACTTGATTCTTATCTTTAGATCTAAGTCATCTTGAGAATTATTTTGGCATATGTCACAAGGAACAGTTTCATTGTTTACTATTATCCAGCGNGCTGAGTTACAAATATTACAATCTTCATTGTAAGGATCTTTGTTTGAATCTACTGAAACAACTCCTTGTTGTTTCCTATTATTTAATATTTCTTTTAAACTTTCCAAAATTAATTCTCTTGAGTTGATAGTTGATTATTTCTTGCAGAATCTATGGTTACAAATCTTCCAATNGAATCATCAACTGCCAAAGGAATGGTATCNGTTGGACCATTTCTATGTTTTGCAACAATAATTTCAGCTTGACCTTCAGGATAGGGAACACCAGGATTATTTTTTATCCAATCTTCTTTTGTAGTAAATTTTTCTTCCCTATGTATGAACATAACAACATCAGCATCTTGCTCAATGGAACCTGATTCTCTTAGGTCAGANAGTAATGGCCTATGAGATTGCCTATGTTCTATTGCTCTTGATAATTGAGAAATTGCAATAACTGGAACTCTTAAGTCTCTTGCCATAGCTTTAATCTGGCGTGAGATTTCTGAGACTTCTTGAGCTCTGTTAGTTTCCCTACTTCCTTTGTTATTACTTATCAATTGCATATAATCGACTATTATAAAATCTAAACCATACTCAAGTTGCAATCTGCGAGCTTTACCTCTCATTTCAGCTACACCTTGAACTGGAGAATCATCAATAAATATCGAAAGGTCAGATAGTCTACCAATTGCATCAACTAATCTATTTTCCTGAGATGAACTAAGTCTCATCATTCTTAATGANTGCATATTTACTCGAGCTTGAGTAGCTAGCATTCTTGTTGCTATTTGTTCTCTACCCATTTCTAATGAGTAAATNGCAACTTTTTGATCATTCATAGCTGCGTTTATAGCTAAATTTAATGCAAACATTGATTTTCCTACTGATGGTCTAGCAGCTAAAACAAGCATATCTGATCTTTGAAGACCTCCTAAAAGATCATCTAATAACTTAAATCCTGAACTGATAGGTCTATTTTCATCATCAGCTAAATCAGATGAAGATGTTTCTAAATATGGAGTAAGTGTTTCTCTTAATGGAACGAAATCTCTACTAGGTTGATCATTCCTAATGCTATAAATTATATCCTCAGCTTTGGATAAAGCATTTTCAATATCTGGATCATTATCAAATCCTATCTCTGAAATATTTTCAGCAGCATTAATTAGAGTTCTCATCGTAGCTGTTCTTCTAACAAGATTTGCGTAATGTTTTATGTGTATTGATGTTGGAACTACATCTACAACCTTTGCTAAATATGCTCTTCCGCCTACATCTTCAAGTTTTTCTTGTGTTTCAAGTTCATGAGCAATACTTATTTGATTTATAGGTTCTTGTCTATTAAAAAGATCTCTTGCTATTTCAAATATGATTCTATTTGGCTCTAAATAAAAATGCTCTGGTTCTAAGAATGATGCAATTTTAGTAAAAGATAAACCATCTAATAATAGTGATCCAATTACAGACTCTTCTGCAGATATATCATGTGGAAAAAGCTTATCAGATAAAACCATTTAAAATCCAAATTTAATTTAATTATTTGAATTATTATCTTCTATTTCATTTATTTCAGAAGAGGTTTTTTGGTCATTTTCTTCTTTATTTAATTCTTCTTCAGAATTAGCTTCAGATTTCTGCTCTTTTTCTTCTAATTTTTTCAACTTTTCTTGTTCTTCTTTATGTTCTTCGATTACTTTTTGAGATTCTTCATCAGGAACAACATTAAGGGTTAAATTAAAGTTTACTTCTTCTACAAATTTTACAAATATCTTATACTTGCCTAATACTCTTATTGGCTCTAGAATATTGAAAAATCTTTTATTCATCTCTTTGCCTAATTTTTCTGCAAGAGAATCTGCAATTATAGCAGGAGTTATAGAACCATAAAGTCTACCAGTTGGTCCAGTTCTGACTTCAATATCTAACTCAGTATCTTCAAGACTATCTGCGACAACTTTCCAATCCTTTGTTTCTTGTACTTTTCGCTCTTCAGCTTCAGCTCTTAATTTTGTTGCTCTTTGTAGAGCTTCTTCTGTTGCCAAAACTGCAACACCTTGGGGAATCAAATAATTCCTTGCAAAACCTGGTTTTACATTCTTTACATCACCTGCTCTTGCAGTAGGCAAAAGATCTTTTAAAAATAATATATCCATTACTATTACAATTCTCCTATGAAATATTTGTTACTACAATTCTTAATTGTAGAATCATAATGTTTTTATGCTAGTATCTTTAATCATAACAAAGAAAGATGGAGCAAAGAATGCAATTTGATGAAATTATAAAAGATACTAATTATTCAGATTCAAATAAACCCAACTTACTAGACTACAAAAAACAGTATGAAGATTTTGATTGGTATAGAGATGCTTTTTCAAAATTAGATTGGCTTCCTGATGGAGGATTAAACAATGCTTATGAATGTGTTGATAGGCATGTAAAAAACGGATTTGGTGACAAACTAGCTTTAGTTTGGCTAGGAAAAAACGGGGAAGAAGAAAACTATACATATAAAGATTTTAAAGAGCAATCTGACAAATTTGGTCAGGTGATGATAAATTTAGGCATGGAAAAAGGCGATAGAGTTTTCATTTTCATGGATAGATTGCCAGAACTTTATTTTGCTGCAATGGGTATATTAAAAGCTGGAGGAGTAATTGCTCCATTATTCTCAGCATTTGGACCTGATCCAGTAAAAGATCGAATGCTTGATGCAGGCGCTGCTTATCTAGTGACATCACCAGACTTAAGAAAAAAAATATCTCCAATAATAAAGGATATTAAGACACTAAAAGAAATAATAGTTGTAAATAAAGATAATAGATTCGAAGATCCATTGGTAGATAATGATTTGGACTATGAAGCTTTAATGAAAGATGTAAGTGCNGATTCATTTAAGCTAGTTAATACATCTCAATATGATTTTTCTATAATGCATTACACATCTGGATCAACAGGTAAACCTAAAGGTGTTTTACATAGACATCAAGCAGTTGTTCAACAGATGCTTACTGGGCACTGGGCTTTGGAATTAAGTCATGGTGATATTTATTTTTGNACTGCAGATCCAGGCTGGGTGACAGGTACCTCTTATGGAATGATTGCTCCTTGGACAAATGGNGTAACTCAAATAATTTATGAGGGTGGTTTTAGTGCATCTTCTTGGTATGAAATAATTCAGAAATATAAGGTAGATGTTTGGTATACAGCACCTACTGCTATTAGATTATTAATGAGATCAGGTGAGGATGTTGTAAATAAGTATGACTTAACTTCCCTTAAGTTCATAGGATCTGTCGGAGAGCCATTAAATCCTGAAGCAGTAGTTTGGGGAGAAAGAAATTATAAGCTTCCTATACANGACAACTGGTGGCAAACAGAAACAGGAGCCATAATGTGTGCAAACTACTCTTCAACAAATATTAAACCAGGTTCAATGGGTAGACCTTTTCCTGGTATTACAATGGGTATTTTAGATGACCAATATAATGAAATAGAAAATGAAGACAGTGGAATTCTTGCAGTAAGGCCNGGTTGGCCATCTCAAATGTTCGCATATTGGAAGCAGGATGATATGCATAATTCGAGATTTAAGAAAGGTTGGTATATAACAGGNGATCAAGCTTCAAGAGATAAAGAAGGATATTTTTGGTTTCAAGGAAGAGCAGATGATGTTATAAACACTGCAGGGCACCTAGTAGGACCATTCGAAGTNGAAAGTGCATTAATTGAGCATCCTGCAGTAGCAGAAGCAGGAGTAATTGGTAAACCTGATCCAATTGCTATGGAGATAGTTAAAGCTTTTGTGACATTAAATCCTGATTATGAACAAACNGANCAACTAAGAAGAGAACTTATAAGATTCTCAAGAGAAAAACTATCAGCAGGTGTTGCTCCAAGAGAAATAGATTTTCTAGATACAATGCCAAAAACTAGATCAGGAAAAATCATGAGACGTTTATTAAAGGCGAGAGAATTAGGAGAACCAGAAGGAGATATCTCTACCTTAGAAGATGATTAAAACAAGATAAGGAGTAGAAATGAGTAATACTGAATGGGGATCGATTTATAAAGATTTAGGATTAGAACCAATAATTAATGCTACTGGAAGTGTAACAGCTTTAGGAGGNTCAGTAGTTGCTAAAGAAGTNCAAGAAGGAATGGATTTAGCAAACGATGTATATATTCCAATGACCTTATTAGAACAAAAAGTTGGAGATCAAATTGCAAAAATGCTAGATGTTCCTGCTGCTTATATAACATCTGGTGCAGGTTCAGCATTAACTCTTGCGGCAGCATCTTTTATGGCAGGTAAAGATGATGATAAAATTCAACAACTTCCTGATACCTCTGGAATGCCTAATAAAATATTAATACAAAAAAGACAAAGATATTGGTATGACAGATGTATGGAATTATCTGGAGGAAAACTTGTAGAAGTTGGTGATGAGTCAGGAACCACCTCAGAACAATTAAGAGAAGCAATTGATGAAAACACAGCATGCGTACATTATCCTGTTTANGAGCAGGATGATAAAGATCCTAATATATTGTCTTTAGAAGAAGTTATTGAAATANCTCACTCTAAAAACAAACCAGTTTCTGTAGATGCTGCTGGTCAAATTTATCCACTGGAAAATTTTGGAAAGTATGTAAAAATGGGAGCTGATTTTCAATGTATTGCAGCAAAATATATGGGAGCTCCTCATTCCACAGGTATTGCAATAGGAACAAAGGATGTCATAGATTCAATTTCTAGGCATTCATTTGTAGGATATGAAAGTAGAAGAATAAGAGGAATTGGTCGTCCACATAAAATAGATAGACAAGAAATAATTGGAGTTTTGTATGCAGTTAAGAGATGGATGTCTATGAATCATGAGGAAAGATTATCAATTGCAGAAAAGAAGACTTTCAATATAATTAATGAGCTTAAAAATATCGAAGGAATTACAGTGAAATTAATAGATAATATAATTGGCCATCAACCTTTTGGTTTATCTCTAGATATTGATGATAAATTCTTTGCTACGAATAATGAAAAATTTGTTGAAATTCTTAAAAACTCAGATCCTCAAATTTGGACTAGAGTTCCTGACGGTGAAAATACAATTGTGATTCATGTATTTGGAATGACCGAAGAGCAGTCTGAAATAGTTTCAGAAGTAATAAAGAAAGAATTAGAGGTCCTAAAACTTTGATAAAAAATTTGACACTACTTAGCCCAGGAGAAATGGGCTCTCCTATTGCTAAGCATATTATTTCTAAGGGAATCAAGGTGATATCACCCCTTGATGGAAGGTCTGAGAGTACAAAAATTAGGGCAAAAAATAATGGAATTATTGATTCAAAAAATCTTGCCAATTCATTGAAACAAACAGATATCATTGTATCAATATTAGTTCCAAGTGATGCAAANAAATTAGCATTACAAATTAAAGAAGAATCNGCTGGCTTAGATAGGGATGTATATTTTGCAGATTTAAATGCAATTTCTCCAAAAACAGTAGAAAGTATGAAAGATATTCTTTCAGGNACAAAAATTAAGTTTATAGATGGAGGTATTATAGGTACGCCTCCAATAGAAAATAAATTTCCTAGAATTTATGTATCAGGACCTCATTCAAAAATATTTATGCAATTAAATAATATGGGTATGGAAGTTATTGATATGGGAGGTAANATAGGNGAGGCTTCNGCTATGAAAATGGCTTATGCTTCAATTACTAAAGGTTATTCATCACTATTAATTGCTGCTGTAATGCTTTCAATTAAGACAAATAATTTTGACTCATTGATGGATGAATTAGAATATTCTCAACCAAGAGTATTTGAGGATTTGAAAAAATTAAAAGGCATTCCTAGTAAAGCTCATAGATGGATAGGGGAGATGCAGGAAATATCAAATACCTATATTGATAATGATGTCTCTGGTAACTTCCATAAGGGGTCGTATGATATTTATAAAAGGGTATCCTCATCAAAACTTGGAAGCAAAAGGCTTCCACCAGAAGAAATAGAAGTTGAAGGCAAAGAATTCTTTGAAGATTTATATTAATTATCTATAATTGAGAAGTTATAGAATCTAGGTTTTTCATTAGTCTTTNAAATTCTTTTTCAGAAGTATCATTAGTATGAACAACTGGATCAAAGCTGTCTGAATAATCACTAAGCAAAGAAATTTCACTAAGTACAGGAAGTTCAAGTTCTTCAGCCATTTCTATTGCGGCACCTTTCCCAAAAATTCCACCAGTCATATTTTCTACTACACCAAAAACTTTTAGATTTAGTTTTTTTATCATATTTATTGACCTTTTAGCATCAAGAGCAGCTAATTCTTGAGGGGTCGAAACTACTATAAATCCATCAAGATTTAAAGTTTGCATTACTGTAAGTGGCGCATCCGATGTGCCAGGAGGTAAATCGCATATAAGATAATCTATATCTCCCCAATTAGTTTTAGATATAAATTGATTAATGGCATTGTGAATCATTGGNCCTCGCCAGACTATAGCTTCATCTTCATTTTCTTGAAAAAAGCCCATAGACATAACAGATACTCCGTGCTTTGAAGGAGGTATCATTTTACCTTCATTATCAGCACCAGGTCTTTCAGAAATCCTTAAAACTCTAGTTACATTTGGGCAATCAATATCACAGTCTAATATTGCTACTTTTCTTCCATGTTTTGCCAAAGTTAGAGCTAGGTTTGTTGTTACTGTAGTTTTACCTACTCCACCTTTNCCTGAATACACACCAATTCTATATTTAATAGAATTTAATGAGTTACTAATTGCTTGTTTTTGCTTAAATTGATCTCTTACTTGAGCAAGACGAGCTTCTTCAGCTGGAGTTAGCTTTCTTGGTTCAGCCATTTAGTCTATTCCTAGAAGCCTTTTACCATCTNCGGTAATTAATTCAGGAGTCCACTGAGGTTCAAAAACTAAATCTACAACAACATCTTCAACTTCTTCAATTTCAGCAATTCGCCACTCTGCTTGTTGAGCAATATAAGGGCCCATTCCNCATCCTTGAGCAGTTAAAGTCATTTCAACATGAACTTCATTATCTTCTACTTCTACGTTATAGATTAATCCTAAATCAACTACATTAACTGGTATTTCAGGATCATAAACATCTTTTAAGGCATCTATTATTGAATCTTTATTTAATACTTCCATGGTTATATTATTTTGTGAATTTTTTATATTATATAAATTATTATATATTAATTGGATTCTATAGTTAATATCTCTCTATGTGCAAGATGACTTCTTACCATATCAACATTTTTTATCCACCAATCAGAACCATAGAATTTTTCTTCTTTCTTTTCGATATCATCTAAAGAATTACCATAAGATCTAATCCAAATAAATTGAGATTTTTCTTCATTGATCCATGAAGATTCTACTTTAATATCAGCTTCTATCAAAAGAGGAATTAGTTTTTCATTAAATAGTTTTACCCATTCATCCATCATTCCTTTATTTACAGTATAGATTCTTAAGTGTGCGTACATAGTTTNCCCTTTGCTACTTTATTGTAAATTTTTTCTTAATTCAGATATTTGGTCTCTGATTAAAGCTGCTTTTTCAAATTCTAAAACTTTTGCTGATTTTTTCATCTCTTTTTCTAAATCTTTTATAAGTTTATAAATATTTTTATCCGAAATGTTTTCAATTTTAGTTTCTTTTTCCTCAACATAAGAGTTACTTTCTTTAAGTTTCTCTGTAATATCTCTAACTTCTTTAACNATAGTTGTCGGTACTATATTATTTTTGATGTTGTGTTGTTCTTGNATCTCTCTTCGTCGATTAGTTTCATCGATTGCTGTCTTCATAGATTTAGTAATATTGTCGGCATACATTACTACTCTTCCTTCTTCATGTCTTGCTGCTCTTCCGATCGTTTGAATTAAAGATGTTGATGATCGTAAATACCCTTCCTTNTCAGCATCTAATATTGCAACTAGAGAAACTTCTGGAAGATCTAGCCCTTCTCTAAGAAGATTTATTCCTACAACAACATCATATGTACCCAATCTAAGATCTCTTAATATTTCTATTCTTTCAATCGTATCTATTTCAGAATGGAGGTAATGAACCTTTATTCCTAACTCTCTCATATATTCAGATAATTCTTCTGACATTTTTTTTGTAAGGGTAGTGACAAGAGTTCTTTGTCCATTATCAACGTTTTCTTGAATTCTGGAAATTAGATTATCTATTTGATTTTTTGTGGGTTCAAGAATTATTTTAGGATCTAATAATCCAGTGGGTCGAATTATTTGCTCTACATGATCTTGTTGGTTTAATTCTTCATATTTTCCAGGAGTAGCTGAAACAAAAATAGTTTGAGGTATACGATTTTCAAATTCATCAAAAGATAAAGGTCTGTTATCTTTGGCAGAAGGAAGTCTAAAACCATGTTCAACCAAAGTTCCTTTCCTTGACTGATCTCCCTTATACATTCCATTGATTTGGGGTACAGTTATGTGAGATTCATCAATAAAAATCATATAGTTATCATTGAAATAATCTAATAAAGTCCATGGAGGACTTCCTGCTTTTCTTCTTCCTAAATGTAATGAATAATTTTCTACACCAGGGCAAGAGCCTGTTTCTCTTAACATTTCTAAATCATAGTTTGTTCTTTCCTTAATTCTTTGAGCTTCAAGTAATTTTCCATGATTTTCAAAATGGGAAATTCTATTTTCTAATTCATCTTGAATATCATAAAGAGCATCAGAAAGACTTTCTTCAGGAGTAACAAAGTGTTTACTGGGATAAATTGAAACTTCTGTAAGATCTCTTATTTTATTTTTTGTTAATATGTCTACTTCTGAAATTTTATCTATTATGTCTCCAAAAAATTCAATCTTTATTGAAAATTCTTCATATGAGGGAATTATTTCCATAGTATCTCCTTTTATAGAGAAAGAACCTCTATGATTTTCATAGTCATCTCTATTGAAATACATAGAAATAAGTTTTCGTGATAGTTCAGAAGAATCTATTGAATCTCCAATCTTTATTTCTTGAGAAATTGATTTATATTCGTGGGGAGATCCAAGTCCATATATACAAGAAACAGAAGCAACAATAATTGTATCGTTTCTCGTTAATATAGATCTAGTAGATGCATGTCTGAGCCTATCTATTTCATCATTTATATCTGATTCTTTTTCTATATATGTATCTGTTCTAGGTATATATGCTTCTGGTTGATAATAATCATAATAAGAGACAAAATATTGAACAGAATTATTTGGAAAAAATTCTTGTAACTCACTAGCTAATTGAGCCGCTAGAGTTTTATTATGAGCTATAACCAATGTTGGTTTTTGAACCTTTTCTATTATTCCTGCCATAGTAAAGGTTTTACCAGAACCTGTAACACCTAATAATGTTTGAAATCTTAGTCCGTCTTCTAATCCTTGAACCATTTTTTTTATTGCATTAGGCTGGTCTCCAGTATGATCGAAGGGAGAAATTATTTTGAATGGGATTTGATTTTCCATTTTATTTCTTTTTACTGATGAAAATTATTTCTTCAGAATTATCTGATATCTTTTCTTTATTATATCCTCCGAACATGTCTAAGATTTCTATATTAAGCTCATCACAAATAGAAATGACATCTTCAATATACAGAAAATTATCATAAGATTTTAATTCAATTACTTCATCAGAATTTATGATTATCTTTTGAAAGTTTGTGTGTAATTTATTTATAAAATCTACTTCACTTCTACCAAAAATTTCATGATTCAAATTATTTATCTTAGCGGATCCCATTAATTGAAATTTATCCTTAATTTCATAGTTATTAGGGTTATGAAGATCAAACATTAGTATTCCATTATCTTTAAGATGCTTTAATCCCGAGCATAAGGCATTTTTTTGTTGATTAATATCACCTACACTCATTAATGAATTTGAAGGATAAATTACTAAGTCAAACTTAGAGTTATGAATTGATTTATTATCAATTCTTATATCTAATTTTGTCATATCTTCATTTATTAATTTTAGTTTACCTTTGAGTGGTTGAAGTGGTTCTATTTTTTCTTTACATAAATTTATCATCTCTTCAGAATCGTCAATTCCAGTCCAATTTATTTTATTTTGAAAAAATGATTTAAATATCCTACCGGTACCAATTCCCATCTCTAGAACATCCTTGGTTTGATCATTGATTAATGATTTATAGAGAATTAAGTCTTTAGGTTTGATTATTTCGTAAACTAAATCATACCAATTTGCCCAATTTTTATAGTTAGTTTTATATTCAGTCATTTTTTAAAATATTTACTAATTACTTTATTTACTATTTACTTTAATTACTTTTTAATTAAGATTTTATAATTATAAGTAATATTAAGAAATTTCTAATATCAAAAATGCAATTATCTACAAGACAACAAAGACTAGGAACAGAAACCGCTTTTGAAACTCTTGCAAAAGCAAAAAAACTAGAGGCACAAGGAAAAGATATTGTTCATCTAGAAATAGGTGAACCTGATTTTGATAGCCCTGATCATGTGATTGAAGCAGCAAAAAAAGCTTTAGACGATGGATTTACACACTATGGCCCTTCTGCTGGCCAACAAGAGCTTAGAGAAGCAATTGCTGTTCATCAAGGAGAATTTAATGGCTATTCTATTTCACCCGAAAGAGTTATAGTTACTCCTGGTGGTAAACCAGTTATGTTTTTCTCTATATTAGCCTTAATTGAAAAAGGAGATGAAGTAATATATCCTAATCCTGGTTTTCCTATATATGAATCTATGATCAATTATGCAGGAGGCACACCTGTCCCAATGAAATTAGAGGAAAGTAAAAATTTCAATGCAAATATTAATGATCTAAAAAAACTAATTACTAGCAAAACAAAAATGATGATCATTAATAGTCCTAATAATCCATGTGGATCAGTTACTAGTGTAGAAGACTTAGAGGAAATAGCAAAAATAGCTGTTGAAAATGACATTATCGTACTATCAGATGAAATTTATAAAGATATGTACTATGAAGGAGAACATTACTCTATAACTAAATTCGATGGAATGAAAGAAAGAACTATAATTTTGGATGGGTTTTCTAAAAGCTATGCAATGACTGGTTGGAGATTAGGTTATGGAATATTTCCTGAATTTATGATTGAAGATGTTACAAAATTAATGACAAACTCTGTTTCTTGTACATCAGTTTTCAGTCAAATGGCTGCAATAGCAGCCTTAGAAGGGCCTAAAGATTTTACTATTAATATGATGGAAAAATTTAAAATTAGAAGAAAAATCGTAGTTGATGGACTAAATTCTATTGATGGAATAAATTGTCAGACTCCTTTAGGTGCATTTTATGCATTCCCTAATATTTCTAAAACTGGTCTATCAAGTTCTGATTTTGCTGAAATTGCTCTAAATAAATATGGAGTTGCATTACTTTCAGGGACAGCATTTGGAGAATATGGAGATAATTATATTAGAATTTCTTTTGCGAATTCAGAAGAAAATCTTGCAAAATCTATAGATAGGTTATCTCAAATGATTAAAGACTTAAAATAAGCTTGAATCGATAAAAATCCCTTTGCCCCTTACAGTTTTTATAAAATCTATATGGTTTGTTATAGTATTAGTTTTTTCTCTTAATCTGTGGATATGTAATCTCATTGCTGACTTATTGACTCCATCATTATTTGGCCAAAGTATTTTTTCAATATCTTCATAAAGCAATAATTCACCATTTTTACCAATTAAGTTTTTTAAGATAAGATATTCTGAGTTTGATAATGAAATTTCACTATTTTCGAATCTGATAGTCTGTAAATTATCATCATATATTATTGGTATGACATTATTTTTCGCAACAATTTCTTCTGCCCCTTTTTTATCATCAGGAAGACTACTATTTTCTTTAAATAAATTTTGAAATATTTTCGTTATTAGATTGGTATGATTTAGTTTTTTTTCAAGTATTTTAGCTTCATTCTTTTCTGAAAAAAATATATATATGCACCCATATGTTTGAAACCCTTTAATTATAGGTATAGATATAATTTGCTTATAATCAAATTGATCAAACCATTCAGGGAATAGATTATTTTCATCGAAATCTAAAACTTTTGATGTTCCTTCGATACCTGTAATAATTGCTAATGTTTTATCTTCATCATATTCTGGGGGAAAATTACTAATATCAATCGAGCTAGAGCTCGAAAAATTTGTAACCTGAAAGGAACCATTTTGAGTATTCATTTCAGATAATATAACAGTATTACTATTACTAGCAATTCTTATTGAATTACATAAATTTTCCCGAGGATCATTGTTGTTTTCAAATAATAAATTTATTGAATCAAGAACTCTTTGATTTTCAATTTGAATTAAGTTATTTGTTTCAAGATTGGAAATTATAGATTTATAATTCTTATTATTTGTTCTTATTCTTGCGTTAAAAAAAATAATTATAAATAATATTGTTGATGCGAACAAATAAATTAAAATATTCTCTATACTCATTAAATTTTTATAATTTTTTTTATTTATTCTATTAAAAATCTAATGGGAGTAGCTACTAAGACTTAATGTCTCTTTTGTTGAAAATATAGAGTCCAAACAAATAACAGGAAAAAGTAATAGATAGCATTACAATTAAGTGAATCAAGTCAAAACCATTAAGAATTACTCCATTATCATTATAGTAGTAGTGTAGTGATAAGTATTTTAAGTATCCTAAAGAGCTAACTGTTTTATAAACTGAATCAAAAACATAACCTATTATCGCAATTCCTCCACCTATTCCTGCTGATTGAGAAACTTTCGCAAATAAAGCACCTGAAAAAAATGTTATCGAACCAACAGTTGAACCATATATAAATAAACATAATCCAGAATAAAAAATATTAGAAAAGCTTAGGTTTATATCAAATATAAAATTTGATATAAAAAGAGTAAATGAGAATATAAACGCTAGAGAAAGTATTAATATTGTTAGAGATAGGTACTTTTCAGTGTAATATCTGCTTCTTGAAATTGATAAAGCTAAGAATTGATCTATAGTTTTATTTTCTTCTTCTGATGCAAGTATTGTAGCACCTATTGTAATGGCAAAAGCTCCCATAATTAATGGGCCTATAAGGTGCATAAATTCACCATTTAGAAATCCAGCAGTAGATAGATCATCTCCAAAACCTGCAATTGTCTTTAATGCATCTGGGAATAGATCTAAAACTTGAGAAAAAGTATCTGCCATCAAAGTCCAGACATATAATAAAAAAATAACATAAAAAATAGAAGCTAAACTAAAAGATAGTAATTTTTTTTTGTTTCTAGATAATGAATTAAGTAAAACGTTCAATTTAAAAATACTCCAAAAGAGTTTGACTTAGATTAGATGATTCAGTTTCTAATTCAAGTACTTCAAATTCTGATATAAATTTTATAAATTCATTTATATCTCCTGAGACGAAAAAAGTTATTTGATCATCATTTACTTCAAAGTTATTTATAGCTTTAATGCTATCTATTCTTTTTGCATCAGGTGGATTTGAAAATTTTACAGAAACCTTTTTAATTGTTTGTTTTATCAAATCTTCTTTGCTTTGTGAGGATATTACTTTGCCTTCTTTAATTATCGTTACATAATCACAGCAATTAGAAATTTCTAATAAATCATGAGAAGAAAGTAAAATAGTTTTACCAGCTTTCTTTTCAGAAAAAATTAATTCTCTGAAAACTCTTTGATAATTTGGATCTAAACCGCTTGTAGGTTCATCTAAGATAAGTATATCGCTGTTTCTCATAAATGCCTGAACAATACCCACTTTTTGTTTATTTCCTTTAGATAATTCTTTGATTTTTTTATTTAAATCTAGCTTAAATAATTCAGATAATTCTAAATATCTATCAGACTTATTATTTTCTAATTTTAAAATATATTTGAAATATTCAATAGGCTTAATGTTTTCATATGGTCTGAAATCTCCAGCCAGATAAGCTGTATTTCTTCTTATATTATGATTTTTTTTAGAAATTTTTTCTTGATTGATGTACATTTCACCATAATCAGAATAACTAAGACCAAGTAAGCATCTCATTGTTGTAGTTTTACCAGCACCATTCTCTCCTAATAAACCATGAATAGTCCCTTTTTCTACAGAAAAATTTATTTTGTTTATAGCTAAAAAATTTCCATAAGATTTAGATAAATTTTTAACTACTACAGTATTTATAGTACTCATTCTTACTACTTCTCTGCGTAAGAACTTAATGCTTCTTCATTAAAATCAGCATTAGTAAAAACTTTTTGTACATCATCTAGATCTTCTAGATCATCAAGAAGTTTCAAGGTCTGACTTGATTGATTTTCATCTAATGAAACCGTAGAGTTTGGAACGAGTGCTAGCTCAGCTTTTTCAACAGTAACAGATTGATTTTCTGATATTTGTTTTTGTATATTTGAAAGATCCGAGAAAGCGCATGTTATTTCAACTGTATTATCAAAAACATCAAAATCTTCAGCTCCTTGATCTATACTTTCCAATGCAATCATCTCCGGATCACCTTCAGAAATATTTAGTACTATTTGGCCTTTTTGTTCAAAATTCCAAGAAACAGCACCAGTTGAAGCAAAAGTTCCACCAGCTCTAGTAATTGTGGATCTTACTGTAGCTGCAGATCTATTCTTATTATCAGTTAGGGTTTGAATTATTATTCCTATTCCACCAGGCCCTATTCCTTCATATGTTATTTCTTCAAAATTATCTCCACCTGCACCGCCACCAGAGCCTTTAGCAACAGCTCTTTCTATATTGTCTTTAGGCATATTTTGAGATTTAGCATTATCTATAGCTAATCTGAGTCTAAAATTTAATTCAGGATCTGAGTCCCCGGATTTAGCAGCAACCGTAATTTCTCTTGATAGTTTCGTAAATAAAACACCTTTTTTTGCATCTGCAATGCCCTTCTTATGTTTTATAGTGCTCCATTTTGAATGACCGGACATATTAGGTTATTTCTAAAATATATTTATTATTATCTTTAGTTGATGCCAACTTAAGAACATTTCTAATGGATTTAGCAATTTTTCCATTTTTACCAATAATTTTTCCCTTATCAGTTTCGTCAACAGTTAGTTTTAGGATAGTTTTATTATCTTCCTCTACTGTTTCGATATCAATTTTATCTACATTTTCTACTAAACAACTTGCAATATATTTTACTAGCTCTTCAGGATTACTTGGATCATTACTTTTTGCCATTTGCAACTCCCTTAACATCTATTCCTTTAGTCTTTAGTAAACTGCTTACTGAATCAGATGGTTGTGCTCCGTTGCCTATCCATTTAGATATTTTTTCTTCGTCAATTGAAATTTCAGGAGGATCTTGATGTGGATCATATGTTCCAATCAGATCTAAATATTTTCCGTTTCTTGGTGCTCTTTGATCAGCAACAACTATTCTGTAAAAAGGTTTACCTTTACTTCCCATTCTTCGTAATCTTATTCTTACCATTATCTACCTTATGTTTTTTTGTACTTTTGAATTTTACTCTACTATTTTATCATTTATCCACACTGTTCCGTCCTGAAAAAATTCTTTTTTCCATATAGGAACCGATTTCTTTAACTCATCTACAAAAAATTCGGCTGCTTCAAAAGATTCTTTACGATGAGATGAAGTGACTATTAGCACCATACTTATCTCAGAAGGATATACCGTTCCAAGTCTATGTATAATTCTTAGTGAACTAATGCTCCATTTAGATTTTATTGTATCTATTATTTTATAAATTTCTTTATTAGCCATGTCTGAATATGACTCGTAGAACAATTTATCAACATCTCTGCCTAAATTATGATCTCGAGTAATTCCTAAAAAAATAACTTCAGA
Organism: Chloroflexi bacterium TMED70; assembly: GCA_002171675.1. Taxonomy (GTDB): domain Bacteria; phylum Chloroflexota; class Dehalococcoidia; order Lucifugimonadales; family Lucifugimonadaceae; genus TMED-70. The sequence continues at coordinate 3,948 of NHDX01000018.1, read as the reverse complement.
GCCATCTTTTGATGAAAATTTATCTTCTATGAAATCATTAAGATTTATTTTTTCTTTTGTTATTTCAACCTTAAAATTAGAATTTTTTTCGTAATCAGTAGAGCCACCACTTACTGGAGGAATTATTGCGAGCTCATCATTTTCATCTAATATTGTATCCATTGAACAATACTCTAAATTTTTAGCATATAAATAGTTATTTCTGTTAATGATATTTACTCCAAAGTCTTTAGAAATTATTTTGACAACATCTATAACTTTTGTTGGATTTTCAAGTGATATTGATAAACTTTCATGACCTATGTCTTCTTTTAATTTTGCAAAGAATTTAATTTTTATTTTTATCATTTTAGTAATAAATATTTTGATACACTTATTAGTATAATTTAGTTTAATATAAATAGCTTAATTATTACTAGGGGAGATCGCATAGAGGCCTAGTGCACCCGCCTGCTAAGTGGGAGGGGTTTTACCCCACGCGGGTTCGAATCCCGCTCTCCCCGCCATATAAATATGATAACTGAAGAAAAAAAATTAGAATCTTTTCACATTTGGACAGTCGGCTGTCAAATGAATGTAGCCGATTCTCAGAGAGTAGACGTTGGTCTAAAAAGACTGGGACTTGATGAAGAGAAAAATATAGAAGATGCAGGAATTGTTGTACTAAACACTTGCGTAGTACGTCAGTCTGCAGAAGATACTGCGACTGGCCTATTAGGAAAACTAGGTAAACAAAAAAAGAAAAATAATACTTTTATTTGTGTTACTGGTTGTATGGTTGAATCAACAATAAAAGAACTAGAACAAAGATTTCCTCATGTAGATCTTTGGGCAAAACCACAAGATACATCTTTAATAATAGAAAATATTGCAGACTATTTAGATTTATCTTCTGATGGATGTTTAGAAAACTTAATTCCAGAAAAATCTAAATTTGCTGAATTTGTCCCAATTGTACAAGGTTGTGATAAATTTTGTACTTTTTGTGTAATCCCTTACAGACGAGGAAGAGAAACGAGTAAGCCTCTGAATGACGTTGTCAATGAAGTTCAAAACCTATCACAAAATGGAACCCTTGAAGTTACATTATTAGGTCAAAATGTTGATTCATATGGTCATGATTTATTTCCTAAGAAAGATCTTTCAGACTTAATGTATTCAATAAGCGACTTAGACAATATATTAAGAATAAGATTTCTGACATCTCATCCAAACGATATGTCGAGAAAACTTATAGAAACAATTAGAGATTTGCCTAAAGTTTGTAAATCAATAAATCTTCCCTTTCAAGCAGGATCAAATAGAATATTGGCAAATATGAGAAGAGGTTATACAAGGGATCAATATCTCAAGAAAATAGAAGAAATAAAATCAATAGTTCCTGATGCAACAATAACTACAGATTTAATTGTTGGGTTTCCTGGAGAAACAGAAAAAGATTTTGAAGATTCATTAGAAATATTAAATCTAGTTAAATTTGATAAAGTTCATGTTGCTGCATATTCTGAAAGAAAAGGGACATATGCATTTAGAAAGATTGACGATAATTTGACACAACAAGAAAAAAGAAGAAGATTAAATGTTGTAAATGAGCTTCAAGATAAAATACAGTTTGAATTGAATAGTAAATATTTAGATTCTGAACAAGATGTATTAGTTGAGGGTTATATAAGAAATAAACTCTATGGCAGAACAGAAGGTGATAAGTTAGTTTATATAGAAAATGCTGATGATTCAGTTATTGGTAAAATACAAAAAACTAAAATAATTGAAATATCGTCATATTCTCTTATAGGAGCAAAAATTTAAAAAATTATATAAAATTAAAGTAGNTGTTTGATTTTATATNAAATGTATATACAATTGATTATTAAATTTTTTTCTATANTTGTATAGAAAAATAANAAAATGGTAATAAAATATCAAAACAAAATAAATATTCCTATAACCGAGCTGGAGCAGTCGGCATTTTGTCAGGATGGTTCTAATTTTAGAACAAAAACTCTTGAAGAAGAGTTCAATTCTGGGGTCAGATGGCAAAAAATTCCTACTAGATACCTGAAGCTTTCACCTGAAGAAATTAGGGAATCAATAAAGAAATTGAAAGATGCTATGGGTAGTAAGGTTACTATTCTTGGACATCACTATCAAAGAGAAGACGTTATTGAATTTTCTGATTTACAAGGTGATTCCTTTTTGTTGTCAAAATTAGCAGCTGAGAAAAATGATTCTGAAATCATAATATTTTGTGGTGTACATTTTATGGCTGAAACTGCAGAAATTTTNTCAGCTAATAATCAAAAAGTAATCTTACCAAACATGGCAGCAGGTTGTTCTATGGCTGATATGGCTGCAACTGAAGATGTTAAGAGAAGTTGGAAACAAATAAATGAAACATTAAATTCAACTACTGATAAAAATCCTGTGATACCTGTCACTTATATGAATAGTACTGCTTCGATTAAAGCACTTTGTGGTGAAAATAATGGTATTGTATGTACCTCATCAAATGCTAATAAAGCTTTTGAGTGGGCATTTGAAAGAGGAGAAAGAATATTATTTGTACCTGATCAACACCTTGGACGGAACACAGGTTTAGAATATGGTATCAAAGAATCTGAAATGGTAATTTGGGATCCATACAAAAAGAATGGTGGATTATCAGACGAAGAGCTTATAAATTCTAAACTTATTTTATGGAAAGGGCATTGCTCTGTACATACAAGATTTTCTGTTGATCAAATAAATTCTGCGAGAGCAAAATACCCAGATGTTAATATACTTGTACATCCNGAATGTACTAATGAAGTAGTTTCACGAGCAGACTATGTCGGTTCAACTGAGTATATAAAAAATATGGTTCATGATGCTCCAAGTGGAAGTAATTGGGCTATAGGTACGGAGATAAACCTTGTAAAGAGACTAGCTCACACATATACGGATAANAACGTTTTTTGTTTGGACGACATGATTTGTCCATGTTCAACTATGTATCGTGTTCATCCTGCTTACTTACTTTGGGTAATGGAAGGATTAGTAGCAGGTTATGTAATTAACCAGATAAAAGTTGATGATAAAANCCAAGAATTCTCTAAGCTAAGTCTTCAGAGAATGCTTGATCTACCGAGTTAATAAGGTTGTAGTTATAAATACGATAATTCCAGATCTAGATAGAATAATCGAAATTGCTATTAATGAAGACTTATCTTTGGGGGATATAACAACTCAATCTTTAGAGTTGAAATCTGAAAATATTAAGTGCTTAATGATTTCAAAAGACTCAGGTATATTATGCGGAAACTTTGTTGCTAAAGAAGTTTTTAAAAAAATTGATAATACAATTAAATATGAAGANAAATTGCAGGATGGCGACTGCTTGCAAGAGGGTTCTATTATTTCAGAAATTTATGGGAATAAAAATTCAATATTATCAGCTGAAAGAATAGCTCTTAATTTTATGCAAAGAATGTCAGGAGTTGCCACTTTGACAAATGAGTATGTAAACCTTGTGGATACNATATCTATAAGTGATACTAGGAAAACTATACCAGGTTGGAGAAATCTAGATAAATATTCTGTAAAATGTGGTGGTGGATTTAACCATAGAAGAAATTTAGGTGACGGGGTTCTAATTAAAGATAATCATATTGAGGCTGCAAGAAAGCAAAATATATCAATTAAGGATTTNATTCATTTATCAAGAATAAATTCTCCTCATACTATAAAAATTGAAATAGAAGTTGATAACTTTGAGTTGCTTGATGAAGTGATTGAATCAGATGCAGATATTATTATGCTAGATAATATGACAGACGAAGAAATTATAAAGAGCATAGATAGAATCAAAGGGAAAAAACTTGTGGAAGTGTCTGGAAATGTTGATAAAAAGAGACTAGTAAATTTAAACAAAATTTCAGGAATAGACATTATATCGGTAGGTAAACTGAC
>NHDX01000017.1 GCA_002171675.1 Chloroflexi bacterium TMED70 | reverse complement strand
TGTTCAAGCTGCTGCAAACAAAGTTCCTGTTCTAACTTCAATTCAACATACAGATTGGAGAGAAATTATTAAAATGGCCAAATCAGCTGAAGATATAGGAATTTTTGGCTGTCAATTAGGACCGACTTATTATTATATGCCTACTAAACATGATGTTTTAGATCTTTTTACTAGAGTCGCTGACAGCTCTAATGTGAATTTGATGATATATCACACCTGGTGGGATGGGTTCGTAATGGATTTTGAGTTATTAGACCAACTAATTGAAATCCCTAATGTTAACTCAATCAAATGGAGTCATGGAAGTATTGATAAATTTAGAGAAGGATTAACTAGATATTCTAAAAAAGTCGCAATGATAGATAATTCAGGAAACCATATACTAAGTAATATTTATGGAGCATCAGGATTCATCACTCACTTAAGTAGCTTTTGGCCTGAATACCCAAGATCAATTTGGGATGCGTTGCAATCAAANGATTATGAAAAAGCCAGAGATTTACTTTTAGGCTTTAAGTCTGAGTGGATGGAATGGGTAAAAAAAGTTGTACAAGAAACTGGTGGAGAGGGCCCATTTATTAAGGTTGCAATGGAGNTAGTTGGATTGAAAGCTGGCCCACCTAGACCTCCATCAAAGGTGCCGTCTGATAACTTAATAAAAGAACTAGATAAATTATTATTAAAATATAAGGTCCCGCGAAACAGCTAAAGATANAAATGGTAAATGATATGAGTACAGAAAATATTGAAGAATATAGGAACAAACTCCGTCATTCAGCAGCTCATTTATTAGCTGAAGCTGTCTTAAAAAGACATCCTGGAGCTAAGTTNACNATAGGTCCTCCTATNACAGATGGTTTTTTTTATGATTTCGATATAGATATAACATTTTCTCCTCAAGATTTAGCAACTTTAGAAAGAGATATGAAAAGGTCTATAAAACGAAATACTAAATTTGAACGAAAAGAAATATCAAAAAAAGAAGCATTAGAAATTTATAAAGACAATCCATATAAAATTGAAATTATCAATTCAATGCCAGAAGAAGAAATTATCACTGAATATAGCCACTCAGATGGTAATTTTATTGACTTATGTGAAGGAGGTCACATAGAAAAAACAGGAGAAATAAAAGCAATAAAACTTCTTTCAACTGCAGGTGCGTATTGGAGGGGAGATGAAAAGAATAAGATGCTCCAAAGAATCTATGGTACAGCCTGGGAATCAGAAGAATTGCAACAAGACTATTTAGATAGAAGAAAAAAAGCTATAGAGAGTGATCACAGAAAATTAGGNACATCTCTAGATTTATTTTTTTTAGACCCNATTAGTCCTGCTAATCCTTTTTTCTTACCTGACGGAGCATTTGTTTATAACAAACTAATTGAATTTGTAAGAAATCTTTATGAAAAATATGATTATAAAGAAGTAATAACTCCTCAACTTTTCTCNACTGATCTTTGGAAAAAATCAGGACANTATGATTTCTATTTAGAAAACATGTATATGATGGAAATTGATGAAAATGAAGTNGGTGTGAAGCCTATGAATTGCCCNGCACATGCTATTATTTTTCAGTCAACTCTAAGGTCATATCGTGATTTACCATTAAGGCTGGCTGATTTTGGAAGGTTACATAGATACGAAAGATCAGGTGTTACACATGGGCTTACCAGAGTAAGGTCTTTTTCTCAGGATGATGCACATATTTTTTGTGACAAAAAAGATGCTGGAAATGAAATTAAAAATTTCCTTGAAATGTTACGTGAATCATATTCAGCATTTGGTTTTGAGCAGCCAAGATTAACTCTTTCTTTGAGACCAGAAAAAAGAGCTGGGGATGATAAAATGTGGGACCTAGCAGAAGAACAACTTAGAGATGTTCTAAAAGATTTTGATGAAAANTTCGAAGAAATTGAAGGAGAAGGTGCTTTTTATGGACCTAAAATAGATATTTTTATTCCTGATGTTATGGGAAGNGAGTGGCAATTAGGAACAGCTCAAATGGATTTCTCACTTCCTGAAAGATTTAATCTAGAATTTATAAATACAAAAGGAGAAAAAGAAAGNCCNGTTGTCATACATAGAGCTATGCTTGGTTCTATAGAAAGATTTATTGGAATTTTACTTGAACATACAAGTGGAGATTTACCNTTTTGGTTAGCTCCTAACCAAATAAGCATAGTGCCTATATCNGANAAACATNTANATTATGCTAAAAAATTATCANATGATTTATTAGAAAAAAATTTCAGAGTNCTAGTTGATGAATCAAATGAAAGATTAGGTCAAAAGATAAGAAATAGCGAAATGAAAAAAATTCCTGTAATGATAATAGTAGGNGATAAAGAAATGGAAACAGATTCNGGCTCTGTAAGAACAAGAANATTTGGNGATTTAGGTAATTTAGATAAAAANGAGCTTATAGAAAAGCTTTTATCTTTTTAAAAATTCACTTGTAATAAGTTTTNTGCTTTTATAAGTTCAAAATAAATTATAAAATCAAAATTAACTAGAATANCGAATAGAGGATTAGAATGGCNGATAGTGACATATCTCTAAACAGAGGGCTTCAAGGAATATATCTTGATCGAACAAACACTACTTTTATTGATGGAAAAGAGGGAGTGCTCGAATATAGTGGTTATAATATTCACGATTTAGCAGAAAATTCAACTTTTGAAGAAACATCTTATCTTCTGATGTATGGAAGTCTNCCTAATAAAAACCAGCTATTAGAATTNGATAAATCANTAAAATCTTATAGAAATTTACCTCAAACTACTTACGACATTATTGATATTGTCAAAGATTCTCATCCAATGGATGTTTTAAGAACAGCCATATCATCTTTATCATCTTTTGATGAAGATAGAGAAGATTTCTCTGAAGAAGCAATTATAAGAAAAGGAATAAGATTAACGTCTCAGGTTCCAATTATAGTTATGGCTCATAATAGGATGAGAAAAGGCTTAGATCCAATAGAATCTTCAAATGAATTATCTCATGCTGCTAACTTTCTTTATATGCTCGAAGGAGAAGAGCCAAGTAAAGATACGGCCAGGCTAATGGATATTGATTTTGTTGTTCATGCCGATCATGGATGCAATGCTTCCGCGTTTACAACTAGAGTTGTCACAGGAACTAATGCTGATTTCTACGGAGCGATAACAGCAGGAATTGCTGCATTGTCAGGACCTTCTCACGGAGGAGCTGCTGAGGGTGTAATGGAGCTAGCTAAAGATGTTGGAAGTGCTGATAACGCAGCTAATCATGTAAAAAATCTTTTGGCAAATAGAGAAAGAGTGATGGGATTTGGACACAGAGTTTACAAAGCTGCAGATCCAAGAGCTAAGCACTTAAAAGAAGGTGTAAAAAACCTTAGTGAAGAAAAAGGTGAAACAGAGTGGTATGATATTCTTTTAGCTGTTCAAGAAGCTATGACACCATATGCTAGAAGAGGGATACATGCAAATGTAGATTTCTTTGCTGGAGCAGTATACTATTTACTAGGCATTCCTTCTGACCTTTTCGTTCCTATATTTGCTGTAGGAAGGATTCCAGGATGGACAATCCAAATACTTGAACAAATGCGGCATAACATTCTAATAAGGCCATTACTTCAATATACAGGTGAAAGATCTAAAGAGTACATACCTATTGATAAAAGGGATTAGTTAGTCATAACTGATAATTTTATTAAAGAAAAGATACTAGAAAAAGGAAGAATTTCTTCGAAAGATTTTATAGATCTTTGCCTTTATGGAGAAGAAGGATACTATACTTATTCTAGAAAAAATAAAAACGTATATTTTAAGGACTATGCGACTTCACCTTTAACTCACCCTGTCTTTGGATATCTGCTATCTAATTTGATTTATAATTTGATTGGTTCTTTTGAGTCTAAAGAAGATATAAAAATAATAGAGTTTGGCGCAGGAAATGGTACTCTAGCCTATGATATTAAAAAGTCTCTAAATACCTTGGGGTGCAAAAATTTTAGCTACGAACCAATCGATAAGTTACCATCTAATTCTGTTGAAAAAATATATACTTACGATGAAAAAAAAATTCAGAAAGCCAACGGAATTATAATTTCTAACGAACTTTTTGATGCATTGCCTCACCATCTATATGAAATAAAAAATAATAAAGTATATGAAAAATATGTAATATGGAAAAACAATAAATATGAAGAAATTTTAGATAGCCCTTCTGACAGTTGTATATCTAAAAGAATAAAAAAAATAGATAAATTTTTTGATAACGCCGTAGGAGAAGTTTATTGTAGCCAAAGTTCAATTTTTAATTCGTTTATTGCTTACCTGAACAAAGGATATATAGTAACTATTGACTATGGATTAAGTGAGAAGGATTTATTCTATAACGGCAAAAAAAATTCCAACATCAGTGTAATCAATGATCATAACTTTTATGAAAATTATTTTTATAAGCCAGGTTTTTCAGATATAACTTTTCAAGTAGATATAAATGAGCTTTTATATAATTTTAAAAATATAAACTATGAATTAAGTTACTTAGGAAACCAAAGAGAATTTTTATTTGATTTAGGTATAGGAGAAATTCTTGGAAAGTTAAGTTCTTTAGATAAGCCTCCTGAAGAAATAAATTACAACAGATACGCTATTAATCAATTAATAAAACCAAATGGAATGGGTAGCTATTTTGTTACAGTGCATTCGAACTTTGATACAAACTTCAAATTTTCAGAAATAAAACTCAATGAAAATTTACTTGATAACATACCATTGATTGAAGATTATCCACAACGATTTGAATTGCCAGGTGTATATAAAAAAAATAATATTATAAAAGAAGGTTGGAAATAAATGCTAAAAACAATTTTTCATCAGAATCATGTAGATAACAGTGCAAAAATGGTAGATTTTGCAGGTTGGGACATGCCAATTAATTACCCTGCAGGCATAATCAAGGAAGCAACTTTCGTTAGGCAAAACTCAGGTTTTTTTGATGTTTCTCATATGGGAAGAGTAGAAGTATTTGGAAAAGACAGAGAGTCATTTATAGAAAAGATTTTACCAATAAACCTTCAATCTTTAGATATTGGTTCTGCGAAATATACTCTTTTGATAGATGAAAATCAAAAAATCCTTGATGACCTAATAATTTATAAATATTCTGATCATTTTTTACTTATTATCAATGCTTCAAATACTAAAAAGGACTTAGAATGGATAAATTCTCAAATAACTGGAGATACTCAAATCAAAAACATTACTTCTGAAACAGGAATGTTGGCTATTCAGGGTCCAAATGTATTGGAAAAACTTCAAACATTATCAAGTTCATTTAAAGAAGTTGGAAGATATAAATTTAAAAATATATCTATTGAAAATAATATGATTTTTGTTGCAAGAACAGGTTATACAGGTGAGGACGGAGTGGAAATAATATTTAATAATAATTGTTCAGAAATTATATGGGATATTATGAAAAAATTAGAAATTCCACCTTGTGGGCTAGGAGCAAGGGATCTTCTCAGAATAGAAGCAGGGCTTCATCTTTATGGTCACGAAATAAATGAATATTCAAACCCTGTTGATATAGGTCTCAAACGATTACTTGAAACAAAAAGCCAAAATTATATTAATTATAAATATATAAATGATTCCGATATAGAAAATGGGAAATTTTCAATAGCTGCCTTTTTAGTCTTAGATAGAGGGATTCCAAGAGAAGAAAATGAGATTTTTTTTGAAAATAATGTAATAGGAAAAATAACATCTGGTACGCATTCTCCAACCTTAAAAAGTTCCATTGCAATTGGATTAATAAAACGAGACTTCAATATTGTTAACAATAAGGTTAGAATTAAGGTAAGAGATAAATTTTTAGAGGCAGAGATAAGAAAACTTCCAATGTACAGAAGGAGGAGAAAATGAGTGAAATTCCTAAATCACTAAAATATTCTAAAGATCATGAATGGATAAATATAGAAGGAAACATAGCCACAATTGGAATAACTCAACATGCTGCAGAATCTTTAGGTGATATTGTTTATGTTGACATAAATAGCATTGATAAAGAACTCAAGCAATTTGATAAATTTGGAGAAATAGAATCTGTAAAAGCTGTATCTGATCTTTATGTGCCTATTTCAGGCAAGGTTGTTGAAACAAACTCAAATCTAGAATCTAATCCTGAGTTTGTAAACGATGATTGCTATGATAAAGGCTGGATAATCAAAGTGGAAGTTAATGATTCTGAGGAACTTTCAAATCTTTTAGATGCAACAGAATATGAAAAAATAATTTAATGACTAGCTCTCCATACATACCATCAACTGATAACGATCGTAAGGAAATGATTGAAGCGATTGGTGTCAAAAATTTTGAAGGTCTCTTAACTGATATTCCTAAAAATTTCCTATTCCCAGAATTAAAATTACAGGATAAGCTTTCAGAGCCAGAACTTGTAGACTATTTCACTGAATTAGGAAATAAAAATGTAGCATCAAAAATTAAATCAAGCTTTCTTGGAGGAGGTTCCTATAATCACTATATTCCTTCAACTGTAAAGGCGATGATCCAAAGAGGTGAATTCCTAACAGCTTATACCCCTTATCAACCTGAAGCTTCCCAAGGAACTTTGCAAGTAGGATTTGAGTTTCAAACTATGATTGCTCAATTATTTGAAATGGACGTATGCAATGCTGGTATGTATGACGGCCCCACTGCACTTGCAGAAGCTGCATTAATGGCTTGTCGTATAAAAAGAAATAATAAAATAGTTATTCATGAGAGTATTTCAGAAAAGCTTTTAGATGTTCTAAAGTCATACTCAAAATGGCAAGATATTGAAATTATTCATGCAGATCAAATTAATATTTCAAAAGAAGAAGACCTAGCTTGCCTACTAGTTCAGTCTCCTGATAAAAATGGAGAAATTATAGATGTAGAAAGCTTTTCTGACCAAATTCATGAGAAAAATGGATTACTAATTCAGCATACTTATCCGACATCTTTAGGTTTGCTAAAACCACCCGGCAGCTTAAACGTAGATATCGCTACAGCAGAAGGACAGTCTCTTGGGGTTCCTTTATCACTTGGAGGGCCATACATCGGTCTTCTAACATGCAAAAATGAATATATAAGGCAACTACCAGGAAGAATTATAGGTCAAACTGTAGATAAGAATGGAAAGATTTCTTTTGCCCTCACTCTTCAAACAAGAGAGCAACATATTAGAAGAGAAAGTGCAACATCAAACATTTGTACAAGCACACAACTAATAGGACTCATGGTTGCTGTTTATGTGGCAACAATGGGACCACATGGCATTAAGCATATTGCAGAAACTTGCTTCCATAGAGCTCACTATATGGCAAAGAAACTTGATCAAATTGAGGGATTTAATTTACTATCTAAAGATTTTTTTAATGAATTTGTTATTCAGACAGATATTTCTGTGAGTAAAATAAATTCTTTTCTTTTAGAAAATGGCATTGAGGGAGGTATAGATATTTCAGCTGATGGTAAAAATTTAATTATGCTTGCAGTTACTGAATTAAATTCTCCTTCTAATATTGAAGAAACTCTGAATTTGCTAGGAGGATTAAGTGAATAATAAAAATTTACCTTTACTGATGAATCAGTCGAAAAAAGGAAGAAAAGCAATATCTTTACCGGAAATAGGAGTCGAAAAATCATCTTTACCAAAGGATAAATTTCTAAGGAATAATATTGATTTGCCCGAGGTTGGACAGTTAGACCTAATCAGATATTTTACTAACTTATCTTCGATGAATTTTTCTATAGATACAAACTTCTATCCTCTTGGATCTTGCACAATGAAATATAATCCAAAAATTAATGAACAATTATCATCTATTCAGGGTTTCGCGAATGCCCATCCAAACCAATTGGATGAAAATATTCAAGGTTGTTTGGAAGTCATGTATGACTTACAGAACGAACTTGGTGAAATCACTGGGCTTCCAGGGGTTTCTCTAGCTCCTTTGGCAGGTGCACAAGGTGAATATGCTGGCCTTCTAATAGCTAGAGAGTTTCATAAATATAATGGAAATGATAATAAAAAAATAGCCTTAATACCTGATTCAGCTCATGGAACTAATCCAGCCTCTGCATCTATGGCAGGGCTAGAGGCAGTTACTATTAAAACAACTTTAGAGGGTGATATAGACTTGGATGATTTAAAGTCAAAAGTTAATCAAGACACTGCTGTATTGATGCTTACACTTCCCTCCACGCTTGGGCTTTTTGAGCCAAATATTA
>NHDX01000016.1 GCA_002171675.1 Chloroflexi bacterium TMED70 | reverse complement strand
GTTTAAACTTTCTAAAATAATTATTTCATAAAAAACTAATAATGGGACAAATAAAATGAAAATTACTGATGTTAACCTAAAAATTTATAGATGGGAAAGNGCTACTCCTATAACAAATGGTCTATANACCTANACACATAATGTACTNAATATTGTTGAAATCAAGACNGATGAAAAAGATATNACAGGTATNGGTATAGCAGCCGGNATTGATGTNTCTCCAAGTGTAGGAAGAGAGCTAATAGATCATTTTAAGAANGGNATTATNGGTTTANATCCTCTNGATAATGAAAGAATATGGCATGAAATGTGGAGACCTAAACTTGTAGGTAGAAGAGGAATAACTACTAGAATTATTTCTGGAATAGATATAGCACTTTGGGACATAAAAGGAAAAGTTGCTGGGCTACCTGTTTATAAACTTTTGGGTGGTTTTACCAATAAAGTAGATACATACATAGCTGGGGGATATTACGAAAAAGGGAAAGGGTTAAAAGAATTAGCAAAAGAAATGGAAGATAATGTAAAAATTGGAGCTAGAGCAGTAAAAATAAAGGTAGGTGCAGTTTCTATTAATGAAGATATAGAGAGAGTAAAGGTTTGCAGAGATGTTGTTGGAAAAGATGTAAAGCTTATGGTTGATGCTAATAATGCTTACAGGCATTACCAAGCAATAGAATTTGCAAGAAAGGCTGAAAAATATGATCTTTTTTGGTTTGAAGAACCAGTAGAGCCAGATGATTATATTGGACAGGCAGAAATAACTCGATCAACATCTATTCCAATAGCTGCTGGAGAAAATGAATATACTAGATATGGATTTAGAGACATGATTAACCATAGGGCTGTAGATATACTTCAACCTGATTGTTTAATTCTAGGTGGAGTTACAGAATTTATGAAAGTTTGTGCACTTGCTCAAAGTAATGATTTAGATATTGCTCCTCATGGAGCACAAGAAGTTCATATTCATTTAGTATCAGCTATACCAAATGGACTAATTTTAGAATATTACAGAGATACCGTAAATCCAATGCACGGTAAAATATGGGATAATGAATTAGTCATTAAAGATGGTTTTGTTTATGCCCCTGATATTCCAGGATTTGGTCTTAATCCTAAGTGGAAAGATCTAGAACCATATAGAGTTTAATTAGAAGAGATTATATAATTATTATTAGAGGAATTATATGAAAGATGTATTTGACGCAGCAATAGAAGAAATTAAAAACAAGAGAAAATTTGTAATTTCTACAGTTACTAGAACTCAAGGCTCTACTCCGCAAAAACCAGGTGCAAAATTACTAGTTAGAGCAGACGGCTCAGGGGTAGGTACGTTAGGAGGAGGATGTGTTGAAGGAGACATATGGTTCGCTTCAAGTGAGAAGATCAAGAGGGAAGAAAATGCTGAAGTAAGGCCTTATGAGCTAAATGAAGACCTTGCAGCACAAGATGGATTAGTCTGTGGTGGAACTATGCATTTTTTGATAGATCCAATAGAAGATAAACTTGAATTTGAATTTTTTCTTGATGAAATCGACAAGGCATTTAATGGTGGCAAACCAGTTGCATTAATCCAAATTCTTGAATCCGAAATCAAAGAACAAGTAGGGAATAAGATCCTTGTTAGAGAAAATGGTGATCAATCAGGAATTTTATTCGATAAAGAGCTAGATAAAAAAATAGTGATGGAAGCCAGAAAATTAATGGCATTAGGTAAAAATAAAACAATTCAGTACGAAAATTGTAGAATTTATATCGAAGCTTTTACAACCCCNCCAAAACTTGTAATTGCTGGTGGAGGTCATATCTCAAAAGCTTTAGGAGACTTAGCTAAGCCACTTGGATTTGAACTTAATATTTTTGACGATCGAGAAGAATTTGCAAATGAAGAAAGATTTCCTCAAGCAGATGAAGTAAAAGTTGCTTCATATAATGATGGATTTGATAAGTTTCAAATCAATGCCAACACTTTCATAGTGATAGCTACAAGAGGTCATCAACACGATGATTCTGCAACAAAAGCTGCTCTTGCAACCAATGCTTCTTATATAGGTTTGTTAGGATCAAAAAGGAAAACAATATTAATTATAGAAAAATTATTGGCNGAAGGAATTGATGATGAATCTTTCAGTAAGTTAAGAGCTCCTGTAGGATTGGGAATTGGCGCTAGAACACCAGAAGAAATTGCAATTTCTATAATGGCAGAAATATTATCTTTTAGGTTAGGTGGAAATAATAATTCTATGATGCTAGATCAAAAATTCATTGATAAAATCAAGGAAAAAATTTCAAAGACCCAAAGAATAAATAATTAAAAAAATGAAATCAGATATTGTAGCCTTGATTCTTGCTGCAGGTAAATCAACAAGAATGGGCACCTCTAAATCTCTTCTTGAATGGCATGGAGAATTGTTGGTAAATTATCAAATTAATGCACTAATTAAATCTGGATGTAAAGAAATTTATTTAGTTATTGGTCATAATGGAGATAAAATTCGATCAAAGATTTCTAATTCAAAAGTTAAGATAATAAATAATCCAAATTATGAGTCTGGAAAATCTTCATCAATTATAAAAGGCATGAAATCCTTAGACAAAAGTACAGAAAATCTAATTATAGTTGGAGTTGATCAACCCAGACCAATTTGGTTCTATGAAAAAATAATTAAATTTCACAATAAATCTTCATCAGTGATTTCTTCACCAATAAGTAATAAAAAAAGAGGTCATCCTCTAATCATCAGAAAAAGTTTTTTTGATGAAATTTTACAAATTTCAAATTATAAAAATGGATTAAAAGACTTATTTAGAAAAAATGATGATTTAGTAAAAACTTTTGAAATAAATTCTGAGTGGACTCATCTTGACCTCAATGATAAAGAGTCATTTGAAAGAAGCCTTAAATTAAATCTCGAAGATGAATAATAAATTAGAAAAATATGCAGATGAATTAATAAATGAAACGTTAGATTTCATTAAAGAAAATATAAATTGGAAAATTACTGAGCATGACTTACTACAATTTATAAACGGTAAAATTCAAATGAATAATTTTGATCTGAATGTAAAAAATAATGTTTCATTTGAAGAAAACATAAGAGATAAAAACTATTTTCCAAATCCAGATAATTCAAAAATAATTAGAAAAAAAGGGAAGATTAAATTTGAATTATATTTATCANAAAAAGAAACAAAAAGTGTTCACATAATTAAAGAAATAATGATAGAAAATTTATAAGGATAAAGGAGTTAAAAATGAGTAGTTCTATTTTGAAGGATAAAGTTGCAATTGTTACAGGTGGTAATGGAGGNATTGGTTTAGGTATTTCAGAAGGATTTGCTGAGGANGGTGCAAAAGTTATTGTTGCTGCAAGAAATGAAGAAAAAAATAAAGCNGCAATTGAANAAATTAAAAAAATAAGTCCAAATAGCGAAACTTTTAATTTAGATGTGAACGACCAAGATTCAATAAATAAACTCATGGAATTTACTTTAGAAAAATTTGGTAAAATAGACATCTTAGTAAATAATGCTGGTATAAGCAGAAGAAGTGATGAACCTCATCTCTTNGCTAAAAGTGATTGGGATGATGTTATTGATACTAACTTAAATTCNATTCATCATATGACTTCTGCTGTATTCCCACACTTAAAGAAAAATAAATCAGGCAAAATCATAAATATAGGTTCTATGATGTCTATTTTTGGGAATGCAAATTCTGCCGCTTATGCTGCAAGTAAAGGTGGAGTNGTCCAATATACAAAAAGCTGTGCAATTGCTTGGGCTAAATATAACATTCAAATCAACACTATACTGCCAGGGTGGATTGTGACAGATATGACAAATGAATTCAAGAANGTAAATCCAAAAAGATATGCTACGATTGCAGGGAGAACTCCAGCAGAAAGATGGGGATTACCTGAAGATATGGCAGGTACTGCTATTTTTCTTTCAAGTAAATTTTCAGATTTTGTNAATGGTGTATCCATTCCTGTAGATGGTGGTTATAGTGTAATGTAAGTTCTACTTAAAAAAATGATTTAATGGACCATTCCCCTCGCCTATCTTATATGCTTTATTAATAGCTTCAGTTACATATTCTTTAGATAATTTTACTGAAGCTATTAGCTCCTCTCCTCTAGCAAGAAAAGCTGTTATTGCGGCTGAAAAAGTACAACCAGTTCCATGTGTTGAAGATGTGTTTATTCTTTTTACACTNAATGATTCAAATTTATTTCCATCATAAAAGATATCTTCAGAAACATCTGATTTAAAAAAATGTCCTCCCTTGATAACTACAGATTTAGGNCCATAATTTTTTAAGATCTTACANGCTTCATAAATATCGTCTTTAGTTTTTATTTTCATNTCAGTCAACTCTTCAGCTTCTGATAAATTTGGAGTGATAATAGTAGCTAANGGAAATAGTTTTTGTTTTAATGCTTTTATCGCCTTTGATGAAATCAAGACATCTCCTGATGTAGCAACTATAACNGGATCAATNACTAATNTAAGATTAGAAGATTCACTTAATGAATTTGCAACATCAATTACAGTAGATTCTTCAGGAAGCATCCCTGTCTTGACTGCATCAAATCCTATATCTTTTACAATTGAATTTATTTGATTTTTCAAAACNGNGTTAGGAATTATATGAATATCNCTGACTCCTAAGGTATTTTGAGCTGTTACCGAAGTTACTGCAGAAACTCCGTAACAATTTAGAGATCCAAAAGTTTTTAGGTCGGCTTGAATTCCTGCTCCACCGCCAGAATCAGAACCTGCAATAGTCATACAAANAGGAAGTGGTTTTGCATCTGGTTTCATAGTTTTACTTTTCTTAAGATTAAGTTATAAATATTTATAATAAATATTCTAACAGAGGTTTAAAATGTCTTGGATTTTCAAAAATGTTATACCAAATATAGGAACTATTACTGAAGGTCCTTGCTGGAACGGTAAAGAACTTCTATTCTCAAATATTGCTCAAAATAGAGTCCTTTCATACAATCCAAACAATAACAAAGTATACGAATTTACATCTGATACTGGAGGAGCAAATGGACTAAATTACAATAAAGAACAAGAGCTATTTGCCTGTGAAGGAACAAGAAGAAATATTTCAAAATATAATTTAGATGGTTCAAAAGAAATAATTGCTGATTCATTAAATGATAAAAAACTAAACAGCCCTAATGATCTGGCTATCAATAGCAAAGGCTCTATTTACTTTTCAGATAGAGTTGAGGACATAAATCCAGAGATGGGAATAGATTTTTCTGCAATAATTTCCGCAGATAAAAATTCAGATGGAACCTACACTACTCATAGAAGGACTTTTGATACTTCAATGCCAAATGGTTTATTATTCAATGAAGAGCAGAATATTCTATATGTAGCTCAATCAGATTATAGAGCAGATAGAGAAAGAGAACTCAGGTCATATGCAGTAGAATCTGATGGATCTCTAACCGATATGAAAGTTTTACATGACTTTGGTCCTCACAGAGGCATAGATGGTATGACTTTAGCTACTTCTAATACCAATGAACATTATATTGTTGCTGCTACTGGATGGGAGCTATCTGGACCAGGAGGTAGCATAGTTGTATTTGATCAAGATGGTAAAATTGTCGAACGACACTTAGCTCCTTGTGAAAGGCCAACAAATTGTACCTTTATAAATAATAAAATATATGTCACAAGTATCGAAGGGCATCTTTTGGAAGCAGAAACAGAATTATCTGGTATTTTACTTTGGCCTTAAAATAAATCTTAATTTGAAAAGTTAGTATAAACCAAATCTTCAATTTGAAGAGGTTTATCCAAAAATTTATTTTCATTCATCCAATTGTATGTATCATTCCATTTACTTAAATCTTGATATCCAAAATTAACATTTTCTGATTGCCACATTGGTATTAATAACTTAATCCCTGCTCTCTCAACCTCTTCTTCGACAATCTCTTTTCCAGCTATGCTGACTAAACTATCAATTGATTTTTCAGGATTTAAAATAGAGAATTCATAACCTTTTTTAATTGAATTTACAACTTTTTTCAATTCATCATTTTTTTCTTCTAAAAATGATGAATTTGTGATTAGTAGAAGTTCATAATAATCTGGCACACCCCATTCTTCTAATCTCATGATTTCTATATCGTAACCTTGAAGCTCCATAACTATTGATTCATGTGTCCAATAAGCTCCTATTATTGCATCCACAGAACCAGATACTAAAGCCTTAACTAGTTCAAATCCGACATCAATCGTATCAACATCTTCAATAGTTAAGCCATCGTTATTTAGCACAGTTTCCAACATCGCTTTATTTGATGGAATTCCAGGATAACCAATTGTTTTACCTTTTAAGTCACTAGGAGTTGTTATATTTTTTTCTTTAAGGGTCATAATAGAATTCAATGGATGCTGAGAAATACTCAAAACTGAAATGACATCTAGACCAGCAGATTGAGCTTGTAAAATATCTGGATGATACGATAGCCCAAGATCGTCACGACCACTTGCAACAGATGATATTATTGCAGTAGGGTCAGAAGGAGTATAAACTTCTAAATTTATACTTTCTTTTTCGAAAAATCCTTCATCAATAGCTGAATATATTCCTGAGTGATTAGAATTTGGATACCAATCTAATGCCATGGAAACTGATTTATCATTTTGACAACTTATAAAAGATATTCCTAAAATTATTCCTAATAATATTTTCTTCATTAATAAACTCCTTTGATTAATTTTTTTTCTATTATTTTTACTGATAAAAAAAGAACTGATGCGAATAATGATAATAAAAAGATTGAAGCAAAAACTCTTTCAGTTTGAAATAAAGGTCCAGATACTTTCATAATCCAACCTAAACCTGCTTTCGANCCAATCCATTCTGCCACAACNGCGCCTATTACTGAGCTCACAGCAGCAACCTTAAGCCCTGAAAAAAAGCTTGGAAGAGCTAATTTAATTCTTAATAATGAATAAATTTGATAAGTTGATGCTCCCATAGTTTTCAACATATTTTCCATTTCACTATTTTTTCTATTTAGCCCGTCAAAAACTCCTATACATATAGGGAAAAATGATATCAAGAATACCACTATAATTTTAGATAATAATCCCGCTCCAAACCAAACAATAAGAATAGGAGCAAGAGCAAAAATAGGGATCACTTGAGATGCTATTACATANGGTAATATAGANCTCTCTAAAACTTTTGATAGAGTCATTGAAAAACCTAAAATTATTCCTAAAATAACAGCTAAAGTTAACCCTAATATAATTTCATATCCTGTTACTGATGTGTGATACAAAAGAAAACTGGTTGAGTTTAAGAATTCCAATAAAATAGCTGATGGAGATGGTAAAAGCCAAGGCTCAAATACATTCATAATTGATAGGATTTGCCAAATAGCGATGATAAAAATAAATGCAAGAATTGATAAATACCAGTTTATTAATTTATTATATAAATTTTCTAACAATTACTTTACCTCTTTTAATTTAGAATAGAGATCTTTACGGATCTCTAGAAATTGACTAGACATATTAATGTTTGAACCTCTAGGATGGGGCATAGAAATATCTTTTTGAAACCTAAAATTATTTTCCCCCGAACCCATAACTATAACTTTATCTGATAAAAAAATGGCTTCATCTATATCATGAGTAACTAAAATTATTGATTTTTTTATATATTTCTTTAATTGCTCTAACCATATATAAAGTTCCATTCTAGTTATTGCATCTAAAGATGCAAAAGGCTCATCTAATAAAATAAATTCTGATCTTTGTATAATTGTTCTTAGAAAAGCAGCTCTTTGCTTCAATCCTCCAGATAATTCATTTGGATAGAAATCAATATATTCATTTATCCCAAGAATTTTAGACTTTTCAATTACATCATCATAACTTGATTGACTTTTATCACCTAGGATTTTCAATGGTAAAAGAACATTTTCTTTTACAGTTAACCAAGGAAATAGTAGATCATTCTGTTGCATATAAGAAATATTTCCTAATAAATCTTTATTATTATCGATCATAATATTCCCAGAAATAGGTTTTAATATTCCCGATATCATCTGAAGAAGAGTACTTTTGCCACATCCACTATGACCTAAAATTGCAACAGTTTGCCCACTAGGAAATTCGAAAGATAGATCATTAATTATTGGAACTTCATTGTTGAAGCTATAATAAATTTTCTCTAAGGTTATATTTTTTTTCAATCTTCCCTCCGCTAGAATTATCTAGTTCAGGTTTTATGGGTCGGTTTTATACCCTCTCAGCCCTTATGAGCTCCCCAAGTAAATGTTAATGTTAAATATACAATAGTTTTCAAATTTAAAAAAACAAGTGACATACAAAAGAAATAAATTAATAAATCTCACTAAGAATTTTTTTTTACTAATATTAATAATTTCTTGTTCAAAAAATGTTTCAACTCAATCATTAAATTCTGAAGAAATAATATCTTTATCACAAAGTAAAATTGTAAATTCTAAATCTTTTTCTTTTGATTTAAAACATAAAAATGGATCGACTGAATTACCTGGAGATTATAATATTTCGAGAGCCAATGGAGATATTCAGAAACCAAATAATATCATGATAGACGCTGAAATAATCTCAAATAATTTTCTTATAAAGCTATCATATTTATCTTTGAACGATCGATATTGGATTACTAATCCAATATCTTTTGATTGGATGGAAACTCCGGAGGAAGATAATCCATTTAGAAATATTGATCCTATAAATATTTTGGGAGATATTTATGCAGAAATAGAATCAATTAAATTGGTTGAATACAAAAATAACGAGTACCTATTAAGCGCAAATATTAATTCAAATAATTTAACTTCTTTAGTTGGAGATATAATAATTCCTAATAAAAATGTGGATATTGAATTATTTATAACTGATCAGGGATTTGTAAGAAAAATTTTAATTTTTGGAGAAGTCCAACCCAATGACTTAAGTAATACCTTAAGAGAAATTTCATTTTCTAACTGGAATGTTGAAATAGAATGGGATGAACCTTGATTTTATATAAAAAGATTTTCTATATTTCTATTCTTTGCTTAGCCGTTTTTATAGCAGCAGATGATCAAACTGTAATAGTTACATTATTACCCAGTATGGTGTTAGATTTACGAATATCTATAGGTGAACTAAATAAAATTTCATGGACAATAACTTCTTACCTTCTAGGTTTTACTATAATTATGCCAATTGCAGGCAAGATATGTGACAAGTTTGGCTATAGGTCCACTTTAATATTTTCTCTGATCATTTTTTCCTTAGGTTCATTACTCATTGGGATCACAAACTCAATCCCTGAAAATTCTTATTTTCCTTCAAAATTAATGTGGATGATTATATTTAGATTTTTACAAGCTATGGGTGGAGGTGCCATAATACCAATTTGCATAGTAGGAGTGTCTTTAATTTTAGAAAAAAAATATTGGATATATGGATTTGGATTAATTGGAGCTTCTGCAGAGCTAGGTGGAGTAATTGGGCCTCTGTGGGGAAGCCTAATTGTAGAATATTTTGATTGGGAAACTGCGTTTTTAATCAATATACCTATATCAATGTTGATAATATTTCTTATGTATTTTTTACCTAAAAGCAGTATTTCTGATACCAAAATAAAAATTTTTGATGTAATGATTTTTTCTGTAATTATAATTCTTTCTACCTATTTAATATCTGAGTATAATGGAATTGATTTTTCTGCTTTGATAATAATTTTAATTCTATTAGTTTTGTCATCATTATTTGTG
>NHDX01000015.1 GCA_002171675.1 Chloroflexi bacterium TMED70 | reverse complement strand
ATCCCCTAAAAAACCTGTAATTAAGCTACCAATAGGAAATAAGCTTATCCCAAATTGTTGTAGCCCTCCAATCCTTCCTCTTAATGGATTTGGGGTTTGTGTAATTAGAATTCTAGAGTGCATATTCATAAAAAATGTTGTCCCAGCTCCTAAAATAATCAAGATTATGCAACCAATAATAAACGAAGTACTGTATGAAAAAATTATTGATCCAATACATAGGAATATAGTTGCTATGAAAAAAATAAATCCAGGTCTAGTTATTTTGACAAGCATAGGGAATAGAAAAATAGATCCAATTAAAGCACCTAATCCTTGGCATGAAATCATGAATGAAAATTCTTTTGGGCTTGCTTCAAATATAAATTTTGCAAAATATGGGCCCATAGATTCAAATGTGAAAGCAGTTAAATTCCCAAAACCAACAATCAATAGGGTTCCTAAAATTATTGGTTTCTTCTTAGCAAAATCAATTCCAGCTTTAAAGCCCGAGTATGTTTCTTTTTTATATTTTAATATGTTAAGACTTGGGATTTTTCTTAGGAATAATAATCCTAGAATATTAATTAAACTTAAGGATATATAAACAATGGCAGAACTACTCAATTCAAGAAAAAACATTCCTATATTTGGTCCTATAAACCAAGCTAAGTTTAAGAAAATTACATTTGCAGCTATCCCTGATCTAATAACTCTACGCTTGAGTAATGAAGATAAGTAAGAAATTCTAGATGAAATATCCACAGACATTAATATGCCTGAAATAAAAGTCATAATGAAAATAATTTCAATGTTTATTGAGAAAAATATCATGTAAGAAGCCCATGAAATTAAGTAAATACTGTGAGAAATTATTACAAATTTAATAATTGCTAATCTTGAAAATTTATCTACCAGCCAGCCTGTTATTAAACCAGAAAACATCATTGGTATAAACTTTATGAAAACAAGTGCCCCTATACTTGCAGGATTATCAGATACGTTTGTTAGCAACCAAGCAATTATAGTGAAATCTAGAAACCTAATAGAGTAAATTAAAGCACAAGAAACTGCAAACTTAGAATAGAATTTTTCTTTAGATAAATTTATTAGGTCAGAGTAAAAGTACATAATGTAATTTGTGTAATTCTACAAGTATAAAATTAATCTATTAATATGTTCGCTACAATTATGAGATGACTTTTAGGAACTTGCAAGACTTTCTAAAAGCTTATTAAATTCAGAATTTTCTTCATTAATAGTATTTTCGTTAGAAATACTGATTGAATAATCTAAATTTGGTACTTCATATATTTTCTTATTCATTGTACTATTCTTGAATTAATATTATTCAAGCCTCCTCCTATATTTATTGTTTGCCCTGTTACAAAATTAGAATTATTAGATAATAACCAAATGATACATTCTAATAAATCTTCTGGTGATCCAATTTTTTTAAGTGGATTCATGTTTTCAACAGCTTTTCTTCCTGCTTCGGTTCCAACTATTCTACTTGTTAGTTTAGTTTCAATTAAACTTGGAGCTATACAATTGAATCTGTATGATTTGTGCCCATAACTTGATGCACAAGATCTAATTAGACCTTCATTAGCAGCTTTTGCAGATGCAATAGCTTCATGATTTGCTAAACCATAGTTAGCTGCTACAGAAGAGAAAGCAACATAACTTAAATCAGATAAGTTTTTCTTGAGAATTTGTGAAAGTATTCTGTAGTTTGTCATAAAATTTACATCCATAATTTCTAACATTTCATTTTCTTTTAAAAGATGTAAAGGTTTCAAAATCATGGAGCCTATAAAGTTTATGACACTTACGTTCTCATTATCTAATTCAAGACTAGATAAAAATTTTGTTAGACTTTCGTTATAGTCTTCAAGTAAAATATTTTCAAATTTATCATTTAAAACTTTATTTCTACTAATACAAATCACATCACTATCTATTGATAATCTATCTATTAATGGCTCAGCTGTATCACTACTAGCTCCAAATATAATTATTTTTCTATTTATGTTCATTTAAAAATATTTTTTANTTTACTTATATTTGTAGTGAAAAAATTATTTTCTATTTTGCAGCCTGGATAAATCCCAAAAATAGATTTGTCATATATATGTTCACTTGGCGACAAGTCACACAATCTACATTCATTTTTATGCAGCATGCGACATATCTTTCGATTTTAGTTTTAAGCTATCTTTTGTGAATTCTCTAGAACACTGCATACATTTCAAGCTCTTAAAATTATCTATGTCAGTGTGCACATACAAGTCTCCAGAACAATGGAGGCATGTCTTTGAAATTATTGTCATTTCTCACTCCTCTTAAAAATGTTTATATCTACATAATGCCATTATTGATGTATATAATGTTCCAATTATTTAATATGTCTGTTATAGTAAACATTATAGATAATAGTTATAAGAGAGAAAAAGATGAATTCAAATTGGTATGTGCCTCCGAAAAAAGAAATACAATCTGTAGAAAATCAGCTTCAGTATTCACTGGTCCATGGGCATTATAAGCAAGCAAATATTATTTCAAGAATGATAATTAATCAGCAGTGGTCGCCAGCTGTTATATATCTTGATCTTATTAGAAACACTCTTAATCACATTGGAAACCTTTGGCATGAGGGCAAAATATTGATTTCTGAAGAGCATAGAGCTACTCAGTTCTGCTTATTATTAATGGATAGGGTTAGAAATAATTTTAGAATCCCTCAGCCCAATGGTCTTAAGATTTCAATAACTGCGATTGAAGACGATAAGCATGTTATGGGTACATATATGTCAGCAGACTTTTTTCGATGGGATGGCTGGAATGTTGAGTTGCTTGGAAGCTCGATCCCAAATGATGATTTATTAAAGTACATCAAAGCATCTCTGCCTGACTTTGTCCTACTTTCATCAACATATCCAAAAAGCACAGAGAAATTAATTGAGTCCATACATAATATTAGGTCTCTAGAAAAAAATATAAAAATATTAGTTGGAGGNCCTGGGGCTATTTCTCTAAAAGGTGACAAAAAGCTAATTGATGGATTTGCAGAAGACCCACTTAAGGCAACATATTTGGCTAACTCTCTAGTAGACAGTAATCCAGCNATGATACCGCTCGAGTCAGTGCTAATATCTCTTGGAAATAAAATTCAAACAGTTAGGAAAAATAGGAATATAAGTCAACATACTCTTTCAGAAAAAGCAGGGCTTGCAAGAACCTTCATAAGTGCAGTTGAGCAAGGAAAGCAAAACGTTTCATTAGGATCCTTGAAATCTATAGCCGACTCTCTAGACGTATCATTAAGCAGCATGCTGGATGATTAATACGATATTCGTAAATTTTAAATATAATTTTATTATTTTATAAAAATTTAGTATAAATTCGTATTTATATAAGTTGCTTAGATTGAAATAGATATGTGATATAATTTAAATTAAGTNAATGTTAATGATTTCGTAACAAAAATTTAACAAATCTTTATTCAATTTTTGTTTCAACAGATTTAAAATATTAGTAAAGATAAAAATAATAAGAAAGGCGTAAGCAAAAGTGTTTTTAGTAAGTAAGAGAAATAATAAGAATTTTTTTGACTCATTTGGTTATAAAGAGGATTTTCAACATTCGATTTTAGCTGAAAAAAATTATTCTAAGGGTAATATAGCTAGGGAATACCCGTTTATAGAAACTCTATAATTTTAACCTTCTCTTAATGACATNCATTCAATGTGAAATTATCATTATAAATTATAAATTGAATGTATGTTAATTGGGAATTTTTGAAAAATATTTGTCTCTTTGGATAGCTATCAGTATAACAATTGGGACTCTTCTAGGATACGTTTGGCCNGAATTATTTAAGTTGATAGCTAAGCTTGAATATGAAAAAGTTAATCTTCTTGTAGCTATATTCATATGGGTTATGATTTTTCCCATGATGCTGAACATTAATTTCTCAAAAATCAAAGACTTCAANTCAAGGCCAAAAGGTCTAGCTCTAACTCTCACTATAAATTGGATAATTAAGCCATTTACAATGGCTATGTTAGGTATATTATTTTTTGAAGTTTTTTTTCAAAAACTAGTTTCTCCTGAAGATGCAAAGGAATATATTGCAGGAATGATTCTATTAGGAGTTGCTCCATGTACAGCAATGGTTTTTGTATGGAGTAACCTAACTAAAGGCGATCCAAACTTTACATTATTACAAGTATCTATTAATGACCTTATTATGATTTTTGCTTTTGCTCCATTAGCAGCTTTATATTTAGGAGTCACAGAAATCGATGTCCCTTGGGATACTCTAATTATTTCTGTTATTTTGTATGTTGTTGTACCTTTATTTTTTGGATATGTCACAAGACAATTTATTTTTTCAAATAATGAAAATAAGATAGCAATATTCAGTCAAAATTTTAAGCCTTTTATAATTATTGGATTGCTTTTGACGGTAGTTTTACTTTTTGGATTTCAAGGAGAAAAAATCATTGAATCACCTTTACTGATTTTTCTAATAGCTATCCCTCTACTTATTCAAACTTATGGTATTTTTTTTCTGGGTTATTTTGTTTCTTATATTTGGAAATTACCTCATCAAATTGCTGCGCCAGCATGCTTGATAGGAACTTCGAATTTTTTTGAGCTTGCAGTTGCAGTAGCTATTGGAATGTTTGGCATAGAATCGGGAGCAGCTTTGGCAACTGTGGTTGGGGTACTTGTAGAAGTTCCAGTGATGTTATCACTTGTTTATTTTGTTAATAGAACTAGAACTAGATTCCCCGAGTCATAATTTTTAAGACTATAATTTGAGAATGGATATAGAAAAAAAAATCACAGATTTAGAAGCAAGAATTAAAAATATTGAGGATATTCAAACAGATGTATTAGATATGCTCGAATTTTTAGCAAAAAGAAATAATATTATTTCTAGCTAAAACCATCGCGTAGTTTTTGTTAATAATTTTTTTAGTAGGTAAATATCGTTAGTTTATTCTTTGCCTATTAATCTTACTAAAACAAAAAATATCAAACCTGAAATTAATAGAATTATACCAGTTAGTAAAATTGTTATTTCTAAACCATAATTGTCTGAAAAATAACCAAGCATAATGTGACCCAACCATCCAAATCCAATAGTTATAAACCAAGCTGATACTGCAGTACTTCTTAATTCATTAGGAATATTCTTTTGCAAGAAAATCCATTGAATTGCATCAAAACTTGCTGAACTTGCTCCTATAACTAATAACAATATAATTACAAAAACAAGATTTGGGAAAAAGGGAATAAGTATTATGCTTACTCCAAAAGATATTGTAATAATTGAAGCTAAAATATGAGCTTTATTTATATCTTTCCATTTAAATAACAATATTATTCCTAAGAAAGATCCTATAGACATTGTAGTTTGTAAAATACTTAACGTTCCAATTTCAGACTTAAGTATATACTTACTGATTGATGATAAAAGGCTGAAAAATGAAAACCCAAATATTTCAACAATTCCAGCAAAAATAAGTAAATTTCTTGAGTAGAAATTTCCAAAAACTAGAGAAAGTCCTTTCTTTATACTACTTAAATAATTTTCCTGATTTTTTATTTCAATTAAATTATTCGCTTTTAATAAAATACTAAATGACCCTATGAGTCCTAATGCTCCTGATAAAATAATCGCCTCTTCAATTCCAACTAATATAGAAAAAATTCCTCCAATTAATGAGCCAATAACTCCAGTTGCTCTCATTATTAGTGAGTATATTAGCATAGCGAGTATTTTTTGATTTTCTTTGACAGAATTTATAACACTACCTTGAAGTGCAGGAACTATAAATGATCTATTTATTCCTGTCATTGCTGAAGCACAATAAGCAATTAACAAGAAATTCTTATTTTGAATAACAAGGATTGCAAAAATAGATAAAATTATAAACCTTAGTATTCCTACTATAATAATTATTTTATTCCTACCAAACTTATCAGCAGCAGCAGCAGTAAAAGGAGAAAAAAAAGTTTGAATTATTTGCCCAATTGCAAAAGATATAGTTGTAGCTAAGATTGATTCTGTTGACTGTAAAATTAACCAGCTTATACATAATCTTTCTATCCAGTCAGAACAATTAAAGAAAAATAAACCAATCATTAAACTTCTAAACTTAACGTTATTTACAATCGGATTATTACTGGATTTAATTGATGAGATAAACATATTAAAAAAACTTAGTTACATTAGATTTAACAAATATGATAATTTAAGTATATAAACCTAACTCTNACTTTATAGGAAAAGTTTTTGAATCAAAGAAAAATAAATGAATCATTAATTGTAGTTGATATAGGAACTTCATCNGTTAAAACCTCCTTTTTTGACNTAGAAGGAAATATATTNCCAGAGTTTTCTGTATCNATNCCACATAGCAGTTATAAGTAAAAATGATGGAACTTCAGAACANGANGCAGAACTCTTNAGNTCAATAGTTGAGNANTCGATAGATTTAGTTNTAGAACAATCAAAAGGATGTATTGAAAATATAATAGGAGTAGGTTTTGACTCTATGGCTAGTACATTAGTAGGAATAAATAAATATGGAAATGCCATAACTCCTATCTATACATATGCTGATACTAGATCAAATAATCAGGTTTATAAAATTAAACAAGATTTTGATGAAAAAATACTTCTCCAAGAAACTGGAGCTGCTCAACATACTTCTTATATTCCTTCAAAAATAATGTGGATAAAAGAAAACCTTAATAATTTTAATGAAATTGATAAATTTATTGATTTTTCAACTTATGTATATTCAAAATGGTTTGAAAATAAAAACTTTAAAGCAAGTTATAGTATCTCTTCNTGGAGCGGATTATTGGATAGAAATAAATTANAATGGCACTCAGATTTAATTNANTANTTAGATATTTCAGAANATAAATTACCCGTTCTAAGTCCATATGATAATTATGAAANAGGATTAANTAAAATTTANNAAAAGAGGTGGAATAAGNTATCGNATACTCCATTTTTTTTATCTGTTGGCGATGGTATGGCAGCAACNGTAGGTAGTGGTTGTANTAATANAAAAAANGTNGCNATAACNGTNGGAAGTACTGCAGCAATAAGAATNTTAACAGATTCAAAAGTAGAAGAAGTTCCAAAAGGACTATGGTGCTATAGATTACTTGATAAATACTCACTTCTTGGAGGTTCATTTTCNGAAGGTGGNAACCTTATTAATTGGGCTTATAGTAATCTAAAACTTCCAAAGTTAGAAAACTTGAATAAAGAGCTTTTAAAATTATCTCCAGGTGCTCACGGAATCTCAATATTACCTTTTTTATTAGGTGAAAGAGCATTAGGTTGGTCAAATAACTCAAAGGGTATAATTTCTGGATTGAAATACTCGAATTCATCAATAGAAATCCTACAATCCTTTTTAGAATCTATAAGCTATAGATTATTTTTGGTATACCAAATCCTAGAATCCTTTATTGATAAAGGATCTGAAGTAATAGCAAGTGGTGGGGCAATAAAAAACTTACCCTGGTGGATTCAAACAACATCTGATGTTTTAGGTCAAGAAATAAATATTTCAAAAGATAATCAAGATACTGGAAAAGGTGTTGCAATAATGATGTTAAAAGCTTTGGGGCAAATTAATAATTTTGAAGATATAGATACTGAAATAGAAGAAAAATATTATCCTAATGAAAAAAATCACAAAATTCATCAGGAATTTATAAACTCTCATTTAGATCTTTATAAAAATTATCAATCTTTAAATTAGATAGACAAATAATTCAGTATAATTTATATATGAATGAAAATTTTGATTTAGCTATTATTGGTGGTGGCATAGTAGGTTCAGCAGCAGCTTACTATTCATCCTTAAAAGGTCTTAAGGTAGTAATTATTGAAAAAGACTCAGTTGCTAGTCATGCCTCTGGTTTTGCTTATGGTGGTATAACTCCAATGGTAGGGTTAGATAAAAATTCTCCTTATGAGAAAATCAGTAAATATTCCTACGAATTACATAAAAATTTATCTACTGAATTACCTGATTTTTCAGGCATAGATTATGGGTATAAAATCTATCCAAATATAGAATTGGCATTAGATGAAAATGAAGAATCTAAATTAAGAAGTATTTATAAAGATAATTCAAATAACTTTTCATGGTGTGATAGGAATGAGTTACAAAAGATTGATCATCGATTAGGACCTAAAGTTTTATCGGGCCTTATATCTAATTATTCATCAGGAGTAGAGCCATATAAAATTACTTTAGCACTAGCTACTGCTGCAGAAAAACTGGGAGCAAGGATTATTAATTCTGAAGTTTTAGAATGTATTTCTAAAGGTTCTAAAATAGATCAACTAAGATTATCTAATGGTAATAATCTTAGTTGTGAAAATATAATTATAGCTGCTGGTCCTTGGAGTATGAATTTTTCAAAATGGTTTGGTGTCAAAATACCAATAACTCCATTGAAAGGGCAAATACTAAGGTTAAGAAGCGATGAAGTAATTGATAAAGGCTTTCATTGGGGACCAAATTATGTAACTACCAAACAGGATGGTTTAATTTGGGCAGGAACAACTGAGGAAGAAGAAGGATTTGATGAAAATCCATCTAATTATGGCTTAAATAGTATTTTAGAATCAGTCGTTGAAATATTTCCATTTTTAGAAGATTCTGAACTTGTACTACAGACTGCTTGCCTAAGGCCTCTTTCCGCAGATAAGTCACCCATTATTTCTAAATCTGATGTATACGAAAATCTCTTTTTAGCTTCTGGCACAGGTAGACAAGGAATCCTTTTAGCCCCTGCAATGGGTAAATTAATTTCAGATATTACAACTAACAATAAAACAGAAATTGAAGTTTCTGATTTTTCTCATCAAAGGTTCAAAAACTAAGCCATTGATGCACTAGCTCTATATGCAGTCCTAAGGTCTTGTTGTTCAAATTCTAAAGGTTTTTCTCCCATAGCAAATTCGTAAAGAGCGGCCTTATATATTCCTTCTAAAGTATAGATAATTGAGACTGAAATACTAGCACATAAAACTCCTACTATCATACCAAAAGTAGGGCTTGCTAAACCAAATATCCATCCTATGGCTCCACTTGCTAATAGAGCTAAGATCTGAAATATTCCGAAACCAAAATTAGCAGCAACTTGATTCCCCCAAGTTTGCTTAAATAATCCAGAAGATCTTTTTATAGCAGAAATAGGACCAAGATTTTCTGAAACAATGATTGGAACAACAAAGAAAGTCATCATNGCCCAACCTGCTTGAAGNAANCTNGCNAATAATTCTGTCATTATTTGNCCCATCATNCCNCTGTTTCTTCCNCTAGATCTTATNGCAGCAAANATTAANGCCATNATTGTAACAATAATNGACCACAGAAAAATNTGNTGAACATGNTTGAAAGCGTGGCTAAGCCCNGAAGATATATTAGGATCCCCTCCNCNTAATCTTTCTAAAGCAGCAGAAATTAGNGCAGAATTGAAAAATACAATAATAAAATTAGCCCCAAAAATCAAAATCGCTAATGGAATAATTGAGCCCTGTTCTTCAGGNTTATCTGAAAAAGNTATTCCNCCAGTTGAGTATATTATTCCTAATAAAACAATNACAAANATAGCNGCCATTATTGGAAANAAAACCAGTTCTTTATCTTTTTTTAATACATTCACACATGACTTCATTAGGTGAATAGTATTAGAGATATTCCCAAAGAAACCTTGATTTACCATAATACACTCCTTTATTTTGGAATTAATTTAATTATATTATCTTTTAGAAAAATTACTCAAGCGTAGCAGTGTGCCCTTTCTTAAGTAAATCCCAATCAATCTCGTATCCTAATCCTGGTTTAGTAGGAGCTTGTACATAACCACCTTCAAAACTTATGTCTTCTACCAAACCAAACATATTAGCTCCTGTACAAGGGAAAAATTCAAAGAATTCACAATTTGGAACAGCCATTGTTAAGTGAAGGTTAGCAACATTATTTAGGGAATTTCCACCATGATGTATTTCACATTTCATATTAAATCCTTCAGCTAAGTGACAAAGTTTTATCATAGGAGTTATACCACCTGTTACAGGAACATCCCCTCTTAAGAAATCCGTTGCATACTCAGTTATCCACTCTGCCATTCCATAGAATCTACCAGGAGCATATTCAGTTGACATTATAGGTATATCTAATTTTTGATGAAGTTTTTTATAACTATATATATCTTCCTCTACTAGAGGATCTTCATACCAGTAAAAATTTAAGTCTTCAATTGCTCTACCTACTCTAACTGAGTCTTCATATTGATATGCCCACATTGAATCTAACATAAGTTTCATATCATCACCAACAGCCTCTCTGACTGCTTTACAAATTTCTATGTCATATTTTGGGTTACCATGGGGATGTATTTTGTGAGCAGTCCAACCTAGCTCTTTAAATTTTATTGCTTCTTCTGCATACTCTTCTTTTGTTTCATGATATGCAGTTGATGAATACACAGGAGCAGTTTCTTTATAAGTTCCTAAAAGTCTATGAATCGGTTGGTTAGCCATTTTTCCATTTATATCCCATAAACAAACGTCTATAGCAGCTATAACATATGTGGATACAGATCTATTCATCTTCCACATATCTTGCCATATAGCACCTATATCCAAGGGATTCCTTCCCATTACTATAGGTTTTATAAATTCTATTAATCCAGGAGCATGATGATTGGCACCTACTCTTGAGCTACCTAGAAAAGCATTACCATTTATACCTTGATCAGTTTCCACAGTAACTACCCCTAGTTGCACAGTACTTCCAAATTGGGTGTGATCATTAGTTTTCCACGGTTCTGTAGTCCAATCAAATAATTCTACTTTTACGTTTGTAATTTTCATGTTTTCTCCACTTTAGATAGTTAATTTGAGTGATATGTTATCATACCTTTTGTATGAAAAATTATAAATGGATTGCATTCTTAGCAGTAACTCTATCTTTATTTGTAAGTGTTATGAGTATGGGTGCTATTTTGATCTCATTAAAAGATATTTCAGACTCATTTAATACTCCTATTCATCAAGTTTCATGGATAGTTATTGTTCACTTATTGACTGTAACTGCAATTCTTTTGCCAGCAGGAAATATTGCAGATCGTTTTGGAAGAAAAAATGTTCATATATTTGGGATACTTATTTTTATCATTGGTACTTTAATAGGAGTATTTGCTAATACTTTTGAAATACTAATTTTTTCTAGAATAATTATGGCAATCGGTTCAGGTATGGGTCAGGCCGTAGGTGGCGCAATTGTTAGTAGTTTATTTCCTGATAGTGAGAGGGGTAAATCACTTGGAATGATGAGTACCAGTGTTGGTTTAGGACAAACTGTAGGTCCAGTAGTAGGAGGTCTATTAGTTTATAATTTTGGCTGGGAATCAGTATATGTCTTTTTATTAATTCCTATGGTCTTAGCCTTTATTTTAGGTTATTTGCTATTAAAGAAAGATGAAATAGAAGCAGTTGGAAGTGATAATCAAATCTTTGATTATAAGGGAACTTTATTTGGAATAAGCTTCATAATAACCTTGATTGTTGGTCTTAAGAATTTATCTTTTGAAAATATTTTCTCAAATTACTCTATATTATTTCTAATAATTTCTATTTTTTTTGGCCTAGCATTTATTTTCACAGAGTTAAGAGCAAATAACCCGCTTCTAAATTTTGGATTGTTTAAGAAAAAGGATTTTTCAGTTGCTGTAAATACTAGATTTTTTGCATTTATGTCTATGAGTACGGACATGATTATGATGCCAATATTTTTAACTGGATTATTAAACATTAATGAATCAAATGTTGGCTTTATGTTAATTTTTGGAGCTCTCGCATTTGCTATTTCTGCTCCAATTGGAGGAAGGCTTTCAGATCAATTTGGAAGAGAAAAATTTATAATACTTGGGCTTCTTCTTCTTATATTTGCTTATGCTATGATTTCACAGTTTTCTGTTAATACTTCAAAAATATTCATTACTTCTATTTTGATAATAGGAGGTATAGGTAAAGGTTTATGGGGATCTCCTAATATGGCTGTTACTTATAGCTCATTAGATAGAAATCAATATGGATTTGTTTCTTCAATTATCAGTTTCATCAGAAATATGGGAAATACACTAGGTCAAACATACGCCACAATAATACTTTCAGCATTCTTAATTATTGGAGCTAATTATAATGGTGATATAAGTGGATTGAGTTCATTAGAAGAAAGTTCAATAAATGTATTTCTAAATGCCTGGAAATTTATCTATTTTTCTTCTATATTTTTCCTGCTTATTTCATTAATTCCAAATATTTTTGCAATTAGACAAAAACAAATATAATAATTAGTATGAAAATTTTATTTTTATCAGTTTTTATATTTTTATTGTTTGCTTGTAATAACCAAGAAACTTTACAGGAACAAACTTCTAATTCAGACGAGGTTTTGATTATAGATGAAAACTCTAAACTGGTGAGAACTTTTGAAAATGATTACTCTCTGTGGAAAAATCAAAATAACGAAGATATATATAAGGACCTGTCTTCAAACTTAGGATCATTTAACTCATTTAAAGAACTTAGAGAAGCTCAGTACAGATCAAGAGGTATAATGACTGATTTATCTGAAATAGAGTTGCTTATTGGATCTGGTAAACCTACTTTTCTTGAAGGATGGAGCGAAACATGCGTCTACTGTAAAATGAGTGAAGTTGTCTTAAGGGATTTAAAAGAAGAATATAAACAAGATGTAAACTTCATTGTTATTGATGTTGCAAATAGATATCTTGAAGATGTTACTCCAACTGTTAAGCAATATGAAATTTTTAGTACTCCTACTTATATAATTTTTGATAATAAAGGGGATGAAATTTATAGATCAGTAGGTTACTCCGCTCAAAAAAATAAACTTTCTGAAATTCTAAGTAATGCTTCTAAAAATTAGTTATGAAACTCAATGATTTATTAGAAAAAAATATTGTTAGATTAGCTCCAATGGCGGGAGTTTCTAATGCTCCTTTTAGAACAATTTGCCTAGATAATGGATCAGGATTTGTCACTACTGAGGAAATTGACTCAATATCATTAGTTTACAATAAATCTGAAAGAACTAGGTTGATTACAGCATTTTCTGAATATGAAAATCCAATTGCCATGCAACTTCTTGGATGTGACTCCGAATCATTAACTGAATCTTCAAAAATCCTTCAGGATTTAGGAGCAAGTATAATCGATATTAATATGGGATGCCCAGTTCCTAAAATTACTAAGAAGGGCAAAGGGGCAGCTTTAATGAAAGACATTACTCAAACGTCTAAATTAATCAAATCTATTAGAAATATAACTAAAATTCCATTAACCGTAAAAATTAGAAGTGGGTGGGATGAAAATAATATTAATGCAGTAGAGTTTTCAAAAATGCTTGAATCTGAAGGAGTAGATGGAATTACAGTACACCCTAGAAGTAGGGCCCAAAGATATGAAGGAAATTCTAAATGGTCAATTATAAAGGAGGTTGTTGATAGTATAAAAATTCCAGTTACAGGTAATGGAGATGTGAAGTCATATGATGATGCTAAAAGGATGATAGAGTTTACTAAATGTAAATCTGTTATGATTGGCCGTGGAGCAATTGGTAATCCTTGGGTTTTCAATAAAAGCTTAGAGGAATTGAGCTATGAAGAAAAAGAGTTATTTAAGAAAAAAACAATTATTAATCATTTACNACAAATTAAAAATTATTTTCCAAAGAAAAATTTGGATATACAAATAAAGAAAAATTTATCTTACTATGCAAAAGGATTCTATAATTCTAGGGAACTAAGGCAAAAAATATTTAGATCCTCTGATCCCATTGAAAATGTTATAGAATTATTTTTTAAATTATTTGATAGAAATGTAGAGAAAAATAAGCTTGAAAAAATTTCAGTATAAAAAGAAAAACTTAAGACCTACCTCGTCGAAGGTTATAGGTGCAGTTTTTTCGATTTTAGGTCATGAAAATTTACAAGGAAAAAACTTTTTAGACTTATATGCTGGAACTGGGGCATTAGGCCTAAGAGCTTTGGAGCTTGGTGTTTCTATGTGTTATTTTGTTGATATAAATAATAAATTTTTACAAAAAATTAAAAATCAGATTGGAAAATATAATTTTGATGGAGAGGCAAAGATGATTAAGGCTAACTGTGAAAATCAATTAGGCAAAATATCAGAAAAATTTGATTTTATTTTTGCTGATCCTCCATATTCTGATAATTCACTCGATAAAATTATCACTCAAATTATTGATAATAAACTTTCTAAGCAGGATACAAAATTGATTTTTGAACATTCTTCTAGACAGAACATAGATAAATCTATTAAAATTTTTAATATGCAAGGGCAAAAAGAATATGGAGACACAAGTATTTCAATATTCTCTAGTAAGCAAGAGGGATAAAAAATGGTAAAAAGTATATATCCAGGTACATTTGATCCGATAACCAAGGGACATTTTGATATTGTGCAAAGAGCCTCATTGCTCTTTGAAAAAGTAACTGTGTGTGTTTACTCAGGTTCACTAAAAAATGTTATTTTTGATATTGATGAAAGAGTAAGTATGTTTCAACAAGCAGTATCTGACCTTAAGAATGTAGATGTTATACCTTTTAATACACTTACAGTTGATCTGGCTAAAGAATTAAATTCTTCAGCAATTATTAGAGGATTGAGAATTGGTGCAGACTTTGAGTATGAAAGAGAAATGGCTTTGACAAANAGAGAAATGAACTCAGACATAGATACAGTTTGCTTGATCTCTTCTTTAAGATACCAATATGTTAGTTCTAGTAGAGTTAAAGAGATAGCATCTTTAGGTGGTGATATTAAGTCATTAGTTCCAGAGCATGTTTTTGAGCCATTAATGAAAAGAATCAATAAATCTGCTTAAAATAGTACGGAATTTTAACATATCAATAACATAGAATTTATTTATTGGGAGGATTTATGAATATTATTGAAGAAATTAAAAATTTAGAAACTATTCTAAAAGAAACTAAGTCTTTACCTGGAACTTCTAAGGTAATGATTGATAAATCACGTTCATTAGACATATTAAAGGATGTTATAGAGAATTTACCTAGTGAACTTGATGAAGCTGGAATGGTAACTAGACAAAAAGAAGCAATCATTGATCAAGCTGATAAAGAAGCTGTAAGAATTAGAAATTATGCAGACGAAGAATCTTCTACAATGAGAGAAATTGCAAAAAGAGATGCTGCAGAAATCNTATCGGATGCAGAAGCAAAAGCTGAGGAAATGGTTCTTGAAACCGCTATTGTAGAGCAAGCAAATAAAAGATCTGAAGAAATNATTAATGATGCTCAAGAGCAGTCTGAAAGAATTATTATGAATGCTCAACAAGAATCNAGCAGAGTATTAGATGAATCAGAAAAAATTGCTATTGATAGAANAGATGGTGCTGANAANTATGCAAAAGANGTTCTTTATGCNCTTGAAGAAAGAATTTCAACTATTCTTAGTCAGGTGAGAAGTGGACTTGATCTNTTNGATGATCCNTCAGANAATATTACNGTAGAAAANAANCAATAATTTANCTACCGTAATCNTCTTCNATTCTNTCAATATCTTCCTCATCAATATAATCACCTATTTGAACCTCAATTATTTCAAGAGGATCTATNTCTGANATATTTTCTATCCTATGNTTTATAGTTCNAGGAACACTGGCAGANTCACCTCTNCCTATTTCTAAAATNTCCTCNCCTACAGTNACNCTAGCNGTACCTCTNGCCACNATCCATTCTTCATCNCTGTGTTTATGTGTTTGTAANGAAAGNCTGCNACTAGGCTTAACAATTAATCTTTTGGTTTGATANCCTGGNCCCTTACAAAGTATTTCATAACTNCCCCAAGGTCTGTCNGTTTTGGTTTCTTTTTTATCAAATGAAATATTTATAGGATTGTTTTCTTGCATTTTCAGATTATATTTTTAAAGAATCTTATAACAAAAACCAATAACATCCTATATTAAAGAAATATCACAAAAGAATATTACTGCGATTCATATTGAAATAGTTATAAAATTATAAATTATAAACATTTAGAAAATATTTACATGGAAAACTTATCTGAAGACAGAATAATTAAAGATAGACTTGAAAAACTTGAAAAATTAAGAAAATTGAAAATTGATCCCTATCCAAATAGATGGGAGAAAGATCGAACTATAATCCATGATGCTATTTCAGCATATGATGATTCCGACGAAAGTACTAATTCCAAGCAATTATGCCTTTCAGGAAGAATTACTGCTAAAAGAGCAATGGGAAAAATTATATTCTTTGACATCAAAGATCAATCAGGAAAAATCCAATTACATTATAAGGAAGAAGAATCAGAAATAAATAAAGACTTTTTAGAGTTAATTGATATTGGAGATATTGTTGGAGTAGAAGGGCATTTATTTAGAACTCGCAGAGGAGAGCTTACCTTAGATTTACACGAAATTGTTATTTTAACTAAAGCAATAAGACCTTTACCTGATAAATGGTCGGGTTTAAAAGATAATGAAATAAGATATAGGCAAAGATATTTAGATCTTATTTCTAATGAGGAGTCTTTAGAAATTGCTGTGAAAAGATCTAAGGCAATTTCATCAGTACGAAACTTTATGAATAATAAAGGTTTTTTAGAAGTAGAAACTCCTATATTGGTTGATATTCCAGCAGGAGGTAGGGCAATTCCCTTTTCAACATATCATGAGTCTCTCGAGAAGGACTTATTCTTAAGAATAGCCACAGAACTTCATTTAAAAAAATTGATAGTAGGTGGAATTGAAAAAGTTTATGAAATAGGAAGATTATTTAGAAATGAAGGAATTGATCATGATCATAATCCTGAATTCACAACTATGGAATCATATGAAGCTTATGAAGACTATAATACTGTTATGAGAATGGTTGAAGATTTAGTCTCTTATGTTTCAATTGAAGTCAATGGAACTACAAAAATTAATATATCTGATGATCTTACTATTGATTTAGCACCACCCTGGCAAAGACTAGATTTAAGAAAAGCTATTATTGATAATACAGGAATAGATTTTTTGAAGTTTAAAAATAATAATGATTTAGCCAACGAAATGAAAAATAAAGGTTTTGTTGCTGATCAGAATGAAGCTTGGGGGATATTGCTTGACAGATTGATCTCACAAGGAGTTGAACCTAAACTGATTAAGCCTACATTTCTATTAGATTATCCAATAGAAATGTCNCCTTTAGCGAAGTTAAAACCTGGGTCTAAAGATGTAGTAGAAAGATTTGAAGCTTTTGTATTGGGTCATGAATTGGCAAATGCATTTACAGAATTAAATGATCCTATTGATCAAAGAAATAGATTTTTAGAACAAGAAAAACAAAGAAAAAACCTTGGAGATAATGAAGCTGATAGACTAGATGAGGATTTCCTTATTTCAATTGAACATGGGATGCCTCCAACTGGAGGTTTNGGTATAGGTATTGATAGATTAATAATGCTTATTACAGCTCAAGATCAAATTAGAGAAGTTTTGTTATTTCCACAATTAAGAAGTAAAAAATAATGTTAGATATAAAAAAAATTATAGAAAATAAAGAAATTTTTTCAGAAGGCTTATCAAATAGAGGATATGATGTTTCCAATTTGGATACATTATTAGAACTAGATACTAAACGGCGTAATTATATCTCTGATGGTGATGATAAAAGATCAAAAAGGAATGAAATATCAAAAAAAATTGGACAAGANAAAAGAAAGCCAACATCTGAAGAAAGTTTATTCATAAAAAATCTATCAGGAGAATTAAAAAAAGTAGATGAAGAGCTTGCTCTTATAAATGAAAAAATAAAAGAAATTATGCTCAATATTCCAAATTTACCAGATAAAAATGTACCAATAGGAGAGGATGAGAATTCAAATATAGAAAAAAATGTAATTGGAGTTCAAAGAGATGAAAATTATATAAAGCCTCATTGGGATATAGGACCAGAGAAAGATATTTTAGATCTAGAAGCGGGGGCAAATATATCAGGTGCTAGATTTTTTGTTTTTAAAGGGAAAGGAGCACGNCTTCATAGAGCTTTGATGAACTGGATGATGGATGTACACACAGATGAATTTGGATATGAAGAAATTGATCCCCCTTATTTAGTAAAGCAAGAAACAATGATAGGATCTGGNAATTTACCAAAATTTAAAGATAATTTATACAGAGATGATGAGACTGATCTTTGGCTTATACCTACGGCTGAAGTTTCATTAAATGGTCTACATCAAGGCAAAATTATATCTCCAGCTAGCTTACCAAAAAGTTATGTTGCAAGAACCCCAAGTTTTAGAAAAGAACATACATCTGCAGGCAGAGATATCAGAGGTATAAAAAGAGTACATCAGTTTTATAAAGTTGAGATGTTTAAGTATGTTCATCCAGATGATTCTGAAGAACATTTAGAATCTATGATAAATAATGCAAGAACTCTTTGTGATAGATTAGAGTTAAGTTCTAAACTCATTCAATTATCAACAGGAGATATAGGGTTTCAATCTGCCATAACGTTTGATATTGAAGTTTGGGCTGCTGGTTCTAAGGAATGGTTAGAAGTGTCATCTATATCTAATTGTTATGATTTCCAGTCTAGAAGAAATAATACTAGATATAAAGAAACTCAGGCTTCATCAACAATTTTTCCTCATACATTNAATGGATCCGGTNTAGCTCTCCCAAGAATTTGGGTAGCTATAATAGAGAATGGTCAACAAGAAGATGGAAGTATTAAAATTCCTGAAGTTTTGATACCTTATACAGGTTTTGACCGTATCTAATTATTCTCTAATNTACTTAATTTTTCCTGTTCCTTCGAATGATCTTTGATATTGTAANGGCCAAGCATTAATNTCTTCTTGAGAGTATAAGCTCCAATATGGATTTCTCAATAATTCTCTTCCTAAAAATATTGCATCAGCTTCATTATTACTCAATATTTTTTCTGCATGACTATTGTCAGATATTAATCCAACTGTACCTGTAAGNATTTCTGCACCTTCCTTAATAGATTTTGANAGGGGAACTTGATAACCTTTTTCTAACTTAATTTTTTGATCTGAATAGTTTCCTCCAGATGAGCAATCAATTAAATCCACTCCAACTTCTCTTAATTTTTTTGATAATAAAATTGAAGATTCAATATCCCATCCGTTAGGATGATATTCTGTTACAGATATTCTTGCAAAAATAGGTATTTTGTCTCCAATTTTTTTTCTTATTTCTTTTGCTATTTCTACTCCAAAGGAAGTTCTGTTTTCAATTGTTCCTCCATAACTATCTTCTCTAATATTTGATATTGGAGAAAAAAATTCATGAACCAAATAACCATGTGCTAAATGTAATTCAATACATTTGAATCCTGCTTCAATCGATCTTTGTGCAGAATCTACAAATTTAGATTTAATATCATTAATTTCTTCGATTGTTAATTCAACAGGTTCTTGAGATTCATCATCAAAAGGTATTGAACTTGGTCCTTTAGGAATCCATCCTCCATCTTTGCTTTCAATTTTACCTCTACCTTGCCATGGTCTTTTAGTTGAAGCCTTTCTACCTGCGTGAGCTAGTTGTATAGCTGGAGTTGAGCCTTGTTCCGAAATAAACTTTGTTATTTCTTTTAATGGTTCTATATGTTCATCTTTCCAAATGCCCAAATCCCAAGGACTAATTCTTCCCTCTGGTTCAACTGCAGCGGCTTCGGACATCACTAAACCTGCACCACCCACTGCTCTTGATCCTAAATGAACCATATGCCAATTATTAGCAAAACCGTCTTCACATGAATATTGACACATTGGTGACACCCATGATCTATTTTTTATTTCTTCACCTCTTATTTTAATTGGGTCAAAAAGTTTAGACATCGATTTCTCCATTAAATTTTTCCATAGATTTAGTTATACCATTTTCAATTATATTTATGCATGCATCTGTAGCATCTTCACAAGATTTATTTACCAATTTTTCATTTTTTACTTTTGATAATACATACTTTATTTGATCTTCATTTTGATGAGGTTTACCAATACCAACTCTTAATCGAATGAATTTNTCAGTTCCAAGGTGGTTAATTATAGATTTTAATCCGTTNTGACCTCCGCTACTTCCTTTTCTTCTTATTCTTATTCTTCCTTCTTCAAGGTTTATATCATCTGATATAACGATAGTTCTATCTAGAGAAAATTTACCCTTATCAAGAAGATCTTTTATAGCTAAGCCTGAATTATTTACAAAAGTAGTAGGATATATCGTATATATACTGTATTCATCTAGGTCAAATCTTACTTCTAAGTAGTTTTTTTCTTTTTTTTGATATTTTTTGTAAACAGATAATTTTTTTTGCAAACTGTCTAGTATCCACCAAGGTACGTTATGCTTTGTATTTGCATATTTATCCCCAGGGTTGCCTACTCCTAAAATTATCCAATTATCCATTAGGTATGATCCCTTCTTCGATTAAAGATTTTAGTTGAGAAAAATTAATTATAGTCACATCTTTATCCTGAGCTTCTATTAATTTAGAGCCAGGGTTTTCTCCCAAAATAAGATAATTTGTTTTGTTTGAAACTTTATTTGTAACCTTACCTCCATTATCTTTTATAAGTATTTCTAACTCATTTCTTTTTATATCAATAAAACTTCCAGTTATTACAAAAGATTTCTTCTCAAATAAATTACTNTTTTGATTATTTTTTTCATTTTCTTTACTAATTCCAATTTCTAAGAATTTAGATA
Source organism: Chloroflexi bacterium TMED70 (assembly GCA_002171675.1). Classification (GTDB taxonomy): domain Bacteria; phylum Chloroflexota; class Dehalococcoidia; order Lucifugimonadales; family Lucifugimonadaceae; genus TMED-70. The sequence continues at coordinate 35,724 of NHDX01000015.1, read as the reverse complement.
TTAATATTCTGTTGTTTTCATCCATTGACCATCTAATAAAATTTTCTGCAACTATTGGTCCAATTCCATCAATATCTATTAATATTTCTCTTAGATTATCTGAATTTTCAATTTTGTTATTAAGTTCTTCTAAATTATTTATTTTTTCTGATATTAGCTCTGCTATTTCAGAACCAACTCCATCTATCCCAAAAGAAGTTAATAATCGACTAAATTTTTTGTTTTTAGAATTTTCTATACTCAATAAAAGTTTATTGATACTCTTATCTCCAAATCCTTCAATTTGCTTTAATTCATTTATATGATTTTTTAGGTAGTAAATATCATCTAATGATTTGATNATATTATTTTTGAAAAGTATAGAACAAATTTTATTTCCTAAGCCTTCAATATCCATGCAATTTTTAGAAGCAAAATATTGTAACAACCTTTCAAATTTATTTTCACACGAAGAATTTGTGCACATTATTGAAACTTCATTTGGGTCTACAAAGAGAATGCTGTTACAAGGAGGGAGACAATTTTTAGGGAACTGAAACTTTTTAGAATCTTTTTCTCTCTTATTATTTTTAGATACTCTTAGTATTTGTGGAATTACTTCTCCTGCTCTTTGAAGTTCAATTAAGTCTTTCTCTCTTAGATCTTTTCTCTCAATTTCATCTTTGTTGTGAAGAGTTGCTCTACTTATAGTTACTCCATCGATTATTACAGGTTCTAATTCTGCCCATGGTGTCAATACTCCAGTCCTGCCAACGTTAAAATTGATCTTTTTTATAGTTGTCTCAACTACTTCGGGTGGAAACTTGAACGCTGTGGCCCATCTAGGTATTCTACCTGTACTACCTAGTTTTTTTTGGTAATTTACGTTATCTATTTTTATTACTATTCCATCAGTTCCATAGTCTAAATTTGATCTTTTGGAACTCCAATACTCAATAAATTCTAATAATTCTTCTAAAGAATTTAATTTTTTGTGATTTTTTTCAGTCCTTAATCCTAAATCTTTTATTTTATCTAAAGCCTTTGATTGGGAATCTAATAATTCTGACCCTTGACCATCTAAAAGACTATAGAAAAAAATATTTATAGGTCTTTTTGAAGTTTCAGATGGATCAAGTTGTCTAACAGAGCCTGATGCTGCATTTCTAGGGTTTGAATATATACTTGATCCTTCTGACTCTCTCTGGTTATTAAATTGATTAAATTTTGAATTAGGAAAATATATTTCACCTCTGAATTCTAATGAATCTAAACTATTTATTCTTAGAGGAAGAGATCTTATCGTTTTAACATTATTAGTTATTTCTTCACCCGTAACTCCATTTCCTCTAGTTGACGCTTCAGATAAAACCCCGTTTACATATTTCACTGAAACAGCCAGTCCATCTATTTTTAATTCACACATAATAGGGAAGATATTTTCTCCAATAGTTTTTGAGTTTCTTTCTATCCATTCTTTTAATTCTTCGTAATTAAAAACATTCGACAAACTTAACATTGGAGTTTGGTGTTGAACTTGATTAAAATTTTCTGCAGGAAGGCTTCCTACTCTTTGAGTAGGGGAATTCTCGGAGATTAGTTGAGGATATTTTTTTTCTAAATCAATTAATTCTCTAAATTTTTTGTCATACTCAAAATCAGACATTGACGAATTTTCTTCAATGTAATAAGCTTCATTAGCTTTTTCTATTTCTCTTCTTAAATTTTCTATTTGTCTTTTACTTTGATTTGAAACCATAAAAAAAAAATTATAAATTATTACTAAATTATAGATATTACAACTAATTTTGGAAGTGTTATGAATGAGTAGATTAGAAGTCATTGAAGCATCTACCACAAAACAAATTTCTGATTGCTTAAAAATCAGAGAGGAAGTTTTTATAAATGAACAAGGAGTTCCTAAAGAGGAAGAACTTGATGAATTAGATAATTCATCCTTCCATGCACTAGCCTATCTCGATTCAGTACCATTAGCAACTGGTAGATTATTAAATATTTCTAAAGATAATATGACAATAGGAAGAATGGCTGTATTAAAAAAATATAGAAAAAATGGATATGGAAGAAAGGTTTTGAGTTTTTTGGAGGTAAATGCTGAACGTCTAGGAGCTAAGATAATTACTCTCCATGCGCAGTTACACGCCAAAGAGTTCTACATTGATTCAGGATATGAAGAAAAAGGAAATATATTCCTTGAGGCTAATATTCCTCATATAGAGATGTATAAAATTTTATGAGTATTATTTTTCTTCCCAACCAGGTTTTCCACCACACCTAATGCATCTTCGAGTAGTAAAAATATCATCCCAATCTCCATCTAATGCCACAAAATCTAGAACACATCTCATAGCCTTATCTATATTTGGTAAATCATACTTTTTGGTAATATGTTCGAGCATACCAACTATATCTTCTTGAATTTCAAATGAAACAGACTTTTTTTTACCAGCCATATTAAACTCCCTAGTTTTTTTATAATGATAAATAAAATAAATATGGTTACAATGTTTTATTCAAATTTTCTATAAAATAACAATATAAGAAAAAAATATTAAGAATTTATGGCAGAGCTACTTCCGTTTAAGGGCATTAGATATAATCAAAAAATATCTGGAGATTTATCATCAAATGTCTGTCCTCCTTTTGATAGCATTTCTCCGAGGCTTCAAAAAAAGTTATATGAAATTTCTAACTATAATACTGTTAGGCTTGAATTAGGGCTAAGAGGTTTAGATGAAGATCCATATTTTTCAGCAGCTGAAACTCAAAATAAATGGATTAAAGAAGGAGTTTTGATTCAGGATAACTCTCCTTCAATTTACGTAACTGAAGAAGAATTTTTTTATGGTGACAAAACTATAACTCGAAAGGGATTTATATGTGCAATTAAGGTCGAAGATTATTCAAAAAGAATAGTTATCCCTCATGAAAAAACGAGAGATGAATGGGTCGAAGATAGATTTAAGCTTATGGAAGTAGCAAGATCAAACTATAGCCCATTATTATGTCTTTATGAAGACGATTCTAGAGAGACTGTTGCTAATTTAGTCAAATCAATTTCTGGTAAAAAACCATATATAGATATTTCACCTGATGGCTTGCAAAAAATTAAAGTTTGGCGAGTTACTGATAAAGGAACTATAAGATTAATTTGTGAGAAATTCTCAGATTCTAAAATTTATATTGCGGATGGGCATCATAGGTACGAGGCAGGTCTCAGATATTTGTCTAATATAAGGTCTAAAAGAGAAATAAATTCTAAAGAATCAATAAATTACAGAATGATCCAATTGATTTCTATGAATGAACCAGGATTAATTACTCGATCTTATCATCGATATATAAAATTAGAATTATCTAAAATAGATGAGTTATTGAAGAAAATAAATTCTAATAAAAATATTCATGAATATAAGAAATTTTCTCAATCTTTTGATGAAAATTTTATTAATAAATTTTATAAAGATATTTGTGAAGAAAATAACTTTATAAATACTCATTTTGGGATAGTAGTTAAAAGAGATAATCAAATTAATACTTATGTTTATTCAGAAAATAACAAAACTCAAATAAATGATTATACATTTATCCATGAAAATTTTATTAAGCATAACTTACAACAAGATTTTGAAGAAAACATAATGTTTGAAACAGATCTAAATGAAATAAAAAACAAGTTATTGTCTAAAGATAACTTAATTGTACTAATGATGAGGCCAATTCCTATGGATAGTTTTTTATCAGCAGTTAATTCTGGAGATAGATTGCCTCCTAAGGTCACAAACTTTTTGCCAAAGCCACCTGCAGGATTAGTTTTTCAAAGTTTAGAAGGTAATATATAAAATTAACCAATTATTTTGTTAATACATCCACTAATATAATCAATATTTTTAGTAGTAATACCTGCGATGTTTATTCTCCCAGATCCTACAATATAAATAGAATGCTCATCCTTTAATTTATTAACATCATCACTATTTATCCCACTAAAACTAAACATACCTTTTTGATCAACTATAAAAGAAAAATCTTTTTTGCAACCCAGTTTGATTAGATTAGAATTAAGTGAAGATCTCATATCTTTAATTCTTTCTCTTAATATTGTTAGATCCTTAATCCATAACTTCTTCAAATGATCATCATTTAGTATGATTTTTACAATTTCTGATCCATGGGCAGGTGGGTTAGAGTATATTGTTCTTGCAGTTTTCTTTAATTGACTCAAGATTTTTTCACATTTGTTTTTATCTTTTGTACTATAGAACAAACATCCCACTCTCTCACTATATAACCCAAAATTTTTAGAGTAACTTGAACATATGAATATATCATCTAAAATTTCACTTAATATTCTTACGCCTATTGCATCTTGTTCAACTCCATCCGCAAGACCTTGATAAGCAAAATCACAAATTGTTATTATATTGTTTTGCTTTAGAACATTAGCAAGTTCTTTCCATTGATCTTCATGAAGGTCGCATCCAGTAGGATTATGACAGCAACCATGAAGAACAATAATATCACCAGATGGTATTGATTTGATGCTTGAGATCATATTCTCAAAATCAATATTATTACTATTTTTATCGAAATAGTCATATCCTTTAGTTTTGAAGCCAGATGATTCAAAAATTGGCTTATGATTAGCCCATGTTGGATTACTGAACCAAACGGTTGATTTAGATGAAAATTCATTTAGAAACTCAGAAACTAGCTTAAGTGCTCCTGTTCCACCTGGAGTATTAAGACCAATGGGAAAAGTTTTCTTTTCTTCTAAAATTTTTTCTCCAAATATCATTTCTAAAGACTTCTTAAGAAATTCCTTATCACCATCAATAGGTTTATATGATTTGGAAAGATCCATGTCCAATATTATTTTTTCAGCTTCAAGGACTGATTCAAATGTTGATGTCTTCCCGTTGTCATCTTGGTAAACACCTACAGCCAAATTAACTTTATTAGGATTTGAGTCATTATTAAATTCCTCAGATAATCCTAAAATTGGATCTTTTGCTGCCTCTTTTAAATCTTTAAATAACATTATTAGTCGATATTAGGTATTTATATTAAACAATGTTTATTATTGTTCCTCACTACCTTGCTCTTCGGAAGATTCTCCTGCATCGCCATCTGAAGATTCATCTCCTTCACCAACTTCTCCTTCTTCAGCATCACCAGATAAAGCAGCCATTTCTTCTTCTGTTACCTGAACTCTAGGTGGTTGTATCCAAGCTATTTGTGATTCAGGATCTGAAGTAAGTTCAGCACCTTCCGGTATGTTTAAGTCTTTTGCAAGAAAGTATGTTTCTAAATCTATTAATATGGAACAATCTGCTTCTAAAGCGGAAGGTATTTCAAGCGGTTTAGCTAAAATTGTTACCTCATAAGTTCCTTGAGTCACTACTCCTGCTCCTCCTCTTGTACCTGGTGCATCTTCTTGGTTTGTTAGAGTTACAGGAACTTGAACTTCAATAGCTTTTTCCATATCAACTCTCAAGAAATCAACGTGTAGTAATTTGTCTGTTACTGGATGCCTAGATATATTTCGAACAAGTGTATAAGTTTCCTCTTTACCTTCNATAGAAATTTTTAGAGGAGTTGTAAAACCCACTTCTTTTAGTGTTTTGTATAAAATATCTTCTTCTACCTGAAGACTAATTGAGTCGCCAAGTCCATACATATTAACTGGAACAATTCCTGATTTTCTTAAAGAATTATTTTTCTTTCCAAATGTACTTCTGCTTTGAGTTTCTAGTTTTACTTCTGCCATATTAATTCCAATAACTTTTTTTAATGCATCTATAAGTATAAGACATCTTAATTATTTTAGATGTTTTTATAGTGCAATTTAATTCAAAAAAGCATTATTTAGTATATTTATGCTAGTATATAAGTATGTTGATTCCTATGAAAATTGATTATGCACTAAGGTTATTAGTCTATCTTACTCTAAATAAAGATAGAGGTCTTATTAAGACAAATGAAGTATCTAAAGATCAAGGCATACCAGTAAAATTTTTACAAAGAATCGCGAATGATCTACAGAAATCAGAAATAATAAATTCAACTAGAGGTCCTTCTGGAGGTCANGAAATTATAGNTGATCCAAAAGAATTATTTGTTTCTCAAATAATNAANATACTAGATTACACTCTTTCTCCGGTTGACTGTCTTGATGATTTAGATATATGTATTCACACCAGTTCTTGTAGCCAAAGAGAGCTTTGGAAAGATGTTGAGAATGTTTTAATTGATCACCTCAGCAAGATTTCAATATATGAACTTTCTAGCAGACAAGGAATTCTTAATCAGCAAGTTAAACTTAGCTAATATAAATTACTTTTTGGTTCATCAGATCCTATAATATCACCTAACATTGACAGTGGAGAAGCTGCTTGTACCCCTGCATCAACTGGCAGAATTACTCCTGTTACCCATTTAGCTTCATCACTNGCAAGNTAAACTACTGCCCATGCAACGTCCCAAGCAGTTCCTTCTGTTCCTAAAGGTCCTGCCTTTTTTCTTAATTCTCTCCAGTCATNTTCCATTTTNTTAAATCTATTNGGGAANGCCCCATATACATGACCTGGAGCCACACAATTGACTCTAATATTTTGCCTACCATGATGTACAGCCATTATTCTAGACAAATGTGAAATNGCAGCTTTNGAAATTGAATAAGGCACGTTCCTTGTAGAACCGGCCTGTGTTCCATCTATAGAGGAGACGTTTATAATTGATCCTCCTCCAGACTTTTCCATTGTTGGAATTGCATACTTAGAGCCCATTACGGCACTTTTCATATTTAGATCTATGGATCTATGCCAATCTTCTTCCTCTATTTCCGTCACCATTCCGCCTCCAGGACCACCAACATTATTAAATAAAATATCTAATTTACCAAATTGCTTAACGGATTCATTTACCATCGCTTCGCAATCTTTTTCTGATGTAACATCTCCTATAAAAATTTTTGCTGTACCACCCTCTTTTTCAATGGTATTTAATGTTTCTTCCGCTCTGTCAATATCGATATCACTAAGCAGTACTTTTGCTCCCTCTCTAGCCATCAATATTGAAGCTGCTTGTCCAGTTCCAGCTATTTCACCTCTTGTACCTGCACCTGTAACTATAGCTACTTTATTCTCTAGCCTTTGTCCTGATGGCATTTTAGTCTCCTATATTTATATCAATTTTCTTATATTATTCATTTATACATAGATATGATTTTTTTTGCATGAAAAATCAATATAATTCTTTTCTTTTTATCTATATAATGTAAACATGAATATAANGAACTTAAAATTAAATATATGTTGTTGCAGGAGATCAGTCGAACTCTAATTAAAATTTATTTTAATATTGTTCGAAACCCCAACTTATAGGGGTTTTTTTATTTAAACAAAAATAATTGGAGAAAATTATGGCGATCACACAATTGAATCCCTCTCAAGTTGAAAGATATAGTAGGCATCTTATAATGCCTAATGTAGGGAGTAAAGGGCAAAGAGCTTTGATTGATTCAAAGGTCTTGATTATTGGGGCAGGAGGATTAGGTTCGCCTGTTGCTCTATATCTTGCTCTTGCTGGTGTGGGTAATATTGGAATTGTTGATTTTGATGTTGTAGACACCTCCAATTTACAAAGACAAATATTGCATACAGATGCTGATGTTGGAAAAAGAAAAGTAGAATCAGCTAAGGAAACTTTGATAGCTCATAATCCAGATGTTAATGTAACTATTCATGAAGAACCAATTAATTCTTCTAATGCATTTGAAATTATGGAACAATACGACATTGTCATAAATGGAGCAGATAATTTTGCTACAAGATATCTAGCCAATGATGCAGCATATTTGCTAAATAAACCTCTTGTTGATGGAGCAATTCTAATATTTGATGGTCAGGCAACGACTTATATTCCAGGAAATGGTTGTTATAGATGTATTTTCCCTGATCCACCACCTCCTGGAGAAGTTCCAAGCTGTGCTGAGGCAGGGGTTATAGGAGCTCTACCTGGATTAGTGGGTTCTATTCAAGCACTAGAAACCATAAAGATTATTTTAGGGGTAGGGGAATCACTTTCAGGGAGAATGTTACTAATTGAAGCTTTAAGTATGGAATTTAGAGAAATCAAAATAAGGCAAAATCCAAATTGTAAATTATGTGGAGAAAACCCAGAAGTAAAAGAATTAATTGATTATGAAATTTTCTGTGGTGTTCCAGTAAGTTAAGTTTAATGAATACAAAATTAAGTATTGAAAAATTTAATACGGGCACATTAAATAATATTGGTAATACTAGCTTAATTGATCTTTCCTCATTGAGTGAGAACAATAGTGTAAAAATTTATGCAAANCTAGAAGGTGAAAATCCTACTGGTTCAATAAAAGATAGGGTTGCTAGATGCCTAATTTTTGATGCTGAAAAAAATAACAAACTAAAACCAGGTCAGACTATAATAGAGCCTACATCTGGAAATACTGGTATAGGCCTGGCAATGATATCCAAGATAAGAGGATATAAGATGATAGCTGTTATGCCTGATTCTGTAAGTTCAGAAAGAGTATCTTTGCTCAAGTCTTTTGGTTCAGATATTATTTTTTCTGAAGGTAAAGAGGGTACAAATGGTTCTATAAAACTAGCTCAAAAAATTGCATCTGAAAACCCTGATTATTTTATGCCTTTTCAGTATGGTAATCAGGCTAGTATAAAAGCTCATTACTATACAACGGGAAATGAAATTATAAGACAAATGCCCAATATTACNCATTTTGTAGCTGGCTTAGGAACTGGAGGTACATTAATGGGAGTTGGTAAAAGGGTTAAAGAATTTAATGACTCCATAAAAATCATAGCAACTGCGCCTCATCCAGATGATGTTGTTCAAGGATTACGTTCAATAGAACATGGTTATATACCTCCAATACTTGATTTAGATAAACTTGATGGAAGGATTATGGTAGAAGCAGAAGAGTCTTTTTATTGGACGAAAAAAGTTATGGAAACTCATGGTTTATTTGTTGGTGTTTCTTCAGGAGCTACATTAGCAACATGTATTAAGATGTCTAAAAGATTAAAAGATTCAGTTATAGTTACTATTTTTGCTGATGGAGGATGGAAATATCTTTCGAGCGGAATTTATGAAAAAGAATTCTCTGAATTGTCAGAAGAAATTGATGGAAAAGTTTGGTGGTAGTTTGAATAATTTTTCTAAATCTGAAAAACAAAATATTTTAGAGATGAAAATTTCTGAAATAAAAAAACTATTAAAAACCAAAAAAATAACATCTGAAGAATTGGTAAATATCCATATTGAACAGGTACAAACTTATGATTCATTGATAAACGCTGTTTGTACATTTATACCTGAAATGGCTATTGAACATGCAAAAAANATAGATAAAAATTTTGATTTTTCATCACCTTTGTCGGGCATTCCAACATTCATAAAAGATCTAAATTTAACTAAAGGTATTAGGACAACTAAAGGATCTCCAATTTATTCAAACTACATACCTGATGAAGATGATTTAGTTGTAAAAAAAATTAAATCTTCAGGTGCGATCATTTTAGGCAAAACTAATACGCCTGAGTTTGGAGCAGGCTCCCATACATTTAATGAAGTTTTTGATACAACTGTTAATCCATATAATTTAGATAAAACAGCAGGAGGATCTAGTGGTGGAGCAGGAGCCGCTCTTGCAGCCAGAATGATTACGATAGCTCAAGGATCTGACATGGGAGGTTCATTAAGAAATCCTGCTGCATGGAATAATGTGGTTGGATTCAGAACCACTATAGGCAGAGTTCCTAATCTTCCAAACTCTAAACCATATAACACTTTGAGTGTTAACGGACCAATGGCAAGAAATATAGATGATCTATCTATATTTTTGTCAATAATGGCAGGTTATGACAATAGAATCGGAAATAGTATAAATGAAGATCCCCAAATTTTTTCAGAGATANAAAATATTAAAAACTTAAATCAAAAAATAGCTTTTACTCCTGATTTAGGTCAATATCCTGTATCAAAAGAAATCAGAGAATCTTTTAATAATTCTGTAAAAACCTTTGCGAATCTCGGTTTCGAATTAGAAGAAGCAGCACCTTCTCTTCCAAATGTAGATAATGTATTTCAAGTTCTAAGAGCTTATATTTTTGCTGATGAACATAAAGATCACATAAAAAATAATAAACATCTGATGAAAGATACAATAATTTGGAACGTTGAGAAAGGTATGAATCTTTCTTCCTTAGAAATATCTAAAGCAGAATCACAAAGATCTATTATTGATCAAAAAATTTCAGAATTTTTTNATCAATATGACTTTCTAATTTTACCAACTACTAGCGTTCTTCCTTTTGATATAGATCAAGAATATATAAAAAATATAGATGGAACAGAATTAAATACATATATAGATTGGATGGCTCTTTGTTATGCAATTACTGCCACAGGTTGTCCAAGTATAAGTATTCCNTCAGGATTTAGTAAAGATGGATTACCTATAGGAATACAAATAGTTAGTAAAAAACTTAACGAATTGAAAATTCTAGAATTAGCAAAAGTTTTTGAATCAGAAACGAATTATTATAAAACGAAACCCAAATTAATATCATAAGGAGTATTTTATGAATAAATATGCAGCAAACCTATCTATGTTGTTTAATGAAGTTGAATTTTTAGAAAAGTTTACACTTGCCAAAGAAAATNGCTTTGAAGGAGTGGAATATCTTTTCCCTTATGATTTTGATAAAGACGATATAAAAGCAGAGTTAGAAAAAAATAATCTAAAACAAATTTTATTTGATTTTCCAGCTGGTGATTTTGCAGCTGGAGATCGAGGAATTGCAATTTTTCCTGATAGAAAATCAGAGTTTCAAGAAGGTGTACACAAAGCTTTAGAATATGCCAATCATTTGAGCTGTGAAAGGCTTACAGTTTTAGTTGGAATAGATAATGATAAATTTACCAAATCTCAGTTACACGATACTTTGATTGAAAATCTTAATTATGCATCTGATGTATTAAAAAATACAAATATCATGATCTTGGTAGAGGCTCTAAATACTATCGATGCCCCTAATTATTTTATTTCTAACACTCAACATTGTAGAAAAATTATTGATGAGATTAATTTAGACTCAGTAAAAATTCAATATGATATTTATCATATGCAAATTATGGAAGGAGATATTATTAGAACCTTTGATAATAATAAGGATAAAATTGGACATATTCAAATTGCAGATAACCCAGGTAGAAATGAACCAGGTTCTGGAGAGATAAATTATGAAAATGTTTTTAAACATTTGTCTGAAAATTATCTAGGATGGATTGGATGTGAGTATTCACCTCTAGGAGATACAATTAAAGGTTTATCTTGGATAGATAATATCGGAGGGAAAAGTGCCTAAATTTGAAGCAAATTTACAGTTCATGTATAACGAATATGATCTTATAGATAGATATGAACAAGCTTCAAAATCTGGGTTTGAAGGAGTCGAATTACAGGCCCCTTATTCTTTGGAAGTTGACCAAATTAGAGAAAAATTAGATTTATATAAATTAAAACATGTAATAATAAATTTACCAGTGCAAGATCCAGATACCAACTTAGCAAATATAGCACTTAGGCCTGATAGAAAAGATCTATTTTTGGAAAGACTAGAATTAGGAATAAATTATGCTTCAAACCTAGGTTGTATTGGGATAAATACAGGGGTAGGAACAAAGCCAGAAAATTTTGATGATGATGAAATTTATAATGTTTTAGTTGAAAATCAAAGAATAGCATCTGAAAAGTTATCAGAAAAAAATATAAAAGCCTTAATTGAACCAATAAATACAGTAGATCAACCAGGATTTTTTATTAATACATCAAAACAGGGAATAGATCTGATTGAAGAAATTAACCATGAAAATGCATATCTTCTTTATGATGTTTATCACATGCAAATTATGGAAGGTGATTTATCTAGAAAAATTATTGCATTACAGGATAAGATAGGTCATATTCAAATTGCAGATAATCCAGGAAGAAATGAACCTGGAACAGGAGAAATAAACTATAAGCATATTTTTAATTTATTAGATGAAATAAATTATGAAGGATGGGTTGGTTGTGAATATTCACCTTTAGTTAATACTAATGATTCATTATCATGGCTAAAAAATAATTTATAATACAGCCATGAATTCTAAAAAAATTACTACTTTCTCTAAATTAGTATCATCTGTATTTTATATTGGATATTTCCCCTTAAGAGGAGGAGGAAGCTGGGCTGCTTTATTTTGCCTAATCTATTTTATTTTATTAAGATATTTGCTAGTTGATTTTTTTGATTTGTCTGAAAATTTATTCTTAATAATAAATCTAATAATATTAATTTTGTATTTACCACTAGGTATATTTACTATAAATAGATCTATTTCTAAAGAAGACCCAGATCCTCATCATGTTGTTTTTGATGAATGGGTTGGAATGTATATTCCTATCGTAATATTAGAATATAATTTATTTGCCTTTATACTTGCTTTTTTTATATTTAGATTCTTTGATATTTTTAAGCCTTATCCAATTAATAAATTTGAAGAGCTTCCTAAAGCATATGGAGTATTGGGTGATGATATAGTTGCAGGTGTTTTTACTCTTATTTTTGTTCTAATAATAGAATCTTTTATTGAATTACCCGTTATCTAGGAAATTAAAAACTATATTTTCAAATTCTTCAGGGATTTCATCATGAATATTGTGACCTATTTCTTTAAGATGAATAACTTCTAGATTATTCATAATACTTTTAATTTTTTTTATCTCTGTACTTGTTATTACTCCACCAGTTTTTATTTCATCTCCAGCTAATAATAATGTTCTGATTCCTGAAATTTCTGGAATAATTTCTTCAGGATGAAAAGATTTCAATGCTTCTCCATTGATAGTTGCTTCTAAAACTTTGTAATCAAGATTAGCTAGGTTTTCAGAAATTAATTCTAAATTCTTAACGTTAGATAATTTAGAATTATTTTTTAATTTTTCTAAAATTTTATTTTTAGAATTAAAATTTTTTGATAAATATAAATTATGTTGAAATCTTTGACTTATTCCTTTTTCTCCCTGTCTTTTGTGAGTAAAGAATGGAGGGTCTTCTAGTATTAATGCTTTAATATTGGTTTTGAGTATTTGGCTGACTTTTGTTGCAACACATGCCCCTAATGAATGTCCAATTATTTCTACTTTAGAATCTATATTTTTTTCTATAAAAGCTACTATATCATTACTAAAATTTATCCATTCGTAATTATCGAAATGATCAGAATTTCCATGACCTCTAAAATCTATAAGGTAAACTGTGCGAATTTTTGATAATTTTTTTGATATGTTATTCCATGTTTTAGATGAATTGGAAATTCCATGTAGTAAAATTATTGGAGGACCATCTCCAAACTTTTGGAAGAATATCTTTTTATTTTCAACTAGGAAATAATTTTTCATTTAGTTTTCTATGAATTCAAGTATGGATTTAGAAAATTCTGCAGGAAAGTCTCTATGTATATTATGACCTGATTTTTCCCATTTATTTATCTTAATAGATGAATTTAAATTTTTAAGATAATTTATATTTTCTTCAGAATTTATTCCTCCAAAATCTGGATTTGAGTGGTTCAAAATCGTGTCATTTTTTACATTTTTATAAATTTCTTCAATTGAAAAATCATCTTTGAATTTTCTTGGTACTTCTAATAAAAAATTATCAGTAAACATTCTGGCAGTTGCTATCTCAACAGGTATATCATCTCTCCAGTCGGGTCTTAATTTTTTCAATTTCATGATTGCTTCATTTAAACTTTTAGAATTATCTATTGTTTCTGCAACTATTTTCCCTCTACTTGCTCTTCCTGTTTTATCTACTGGTTGAGTTCCTAAAAATGGATCCTCTAAAATAACTCCTTTTATTTGACTATAATTTTTTGATGAAACTGAAGCTACTATTGGGCCTCCTAATGAGTGACCTACTAAATAGATATTTTTTAAATTGAGTTTAGAAATTATGTTTGATATATCATCTGCCCAAGTAGATCTTTTATGAGATATTAGTGTTTTACCAGATCTACCAAATCCTCTTAGGTCGACGGAATAAATATTATAATGCGAAGGAATATTATCCATTATTTTTTGCCATGATTGCCATCTTTCTAAAAATCCATGAACAAATAAAATACTGACATCATTTTCATTTTTTTCTCTTGATGCTATGTTAATTGCAACATCATTAGTATGACAAAAAAATTCCTTATACATTTTTCCCTTTTTTGATTTTTGTGTGGATTCAATGAAAGTTTATATTATGATGTAAATAAATAAAATAAATTTAATACTTTTAATAAAAAATCTGAAAGAATTGGTACAAATGAAAATTGAGAATGTTGATTCTGTATTAGCAGGAAATAGTCATATAGTAAGAATTGTTACTGACACAGGAATTGAAGGTATCGGACAATCTGCTTGCTGGGGTTACATGGAAGCAACTGATAGTGTGATTTCAAGCTTTAGGGAATATCTTTTAGGTAAAGATCCTCTTCAAATAGATCACCATTGGCAGTATCTTTATAGAATGGGACCATTCAGAGGTTCTATCTTAACTGCAGCTATAAGTGCAATAGATATTGCATTATGGGACATAAAAGGAAAATTTTTAGATACATCTGTGTGGCAATTATTAGGTGGGAAAATGAGAGAGAAAATCAGATTACACCTATTAATGGGAAGCGATAGGCCAGATGCTGCAGATCAAGGCACAACACCTGAAGGATTAAGGCTTAATGCTATGGATGCTGTTTCTGAGGGTTATACTGCCATAAAAATAGATCCACTTCCAGATGGTTATGAATCTATGACTTTATCTAGATTGATTTTTGAAACAAGAGAAAACGTTGCAGCTCTGCGTGAAGGAGCTGGGTTAGATATTGATATTATATTAGAAATCCACAGGAAACTAACCCCGATGAATGCATTGGCTTTAGCTGATGAACTTTTGGAATTTCATCCCTTATTTTATGAAGATCCTATTCAAATAGATTCAATAAAATCTCAATCTGAAATAGCAACTAAAACCACAATGCCTTTAGCAAACGGAGAACGAATGCACAATATCTGGGAGTTTAGAGAAATGTTTGAATTAGGAGGTAGCCAATATGCAAGACCAGATGTTGGATTAGCAGGTGGAATAACCCATGTTAAGAAAATTGCCTCCATTGCAGAATCTTATCACTCTGCTATAGTAACTCATAATTATTTAGGGCCTGTTATAACAGCTGCAGCTTGTAATATAGATACTTCAATACCTAATTTTATAACTCAAGAATACTCAACAATAGATGAGTCTAAAATAAATAAAATTTTTAATTCGGATTGGATAAGAAATGGTGGATACATAAATGTTCCAGAATGTGTAGGAATAGGAATAAATGTTGATTTTGAAAAATTAAAGAAGCAAACATTTGAAAGTAGGTTAAAGCAAAATATCCCAATAAGAAATGATGGTTCTGTAGGATATTCTGTATAAATTTAAGGAAAAAATTTATGGATGATAAAGAATATTATGAAAAAATAAAAAAAGTTAACAAAGATAATTTATATAGGAAAATAAATAAAAATAAATCTGATAAATGGAAAGATTTTGAAGTAACAGGAAAACTTAATAAAAAAGATGTAATTCATGATACTGTTACGGCACTAGCAGAATCAGAAGCAACCGGTGAAATAGCTAAAATTTTTTCTGATATTCGTTCTACAATGAAAATACCTATATTGACATCAATATGGAGAATTTTAGCAGATTCATTTGAAGATCTAGATTCAGCTTGGAGATCAGTAAAACCAATTTATAAAACAGATCAACCTGAAGCTGCATTAAATAGGCTAAGATCAGAAGCATCATTCCCAAAATTAATGCCTATTTCTTTAAATGAAATTGAACAATTTGGAGTATCTTCAGATGATCTAAAAAGTGCAACATCTATTCTAAAAGCATACAATCGATCTAATAGTTTAAATTTGCTTACTCTATCATCCCTTGTACCTATTCAAAGTAAAAAATATATAGCTTATACACCTGTCAAGACGAATGTCTTAACCGGTAATATTCCAAGATTGCTGCCACGTGAAGAAATCTCTGATTCAGTTTGGGATGTAATCTTAAAAACTAATAAATTTGGTACTACAGGAGCAAATTCTGGTATTGCAACAATTTTCAGGCATCTAGCATATTGGCCAAATTTACTTTCTTTAATGCAAGTAAAACTTCAAAATGCACAACAAACAGGGGAAATATCTATAGGTGCACGTAGTGTATCTAAAATTGCTGTTGAAGAAGGGAATAGAATGATGCAATTACGTGATGACATTGCTCTAGATAAAATATCTCCTTTTGCTCGTAATACTATCAATCAATATGTAAATGGTCCTTTTAGATGTTCAAGAATAGTAAATATTGGAACAGCATTAAGTCACTGGCTAGAAAACGCTAAATAATAGTTTTGAGAGTTTCCCCTATTTTTGAAGGATCATCTGCATGATGAGCACCGGCAGCTTTAAGTGCTTTTATTTTTTCACTTGCTAGTCCCATTTTCCCACTAATAACTGCACCTGCGTGCCCCATTCTTTTGCCCTTTGGTGCAGTTGTCCCTGCAATTGTAAAAACTACTGGTTTACTTATATTTGATTGAATATATTCTGCTGCTTCTTGTTCTTTTGTACCACCTATTTCTCCAATCAATACTATTGAATTTGTATTATTGTCTTTTTCAAAATATTCTAGAACATCTATAAAACTAGTTCCATGAATTGGATCACCGCCTATTCCTACACAAAGAGACTGACCTAGACCAGCTTCTCCAATTTGAGAGATGGCTTCATATGTAAGTGTTCCTGATCTAGATACAACTCCTACATTTCCATCCTCACAAATATTACTAGGTATAATGCCAACCTTAAGTTTTAACCTAGGAAGTATTATTCCAGGGCAATTGGGCCCAATAAGTGTTGTTTTTTTCCCTTTAAGGTGATTTTTTACCTTAACCATGTCATGTATTGGGATTCCTTCTGTTATACAAACCACAATTTCCACCTTAGCATCTATTTGCTCGATAATAGCATCCATTGCAAAGGGAGCAGGGACATATATAACACCTACATTAGCATTAGTTTCATCAACTGCATCCTTTACTGTTTCAAAATATGGAATACTTCCTTCAAATAAAACCCCTTGCCTGTTAGGATGAACGCATGCCACAACATTTGTGCCATATTCTATTGATCGTTGAGCTTGAAAAGTACCATCTTTACCTAATCCTTGTACTATTACTTTTGTATTCTTATCTAAAATCATTTTTTATTTCCTTTTATTTAACACACTTAGTACTTCTGCTGCATTTCCTAAATTTTCTGCAATGTGTATATCTAAATCGGAATTTTTTAGTATAGAAAACCCTCTTTCAGAATTTGTTCCCCTCATTGAAACAATAATTGGGAGGTCAAAAGAAGTTTCTTTAGCAGCTTCAACTACACCTTCAGCTATTAAGTCTGCTCTAGCTATACCTGCAAATAAATTAATTAATAAAAACTCAACATTTTTATCGGAAACAAGTATCCTGAAAGCCTCTTTAATTTTTTCTTTATCGGTTGAACCCCCTACATCTAGAAAGTTTGCTGGAAAGCAACCTGATTTAGTTGTTACATCCATTGTTGCCATTGCCAATCCAGCTCCATTAACTAAACATCCCACATTTCCTTGATCTAGCTTTACATAAGCAAGATCAAAATCTTTTGCTCTAGTTTCTATAGGATTTTCTTGATTTTTATCTCTAAGCTCAAAAATTGATTTTTGCCTAAAAAAACTATCATCATCAATATTTATTTTACAATCTAAAGGTATCAAATTATTTTTTTTGTCTAAAACAAGAGGGTTTATTTCAATTAGAGTGCTATCTGTCGCCAAAAATGCAAGATATAAATTATTTATCATTTTTATAAATTCATTATTTGCTTCTTTAGGCAGGTCTAAGCTTCTTATAATTTTTCTTAATTCATAAGGCTTAGCTCCAATTATGGGATCAAATGGTAGTTTTATGATTTTTTCAGGTGTCTCTTCTGCTACCTTTTCAATATCCATTCCACCTTCCGAAGAAATAATAAGTACTGGCCCTTCAAAATCTGGATCAATTGTAATAGACAAATAGAATTCTCTATCTATATCAGTTAGTTCAGTAACTAGTAGTTTTTCTACTATAACACCATCTGAATCTGTCTGGCTTGTAATAATATTTTTACCTAATATACCTTTTGCAAATTCTTTAGCCTCTTCAGGAGAATTACATAGTTTGACCCCACCAGCCTTACCTCTTCCGCCTGAGTGTATTTGTGCTTTAACAACTACTCTTCCATCATAACTTTTGGATATATTATAAATTTCTTCTGGAGACTCTCCTATATCCCCCATTGGAAATACTATAGAGTAATCTTTTAATAGGTTTCGTGATTGATATTCGTGTAAATTCATTAATGAAATTCTTACAATTTTAATTACTGACAAAGTAATTAAATCCTATTATGATATATTTCATAATACTTTTTTGGGTTAGTTTCTAATTTTTTTTAGATCTTTGCCATATAATAAGTATATTAGTTCAAGAATAACGAGGAGATTTAAATGGAAGCATTGTGGGCTTTGATAATTGTTTTTGGGTCAACAGCAGCTTGGCTTGTGGTCTTGCAATTAATAAATAATTACTTAGCTAAAAGAGAAAAATAATTATTTATTTTTTATATCTTTTTTATGCTTGAATTCAAAAATATTTCATACTCTATCTCGAAGAGAAAATTATTTGAAAACACCTCGTTACAAATTCCTGATAATTACCACTTAGGACTTGTTGGATCAAATGGTATAGGTAAATCAACATTATTTAACTTAATAACTAAAAATTTATCCTTAGAAGAAGGAAATATTAATTTAAAGTCCAACAGAACAATTGGTATCTTAGAGCAGGAAATACAAAAAGTTGAGTTGAGTTTATTAGATTTTGTCCTATCAAGTAGAACTACCGAACAAAATTTACTTAAAGAATTGGAGACTTCTGAAAATCCTGAAAGAATATCTTTTATTCTTAATAAGTTGGATGAAATTAATGCATACGATTCTGATTGGAAAGCTTCAACTATACTTTCTGGCCTTGGTTTTAATAAAACAGATCAATCAAAACCTCTAAGTGACTTTTCAGGTGGATGGAGAATGAGAGTGGGATTGGCGGCAGCTTTGTTCAATGAACCTGATCTATTATTACTCGATGAGCCTACAAATCACTTAGATTTTGAAACTAACTCTTGGTTGGAGAATTTTTTAGTAAATTATAAAAATTCGTTTATATTAATCAGCCATGATAGAGAAACCTTAAATAAAACAGTGTCTCATATTATTCATATTGACCAATTAAAACTAAACTTATACACAGGAAATTATGATCAGTTTGAAAAACAATATGCTCAAAAAAAAATAAGTCAACAATTATTATTTGAAAAACAGGAAGCATATAAGAAAAATGTTCTAAAATTTGTAAATCGATTTGGTTCCAAAGCCAGTAAAGCAAAGCAGGCACAAAGTAGATTGAAATCATTAGAAAAAATGGATTTTGTTGATGCAGTAATTACTGATAGATCCATTAAGTTTTCTTTTCCTAAACCAAAAAATCTTGGAACTTCAATGATTGTATTGAACGAGGTTGATGTTGGATACGAAACAAATAACCCCGTACTTAAAGGGATAAATCTTAGCATATCAAACGATAGCAGAATAGCTTTATTAGGTGCTAACGGGAATGGTAAGTCAACTCTAATTAAATTAATTTCAGGGATAATTAATCCGATGAAAGGAACTATCTTAAAGAATAAAAATATTAAGATTGGATACTTTGCTCAACATTTATCGGAAGAATTAGAATTAAATTTAACTCCATTTGAAGTTCTATCTGCAAAATTAAAGAACGAAGACGATTTGAAAATAAGAGGTGTGTTAGGAAAATTTGGTTTTGATAAAACAAAATCTGAAACCAAAATACATAAATTATCTGGAGGCGAAAAAACAAGGCTCATTCTTTGTTTGATTAGTTATGATTCTCCAAATATATTATTACTTGATGAACCTACAAATCATCTTGATATTGACTCAAGAACCTCTCTTATTAATGCACTAAATGACTTTGAAGGATGCGTTATTCTTGTAAGCCATGATTCTAAACTTGTGGAAAATGTAGCTGATCATCTAGTAATGGTGAAAAATGGTACAGTAAACAATTTTTCGGGAGATCTTGATGAGTACAGAGCTTCATTGAGTAATGATAAAAAAAATAAAGAAAGTTCTAAAAATAAAAATAATAACGATAGAAAAAAAATCAGAAATTTGGAAAATAAAATAAAAAAACTTACTGAAGAAAAAAAAGATTTAGAAAAAAAATTAACTGCAAATGAAAATATTTCAGATTATGAAAAACTTAATTCTCTCTCTGAAGAATATGAAAATATAAACAATCAAATTGAGTCACTTGAAGAATCTTGGCTTAATGAGACAGATTAAGATAGATTTACTTAATGGCGGAGGGGACAGGATTCGAACCTGCGGTACCCTTACGGATACTCCTGTTTTCAAGACAGACGCTTTCAACCACTCAGCCACCCCTCCAAAAAACGAAAACAGACAAGTTTTATTATATAAGAAAATTATTCTAATTTACCCCAACTGTCACCAGTTTTTATATCTACTAGCACAGGTACGTCTAATTTTATTGCACTAGGCATTATTTCATTTATCATCATGCTAAGCTCCATTAGCTCTCCTGGGGCAACTTCAAAAATTAGTTCATCATGAACTTGTATGAGCATTTTAGATTTCATCAGATTTTTTCTTAGCTCTTTTCCTAAATTTATCATTGCAATCTTTATTATCTCTGCTGCTGTGCCCTGAATAGGCATATTTATTGCAATTCTTTCTGCAAATCCTCTAACTCTGGCGTTTGGAGAATTAATATCTTCCAAATATCTTCTTCTTCCCAATAATGTCTCAGAATAGCCTTTATATTTTGATGAATTTATTTGTTCTTTTTGGAAATCCTTAATTCCAGGATACTTACCAAAATATAAATCTATAAATTCTTTCCCTTGTTGTCTAGTTAAATCAGTTTGTTGCGAAACTCCATGTGGTCCCAATCCATATAG
Source organism: Chloroflexi bacterium TMED70 (assembly GCA_002171675.1). Classification (GTDB taxonomy): domain Bacteria; phylum Chloroflexota; class Dehalococcoidia; order Lucifugimonadales; family Lucifugimonadaceae; genus TMED-70. The sequence goes on along the minus strand of NHDX01000015.1, from coordinate 14,447 downwards.
AACTCCAAAATTTAAGATTTTTGCAATTCTTCTTTGTTCTGTTGAAACTTCTTCAGTTGAGTACATAAGTTTAGCAGTTGAATTATGTATATCTTCTCCGTTTATAAACGCTTTTACCAAGTTTTCTTCTTTAGAAAGATGAGCTAAAACTCTTAGTTCTATTTGAGAATAATCTACAGCTAACATTTGAAAGTTATTTTTTGTGTCTGTTATAAACGCAGATCTTACTTGCCTTCCAATATCTGTTCTAACTGGAATATTTTGAACATTTGGGTTCTGACTTGATAATCTACCAGTTGAAGTGCCTAATTGGTTAAAAGTAGTATGAATTCTTTTAGTTCTCTTGTTAATTAGATTAGGCAAAGAATCTACATATGTAGACTTAATTTTAGACAATTCTCTATATCTTAATATGCCAGATGAAATTTGATTAACTCTTTCATCTAAATTTTTGTTTTTCGAATAATTTTCTAAAACGTCTGCGTCTACAGATATTCCTGTTTTAGTTTTTTTAATTGCTGGGGCCTTTAATTCACCAATTAGAATTTCAGCAACCTGTTTACCAGAATTTAAATTAAAATCTTTTTCTGGATAAGTATTATGAATTGCTTGATCTAATTCATTAAGCTCAACTTCAAGTGTTGCTGACATTTCAGATAATTTTTCAGAATCAATTAGGAATCCATTATATTGCATATTGATAATTTCTTTAATTAAAGGGATTTCTACTTCATAAAATAAATCTTCTTGATTAAATTTTTTCAATTCTTCCATAAAGAAATTTCTGAGTTTATAAGTTATCAATGAATCTGCAGCCGCATATTTATAAACTTCTGATATATTTGCCTGATTTAATGTTTTTTGATTTTTTCCAGTGCCGATTAATTCCTGTATTTTAGTCATATTAATACTTAATATTTCTGAAGATAAGTTTTTTAGTCCTAAGCTTTTTCTCCCACATAATGATGCTGCAATCACAGTATCAAAATTTAGATTCTCAACCTCTATCCCAAAATTTTTTAGAACCATAATATCGAAATTAGCATTATGTGCTGATTTCGAAATACTTGAATTTTCAAATAATGATTTTAATTTTTCAAAATTTTCTTTAGTAAAACTAACACTCAAGTTATCGTGTTTTATGACTAAATAATAAGATTTATTTTCTGAATTACAAAATGATACACCTATAATTTCATCTTCTAATGTTTTTAATCCTGTTGTTTCAGTATCGAAAGAAAAATGATCTGAACTATTCATATCTGTAATCATTCTTTCAAATGATTCTTGATCATTTACTAGTACCAATTGATCATTTGGTATATCTGTATTATTAGATTCGACATTGATTTCAAGCTGAAATTCACTTGGAAATTCAATTATACTTTTCAAGTTATTGAAGCTATTTCTAAGTTCATAATGTTCAAAAGTAGTTTTAATTTTTTCAGTATTATGATTAATAAATTCACAATTATCAATTGAAAAATCTATATCTACTTCTCTAACTATTTGGGTTAGACTTAACCCTTTTTTAGCTATTTCAATATTTTCAGATAAAATGTTTTGTATTCTTTTTGCACCTCTAATAGGCATATTTTCAATGTTTTCAATATTCTTAAAAAGAGATTCAAAATGACCAAATTCTGATAATAGTGCTCTTGCAGCTTTTTTCCCTATTCCTGGTACACCAGGTATATTATCTGATGGATCTCCTTCAAGAGCTTTGATTTCTGCTACAAATTCAGGACCTAATCCATCATATCTTTCCTGAACTTTTTCTTCATCATATATTCTTATATCTCCAAATCCAGAGTACATCAAAACATTAGTTTTTTCGTTAACAAGCTGAAGCTGATCAGCGTCACCGGTAAGAATTAAACAATTTATATTTTTTGAATTAGCTATATCACTTATTGTGCCTACTAAATCATCTGCTTCAAATCCATCTTTTTCAAACACAGGAACATCCATTGATTCCAATAAGTCTTTTGCTATAGGTATCTGTTTATGAAGATCTGGATCTACTGGAGGNCTTTGAGCTTTGTATTCAGGAAATATTTCATCTCTAAATGTGGCAGCTTTTGTGTCAAAACAAACTGCAATATGGGTGATATTATTCTCTCTAATTGATTTTATTAAAGTATTTATAAAACCAAATGCACCTCGAGTGTCTATTTTATTGCTATTTAGTCTTTCAGGTATAGAGAACCATGCTCTAAAAACCATCGCATGCCCATCTACTATTAATAGCTTTTCTTTTTTTGTTACCATTTATTAGATACTATTGGTAATTTGAAAATTAGTCTCAATCAACCTTAATTATTTTATGATTTTTTTTACCTTTTGAAATAATTAATATTTTATTTGCTTTGAGNTCATTTTCAAATACTTTCATTTCTGGATCTGTTATTTTTTTCCCATTTAATGAAATCCCACCTTGGTTAATAAGTCTTTTTGACTCACCTAAAGATTTGCATAAGTCATAATCAACAGTTANTTCTTGTATATTTACTCCATTAGATAATTTTTTTCTTGAAAGTTGATTTATACTTTCTGAACCAATATATAAATCAGAAAAATCATTATCATTTAAGATTTCCCATTTTCCTTGATTGAGTCCTTCAGTTTGCCTAAGTGCACTATTCATACCTTTTTCACCGTGAACTATTCGTGTAATTTCTTTTGAAAGAAATAGTTGAGCTTCTCTTTTATATGGGGACTCTAAAGTTNTTTTTTCTAGCTCGNTGAATTCTTCAATGTTAATGTCAGTAAATAACTTTATATAATTCAATACTTCATCATCACTAGNATTATAGAAATATTGAAAAAGTTTGTATGGGATNGTCACGTTTGGATCTAATGTTACTGCTCCATCTATNCTTTTACCAAATTTTTCACCTGAGGATGTAGTTANTAGGGGGTAAGTTATTCCATGAGCCTTGTTTTTATTTAAAGGATTTTTCTTTCTAATTAGATCTATGCCAGCTACTATATTTCCCCACTGATCAGATCCTCCCATTTGGAAGCTACAATTATAATTTTCAAATAAATACAAGAAATCATAGGCTTGTAATAATTGATAACTAAATTCTGTAAATGAAATACCTTCATCTCTAGATAATCTATTTTTTACTGAATCCTTACCAAGCATATTATTAATGTTGAAAAATTTACCAGTATCTCTTAAGAAATCAATTAGGTTGATTTGATTTAGCCATTCAGCATTATTAATTATTTGAGCTGGATTTTTTTTATTGTCAAAATCTAGAAATTTTTCTAACTGACCCCTAATACCTGCAAGATTTTCTTCTATTAATGCTTCACTCATTAACTTTCTTTCATCAGTTCTTCCTGAAGGATCTCCTATCATTCCTGTTCCTCCACCAACTATTACTATGGGTGTGTGACCATATTTTTGTAATCTTTGTAACCCTAATATTGGTATCAAGTTGCCAATATGTAGACTTTTTGCTGTAGGATCAAAACCGTTGTAACAAGTAATTTTTTCATTGATTAAAATTGAGTCAGCGTTAGTCGTGTAATCTTTTAGACTACCTCTCCACTTAAATTCTTCAATTATGTTACTAAATTGATTATTCATACTATCTTTCTAAAACTTCATTAATATTTATAATATCTTTTTTAATTTGTGTCTTCATAATATCTATAGAATCATAAAATTCCTGATTTCTTATTTTCTTAATAACTGAAATCTCTATTTCAATATCATAAATATTTTTATCAAAATCTAATATAAAAACTTCTATTTTCCTTGCAGGATCATTTTTTATTACAGGCCTATTGCCAATAGAAAGGGCACCTCTAAATTTTTCTCCTTTAATGTTTACCATACATGCATAAATACCATCTCCAGGAATTTGAATTTCATTCTGAACTTCTATATTTGCAGTTGGGAATCCTATAGTTCTTCCAATCTGATCTCCTTTTACAACCATACCTTCAAACGTATAATCATAACCTAAAAATTTATTAGCATTTATAAAATCTCCTTCTTCTATAAATTTTGAGATCATAGAAGAAGAGATCACTTTTTTTAAATTATTTTTCATTTCTATATTAGAAATTTCTATTCCTAAATTGATACATAAATCTTCTAGATTTTTACCAAACAACTGATCATTTCCAATTCTTGTATTTTCGCTAACAATAATGCTTTTTATATTTGCGTGACTTATCAGTTTCTTTAGGAATGCTTCTGCACTTAGAACTCTCAGTTCATCGTTAAACTCCATAGTAAATAAAAAATTTATCTCATTTTCTAAGATTTTATTTTTTCTTTTATAAAAGTCTGATAAGTATGGCCTTGAGTATCCTTTGCTTACTATTTCTCTAGGTCTTTTTTCAAAAACGATAACTAAGGAACTTAATTTATTATTCTTTGAATTATTAACTAATTGTTCGAATAACATTTTATGGCCTAAATGAACTCCATCAAATGTGCCTATACAAAATGCTGTTTTATTTTTTTCGATTAATTTTGAAAGTTGAATTAATTGTTGATCAAAACTTTTCATTATTTTTTCATTAATTTAGTTCTTTAATTCTTTACTAGCTTCTAAAATAATTTCTTCAGTTTTTTCCCAACCTACACATTTATCTGTTATAGATACTCCATAGTCTAAATCAGCTAAATTTTCACCTAGAGTCTGGTTACCAGGATTTATGTTACTTTCGATCATAAGGCCAACGATATTTTTATTACCTTGCATTCTTTGAGATATAACATCTTTAAATACAATAGGTTGCCTATTATGATCCTTATTTGAATTACCATGAGCACAGTCTATAACAACAACAGGATCTAGTTCGTTTTTTTCTAATAGTTCTTGTGCATCTCTTACAGATTCTTTATCATAATTTGTTCCTGATGCACCACCTCTAAGAATTACATGATTAGCTGGATTNCCTTTTGTTATTACAACAGAACTATTACCATCATTATCTATTCCTAAGAATGCATGTTCTCCTAAACAGGCAATCATTCCATCTATAGCTAATTGAACGGATCCNCCNGTACCATTTTTAAACCCTATAGGCATTGATAGTCCNCTTGCCATTTGTCTATGAGTTTGACTTTCCGCAGTTCTAGCTCCAATTGCTCCCCAAGAAACTAAATCTCCAATGTATTGTGGTGTAAATGGGTCTAGAAATTCTGTNGCAGTAGGCATACCTAATTCTGTAACATCAGATANTATATTTCTTGCTAGTTCTATTCCTTTTGGAATGTTAAAAGATCCATTAAGATCAGGGTCATTGATTAGCCCTTTCCACCCTATAGTTGTTCTAGGTTTTTCAAAGTAGACCCTCATTACAATATATATAGTATCCTTAACTTTTTCCGCTAAATCTCTAAGTCGTTTTGCATACTCTATACCTAGATTTCTATCATGAATNGAGCAAGGACCAACTAACAATAATATCCTATCGTCCTTACCAGNTAAGATATTTTCAATAACTTTTCTAGATTCCATAATTAAGTTTGACTGAGAGTTTGATAATGGAATATTTTTTATAAATTCATCAGGAGATGGTAGCTTCGCTATTTCTCTAATATTTAAGTTCTGTATATTTTTCATGATATTACCTTTTTATATACTTTTTGCTATTAATAAAAAAAAGGCTCTTTATTAGAGCCTTTTAAGTACTTGGTAAAAATTACACAATTAAAAAGACTCTGTTAGCCTAAAATAATAATATGTGTAATAATTCTTGTTCATTTTAATTTACCTTANTCTAGTTTATCTTAATTTCTAACATTTTGGTAAAAAAGAGATTTATACTTATGAAATAAGGTAGAACAAAACAAACGCGATTATCAAAGCTGAAGATGAAAGAATAGTCGAGAAAAAAATAAACCTTAAGTTTTTTTTATCATCAAATTTTGAACGAGTTATTCTATCTAAAATATATGAAATNCCNAGCATTATTAGAATGAATAAAATTATTTTNATTCGAATCATTTTATATAATTCTCATAACTATTAAGTTTATAAATCTGTTCTAAGNTTAGTTGCATTATTTAGATACACGTGCTTAATATCTTTTTGACTTTTATTTGTGTTCCANTGAATTAGNACTCTTATACATTTTTCTAGTCCATCTGGATTATTTATTTCATGCATATTTAATAAAGGAACAGTATTTAGGGACAAAATTTCTCTAGCAGCTACCGCAGGAAATTCTAATGTAACATCAAAAGTTGTTGTAAAAATTATTGAAGCGATATCTTCCGTATTTATTTNATTAGCACTAATCATTTCGCTAAGTAAAGTTGAAGTTTCTTTAACAATATCTTCTTTTGTATTTTGGCTAACAGTTGTAGCCCCTCTAATACCCCTTACCAACATTTTTCCCTCTTCATTTATTCAACTAAACTTTCTATAAAGCTTTCTGCTGTTTTTATAATATTATCATTCTTACAATTTTTTAATCTATTAATNAATGCNGATCCAATAATTGCTGCATCAGCAAATTTTCCAATATTTTCTACATCTGATTTATCTGATACTCCAAAGCCAACTGCTANNGGGATATCAGTGAGTTTTTTTACTGTTTCTACTAATTTTTCAACTCTATCAAATGTTANTTTTCTTTCTCCAGTTATCCCTAATACAGAAACACAATANATAAAGCCNGTTGCAATTTTAGAGACACTTTCGATTATTTCTTTTGACGAGTTTACTGAAAGTAGNGGNACATAAGAAATACCGTTTTTTTCAGTTTCTTCAATAATAGGTGAAGCTTCAAATATTGGTAAATCNGCAACAATCAAACCATTAACACCTGAATTTTTTGCATCGCTACAAAATTTTTTTATATCGTACGCTAAAACATTATTGTAGTAACCCATTAATACAACAGGTATACTAAGTCCTTCATCTCTAGCCTTTGACACAATTTCAAGACATTTTTGAGTATTAATACCATTTTGTATAGCAATGGTGCTGGAATATTGAATAGTTAGNCCCTCAGCTAAAGGATCACTGTTAGGCATTCCAATTTCAATTACACTTGCACCAGATTTTTCTATTGATATCAAAAGTTTTATGAAATTTTTTACATCAGGGTAGCCACAAGTAATAAATGGTATTATCGCTGTTTTATTATTAGCTTTTATAGTATTTGATATCAAAAGTAACTCCTAATTACTATTATAGTGTTAGATAAGTAACTATAAATGCCAAAAGATTATGTAAAGCNTGGATTGTTATAGGAAGCAATAANCTTTTGGCCTTAAGCCTAATTAATGTAAGAGACACTCCAAGAATAGTTGCAGGAACTATAGCCGATGGTTCGAAATGAATTAATCCAAAAAATATTGAATTTGTAATAATTGCGAATAATAAATTAAATCTCTCTTTTAAGACTCGAAAAAAATATCCTCTGAATATTATTTCTTCACATATTGGGGCTACTATGCAAGCCATTATAAATATANCTAAATAATTATTATTCAAAGAAGAGAAAATTTCTTCTGAATAATTTGTACTTTTNAAAAAATCTAAGTCAAAAAATTCAATTATCTGTGACCAAATAATTATTACAGGCCAAGCAATAAAATAAAATCCANCATAACGTAAATTTTCAATTTTAAACTTGTTTATGCCAAGCCATAGATCAGGCTTTACGTGATATCTTTTTACTATTTCATAAATAACATAAATTGCTCCAAAATCTAAAATTATTACATCCATTAATATTTCAATTGAATCAGAGCTAAAAATTATTTTAAAAATAGAAAGGACTGTAATACNTAANAATAANATATTAACCATTTGATTTGAAATATTTATTATTTTTGCCCAATATTTTATTGAGATATATGAAANTAAACTAAAAAGTGAAAAAAATAAAAAATCAATCAAATCGATATTTTTTCCNCTAAAAAAATATTTCAATAAATTTATTATGTATCNATCTAAGGTTAGTATATAAATTATTGAACTTACAAAAAAGATAAGATCTAATAATTTTTTATTTGATAGANGGCTTANTTTTTCCAAGTGATATCACCAAAAATATGTCCNTTAAGTTCAAAACTATGAAATTCTTTTTTTGATTCTTCAATTGAANTACCTGAACCATGACCTGGTAAAATAATTGTTTCATCTGGTAATTTATAAATTTTATTTGATATAGATTCATAGATTTTCTTAAAATTTAAATAACTAGTTGTTTTTCCAGGNCCACCTGGAAATAAAGTATCTCCTGAAAATAAATATTTTTTCTCTTTGACATCAAAGTATAGGCAAATAGAGCCTTGAGAATGCCCAGGNGTATAAATTATTTCAAGTTGAATATCTTCATGAATAATCTTTTCTTGTGATCTTAATTTAGTTATTTTGCCAGAGTAATCTAAGTATTTGGAATCTTCAAAGCCCATAAAAATTTCTATTTCACCNTATCTATCTTTTATAAAATCAATTCCTTCAATATGGTCAAAATGACCATGAGTAATTATGCCTATTGTATTTTTTATATTGTTAGATTTATTCATAGGGTCTCTAGGAATTTTAGAAAACAAATCTCTTGGAATATAGGGAATATCAATAATTATATTTTTATNAGAAGCTTTTGAAGTTATAAGATACGAATTATTACTGAGCATACCAGATATAAAACTTTGAATTTTATAATTGGTATTTTCAAAAATTATCATGAAGATTGAGGTTCAGGAAACCCTTTTTTTGGCTTACTTTTAGCTGAACTTTTTTCAGTTTTTCTTTCTTTAGGAATAACTACATTAGNGAAATCAACTTCTTTNCCTTCCATAAGATCCTTAAACTGATCAGCGTCTAAAGTTTCATATTTCAATAATGCATTAGCTAGTAACTCTAGTTCTGCGTTCTGCTTTNTAAGTATTTTATTAGCATTCTTCTTACCTTGAGTTAGTAGCTTATCAATTTCNTTATCTATTTTGACTGCAGTTTCATTAGAGTAATCTTGTTCTTCATTTTGTTCTCTACCTAAGAATACTGCTTGNTGTTTTTTACCATAAGTTCTTTGTGCTAATTCGGGAATCATTCCATATCTCATAACAATTTCTCTAGCAATTCTAGTAGCTTGTTCAAAATCATTAGAAGCACCAGTTGTTAAGACTCCTTCAGTCAGAAATTCNGCTTCTCTTCCTCCCATTAAGGATGCAATCATTGCTTCTAATTCAACGTTTGTCATTAAGGATTGATCTTCTTGTTCATATCTAGTGAATCCACCTGCATGTCCTCTAGAAACGATAGTTATTTTTCCTACTGTTTTNCCTTCGGGCATANAATAAGANACTACAGCATGTCCTGCTTCATGATATGCAACAAGTTTTCTTTCTTTATCGCTAATCACCTTAGACTTTCTAGCAGGTCCGATTGATACTCTATCAATAGCTTCTGTTAGATCTGCTAAGTAGATTTTTTTTGCATTATTTCTAGCAGCCANTAAAGCTGATTCGTTAATTAAGTTAGCTAAATCTGCACCTGAAAAACCAGGTGTTTGTTTTGCTATTGTAGAAAGATCNACTTTAGTATCTATCGGCTTTCCTTTGGCATGAACACCTAGTATCTCTGTTCTACCATTCACATCAGGGTTATCAATTGTAACTCTTCTATCAAATCTACCTGGTCTTAGTAGAGCAGGATCTAGTATATCTGGTCTGTTAGTTGCTGCAATAACAATAACGTTATTATTTTTTTCGAAACCGTCCATTTCAACAAGTATTTGATTTAATGTCTGTTCTCTTTCGTCATGNCCTCCACCGAGCCCAGCTCCTCTGTGCCTTCCAACTGCATCAATTTCATCAACNAATATAATACAAGGAGAATGCCTTTTAGCTTGAGTGAAAAGGTCTCTAACTCGTGATGCACCAACACCAACAAACATTTCAACAAACTCAGATCCTGAGATGGAAAAGAAAGGAACACCTGCTTCNCCTGCTACTGCTCTGGCAAGCAAAGTCTTACCAGTTCCAGGAGGACCNACAAGTAAAACTCCAGATGGAATTTTAGCTCCTATTGAAGTGAATCTATCAGGGAATTTTAGAAATTCAACAACTTCTTCTAACTCTTCTTTAGCCTCAGGTAATCCTGCAACATCAAAAAAAGTTACATTTGCTTTTGTNCCTACAAACATTTTTGCTTTGCTTTTTCCGAAATTCATAGCACTACTTCCGGACCCTTGNGCTTGACGCATNATAAAAAATAGAAAACCAAACATAAGTATGAAAGGNAGGAGACCTATAAGTATTGAAAAAATAGTACCTATACCNCCNCCATTTTTAACNTGAACAGAGTAAGCNGAAGGATCTACTCCAGATGCTGACATTATTTCGTAAACACTTGTTCCGGGTTCTTTGCTGGCTTTAAAAAATTCACCATTTCTACTATAAGTAAGTTTGTCTCCACTAACTTCAATATTAACTGGATATGCAGTTCCTTCTGCACCTTTAGATATTCTAACAAGATGGCCAAGATCTTTTTCTTCAGAAGAGTCAAAGGAATTACCAAGAAAAAAATAGAATGCTCCAACTAGCAGAAGTCCTGCGATGATGTAGGTTAAGCTATTATTTAGTAATTTTTTATTCATATTATTTCTACTTATTTATGATAATTTTACAGCCTAAATGTGAATTTTTTGTGAAGAAACTGTATAGTAAAATCCTATCACAAGAATATAAAAAAAAAATTATTTACATAGAAATAAATTTTTTTTTCTTATAAAGTGGACAATTCTTGTGTTACCATAGACTAGTAAATTTTTAAAAAATAATACTTACATTAGGAGAAAAAAATAGCCAAAGAATATAGGGTAAATCAGAGAATCAGATCTTCTTCAGTTAGATTGATTTCTGGTGATGATCAATCTAATTCTAAAATTTTGAAAACAACTGAAGCTTTACAAATGGCTATGGATAATGGACTAGATCTTGTTGAAGTTTCACCCAATCAAGACCCTCCTGTTTGCAGGTTATTAGATTACGGAAAATTTAAATATAACTTATCTAAAAGAGATAAAAAAAATCGAAGCAAAACAACTCAAACTCAAAGAGAAGTAAGATTAAGACCTGGTACATCAAAACATGATGTAGAGTTGAAAATCAAGAAAGTCAGATCTTTGCTTGATGATGGATCAAAAGTAAGAGTTGCTGTAATGCTTAGAGGAAGAGAAGCTGCTCATCCAGACTTTGCTATGAAAGTCTTAAGATCTGTAGCTGAAGGTGTGAAAGATATGGCAAAGCTTGATAAAAGACCTTCCAACGAGGGGAGAACATTAAGTTTAGTTGTATCTCCAGCATTACCTCAAGGAACAATGAAAAATAAAGAAAAAGAGAAAGAATAGGTTTATATAAATTATGCCTAAAATGAAAACAAACAAAGCTGCAAAAAAAAGATTTCATGTAACTGGTTCAGGGAAACTGGTTAGAACAAAGGGTCCCAAAAGTCACCTAAGAAGAAAAAAGGCCAAAAGAGTTAAAAGATTATTTGGTGGTAAAGTAGAGCTAGATTCTACAAAATTATCAGATAAAATAAAGAATCTAATATAACTTAACAGAAGGAAATAAATGTCAAGAGTTAAAGGTGGAATTACCACTAGGAGAAAACATAAAGCTATCCTAAGCCAAGTAAAAGGGCATAGAGGAGCTAGTAGGACAAGAATTAGAGCAGCTAAAGAATCTCTTACGCATGCTTTAAATTACTCGACAAAACATAGGCATTTGAAAAAAAGAGACATGAGAAGTTTATCTATTACTAGGATAAATGCCGCAACAAGATTGCACGGACTGTCTTATTCTAAATTTATAAATCTTCTAACTCAAAAGAATATTCTGATTGACAGAAAGTCTCTTGCTGAATTAGCAATCAGAGAACCTGAAGATTTCAAGAATTTAGTTGAACAGGTTAAAAGTTAATTTCTTAAAACTCAATAAAATTTATTGAGCTATCTATCATAACTACGCCCATCAATACAAATAGATATAGTAATGAAAATTTGTATGTTGAAACAGCTTCTTTTCTTTCTAATGTTTTATAAAGCTTGAATGATTTATAAACCAGAATCAAACCTAGGATAATTGAAGATATTAGATAAATACCTCCTAAAACGGAAGATACCAAAACAGTAAGTGTAGTTATAAGTATTAATAAAACGCTGTAAAGTAAAATTTGCAGCGATGCGTTTTCTACACCCTTAACTACAGGTAACATAGGTATTTTTGCTTTAGCGTAATCATCTTTTATCATTATTGCTAATGCCCAGAAGTGTGGTGGTGTCCANAAAAATATTATTACAAAAAGNTATATAGCCTCTAAGGTAATAGTATTACTGATTGCTGCATAGCCGACTAATGGAGGGAAAGCTCCTGCNGCTCCACCAACTACTATATTTTGNACNGTNCGTTTCTTTAAATATAGAGTATAAATNACAACATAAAAAAAACCACCAAGNAATGCTAAAACTGCAGCTAAAAGATTATTTAANANNTANAAGCTTAGAAANGAAGCTAATGCTANNATAATTGCAAAAACTAGAGCTTTATTANGAGATATAGTCCCTTCAGCTATAGGTCTATTTTTNGTTCTGCCCATATTTTGATCAACATCAGTTTCNAAGTACATATTTAATGTAGCNGCNGAGCCNGAAGANCANTAGCCTCCTATGAGNAANCCTAANAANTCTAANGGATTTGGGAAACCTTGTTTTGCTAAGAATGCACCACTTACACTNGTAAAAATTAAAAGNGTNANTACCCTAGGTTTTGTCAGAAGAAAATAATCTTTNGCTGACTTAATAATAGATTTATTGGNNTTTANTATAATCTTTTGGTTTTGCATTNCTAATGATGATTATAATAGAAAAAGAAATCATCCAAACTATTGTAGCTAGACCCAAATGTAAAGTTCTAGACCAAATACTAAATTCTGAAATAGGAATTGATGCCCCAATAATAGTTTGAAGAATTCCACTTGCTAAAAGTAAAATCCCAAATTTTCCTATAGTTGTATTTGAATAATCTTTTATCAGATAGTAGGAAAGTCTTAAGATATGTAATACTAATCCAAGAGAAATCAATCTATGTATCATGTGAATCCACTGATTAGTATATTTTGGAATAATATAATCACTGCATAGTGGCCACTTATAACAAACAGCTCCAGCTCCTTGCCAAACTGCGTAAGCTCCAGATAATAGAGATGTAATAGCTAAGAATGCAGTTATAATAGCCATTATTTTTATTTTCCTGTCAATTTTTACATCATTGCTTATATTCTCTATAACAAAAGCAGCAACCATCAAAGCAGCTACTGTTTGGGCACCAGCTAAGTGGACAGTTCTGATAGCAGGATCTAGTTCAGAAAGCACTACAACACCACCTATGCCTCCAACAATGATAATCAGGAATAATGTTGCTATGTAAATTTTTACAGTAACATTGTATTTTCTATAAACAACGTAAGATAAGATTACTAGCATTATAGAAACTAATCCAAAAAGAGTTCCTGATGTCCTGTGACTCCACTCAATTACTGCATGAATATCATTGAAGGGTGGAACCCAAGAACCAAAACATGTTGGCCAATCTGGACAACCGTCTCCAGAGCCACTTACTCTAGTATAAGCTCCGCATGTTGGTTGAAAGAATGAAAAAAATATACCAAGCAAAGCAAATAGAAAAAAAAACTTTTTTTTAGTAATATTTTTTTGTGTCATACTTTAATTAGACTAAATTAATTAAAATTAATATATATTTAAACTCCTAAATCAAAGATTTAATTAAGGAAAAAAATGCCAATCCTTGGAATAGAGACTTCTTGCGATGAGACTGCATGTGGAATTGTTGATCAAGACGGACAGATTTTAGCTAATGTCGTAGCTTCTCAAATTGAAACCCATGCGCCTTATGGAGGAATCATACCTGAATTAGCTTCAAGGGCTCATATAATTAATATTCACAAGGTTGTAAAGCAAGCAATCATAAATTCAAAATTAAAGTTAACTGATATAGAAGCAATCGCAGTAACTAATGGACCAGGCTTAGCGGGCTCTTTATTAGTGGGACTAAATTTTGCTAAAGGATTTTCTTCTTCGCTTGACATACCTTTGATAGGAGTAAATCATCTTGAAGGTCATGTGAGTGCTTGCTTCATAGATGAAGATAAATTTGATTTTTCTAAAAGAGATATTTTTCCTTGTATTTCATTGATAATTTCAGGAGGTCATACAGAACTTGTTTTGATGAAAGATTATGATTCCTTTGTAATGTTAGGACAAACAAGAGATGATGCAGTAGGAGAAGCCTTCGATAAGGTTTCTAGAATACTTGGGTTAGGCTATCCAGGTGGCCCAATAATAGAGAACTGGGCAAAAAAATCAGTGTCGAAAAATTATACATTACCAAGATCTTGGTTGAAAGATAATAGTGAATTTAGTTTTAGTGGCCT
>NHDX01000014.1 GCA_002171675.1 Chloroflexi bacterium TMED70 | reverse complement strand
TCTCATGATCATGAGTTNNNNAGAAANTNNANCTGAAGAATCAACNGAAGAAANTAAAGCTGAAGAATCAACCGAAGAAANTAAAGCTGAAGAATCAACCGAAGAAACTAAAGCTGAAGAATCAACCGAAGAAACCAAATCTGAGGATTCCTAAATCTTAATTTCTTCTCCAAGTATTCATGTGAGTTTATATGGTTAANGACAATAATACACCTGAGCCCGACCAAGATAATTCATCTTTTGAGATTGGTAAGAGAAGTATCACAGGAACCAAAGGTCAAACTAGGTTTGAAATTTTAGAAACAAATAAAAGTAAATCTATTTTTCTTAGACCATTTTTCTATATAGGTTTTTCTTTTTTTATTATTCTTTTTTTTATTTTAGTTTTCTTTTATGTCAACAGATATGTTATCCCACCAATGCAGGATGCAGTCAGAGTAGCTGATGTGAAATATACCAGGGGTGATGTGGTTAAGTTCATAAGATTTAATCAAAGAATCAGTGAAGATCTAGGNATGGAATTTGAAATAGGAAACTCTTTATTTGAAGCCTTGAGAGTAATACTTGAAGCTGAATTGGCTTATCAAGTTGCCCCAAAATATGGAATAACTGTTACTAATGATCAGGTTGACCAAAGGATTGAATTTTTGATGGGTTATATTTCTGATAGTCAAAGTGTAAATTCTGAAGAATATAAAAAAAATGTTGAAGAATCTTATCGCCAGTTTCTAAATAAAACGGGTTTAAGTGATCAAGAATATAAAGATTATGTTCAAAGAACTATGTTTAGAGAACAACTTAGAGATGTAGTTGCAAGAGATTTATCAAGAATTCAACCACAAGTAAATGTTTATGAATTAGTTTTTGAAANTCCTGATTTGTCTGTTATAAACTCCATTGATAGAAAACTTACTATGGGAGCTGACATTGAACAAATAGCATTAGAGTATTCCGAAGATAAGGAAGTGTTAAGAACAAAAGGAAATCTAGGATGGATTCCTAGAGGTGTAGATAAAGAGATGGATAAAATTATATTTGCTTCTCTTGATGATAATAATACTGTAGAAACAAATAAATTACTTGATATACCTTATAGAAATGCTACAGACAAAATATATTCTTTTTACTATATTTCTGAATATTCAGAAGCTAGGGAAATAGATAATAAAAATTTTGAAATTTTAGCAGATTTAGAATTTGAAAAATTTATCAATTCTTTCACTGAAGAGTATAATCTTTGGATGGATATAGATAGCGATATTTATAACTGGATTAANAATAAAGTATTAATTGCCTCAAATTCTGAATTTTTAGAAATTCAAANTGATGAAACACAGCAAAATAATCTTGAAACTTTGAAGCAATAAATATTATATACTATGTTTATCCAGTATATTTTTTAAATGAAAAAAATTCTATTTGACCATTATAAAGATTTTCTTCCTGTAAATAGCTCTACCCCAATGGTATCACTGGGAGAAGGTTTCACTCCTTTAGTAAAATCACTAAATTTTAGTGAGAAATATGATTGTGATTTATACTTCAAACTTGAGGGTTGCAACCCCAGNGGATCATTTAAAGATAGAGGTATGTTTTTAGCAGTAGCAAAGGCTTTAGAGAAAAAAAAATCTAAAATTATATGTGCTTCAACTGGTAACACTTCTGCATCCGCGGCAGCTTATGGAGCTAGATATAATTTACAAACAATTGTAATAATACCTAGTGGTAAAATTGCTGTTGGAAAATTACTTCAAGCCATGGCTTATGGAGCACAAATAGTATCAATTAAAGGTAATTTTGATCAAGCTCTTGAAGCAGTTAAACAGATTTCTGATTCGATGGATTTTGAAATAGTTAACTCAATTAACCCCTTTAGATTAGAAGGCCAAAAAACAGGATCTTTTGAAATAGTTGATGAACTAAATCAATCTCCNGATTATCAGTTTATGCCAGTAGGCAATGCTGGAAATATAAGCTCATATTTTATGGGATATAAATTATATTTAGAAAGAAAAAAAATAAAAAACATTCCTACTTTTTTTGGAATTCAAGCAGAAAATTCTGCACCTCTAGTAGATGGAAAAATAATTGAAAATCCTAGTACTGTAGCAACAGCAATTAGGATTGGAAATCCAGCNAGTTCTGACTTAGCAAAAGAAGCGGTTAATGNTTCTCAAGGTGAATTTCTCAAAGTTTCTGATGAAGAAATTATATCCGCACAGTCTCTTATTGCTAAACATGAAGGTATTTTTTGTGAGCCAGCATCTGCAGCTTCTTTTGCAGGCTTATTGAAAAAGATTAATAATGGACTTGATGTAAAAAATAAAAAAATAGTTTGTATATTGACAGGAAATGGTTTGAAAGATCCTGAAAATGCTCAGAAATATCTTAAATCTAAAATCATAAAAACAAGTTCTAGTTCTGAATCAATTAAAAAAGCAATTCTAAGTGGATCATCAACCAATATTTTCAAAAGGATGTTTTAAGATTGAAATTTGAGGAATTAGATATTAATAAATGGGAAGATTTTGAATCAAAGTCTATAGATATAACTCCTTTTGACAAATTTTCATGGAAAAAAATTTGGGTTAATAATTTTGATAAAAACTATAACTATCAGCTTGTATATAATCAGAATTTTTTTATCCCCATAAAGATTTTGAAAGATCATGCAACATTTATAGGTGATAAAGATGTAGTTGACTATAATAATCTTCTTTCTAAAAATAATAATATAGAAGATTTTTTAGATTTATTAAATAAGATTTTTCAAACTAAAATATCAAAATTATCCTTATATTCAATAAGTGAAGATTCTGATTTCTTTTCAAACTTCAGAAATAGTGAATTAGAAAATTTATACGATGTGAATATAGAAGAAGAAGATGTTTCTCCATATCTTTTACTCCCAGAAACTTGGGAAGAATATCTTATGAATTTAAGTAAAAAAAGAAGGCATGAGATCAAAAGAAAAATAAGACGTTTTGAAGAAAACTTTGAATATACTTCAGGAGATCATAATTCGATAGATAATTTTGAAGAAATATTTGAAGATTTCATTCGATTACATAGACTTAGTTCTAATGAAAAAAATATATTTATGAATAATGATAGAGAGAAGTTTTTTAAGGAACTGATATACAAATTTTTATCTGAAAATAATCTACTATATTCTTATTTGAAAATTGAAAATCAAACTGTAGCATGCTCGATATCCTTTTCACAAAACAATATTAGATATTTGTATAATTCAGGATTCGATCCAGAATATATAAAACATTCAACTGGCTTAATTAATCATTTGTTTGCTATTAAAAGATCTATAGAGAATAAGTATAAAATTTTTGATTTTATGAGAGGAAATGAAAGATATAAGTATGATTTAGGAGGAATAGACAAAAAAGTTTATTCTATATTACTGGAAAGAAAATGATGGAAAAAACCATTACAATTCTTTCAATTCATTCTTGTTTTGGTCAAAAAATTGGTATTGGTAATGCTGGTGGTCTTAATATTTATGTTGATAATCTTATAACTTTTCTATTATCTAAAAATCACAAAATTATATTTATTACTAGTTCTCACGAATATTGTGAATTAGAAGATAAAGAAAATCTTAAAATTATTCATATAAATAATTTAGATAAATCCAGCGAAGAAATAGAATCTATAAAAAATGAGACTGATTTACTTATTTCAAATTATTGGACATCTGGAACCTTTGCAAAGGATTTTTTTGATTCATCTGATATCCCCAAAATCAACATATCACATACTCTAGAATTTCTAAAAAAAATTCATAACGAACAATATAAAATTGATAATAAAAGATTTGAAGAAGAGAAAAAGTTTTATGATTTTTTTGATTATGTTTTAGCTTTTTCAGACCTAGAAAAAGAAGTTTTATTAAGTGAATATGGTTATAAAACTTCTCAAATTATCGAATCAACTCCTGGTTATAAAGATGATGTATTTTATTCTATTCCCAAAGTTAAAGCTAGAAATTATTTAGATTTATATCAAAATGAAAAACTTATACTTTTTGTTGGAAGGCTAGATTATCTTAAGGGTTTAGATATAGCTATTGAAGTGATTAATTTATCAAATAAAAATAATAAAAATTATAAACTTTTGATAGTAGGAGGAGATGTAGGATCTAAAGAGCAAAAAAAACTAATCAAAGAATTAGATAAAATGAAAATTTCTGACTCTGTTGTTTGGCTTGGATCATTATCTCAAAAAGAATTAAATTATTGTTACAATGCTGCAGATATTGTCATGATTCCTTCTAGATCTGAAACTTTTGGTTTGGTGTGTTTAGAAGCTTCAGCCACTCAAACCCCTGTATTAGCATCACAAGTCGGCAGAATGAAAGATATTCTTGAAGATGGGAAATATGGAATTCTAGCTGAAGACATCACTCCTGAGAATTTTGCAGATAAATTGGAGATGTTTTTTCAAAAAGAAGAAACATATAAAGTGAATAATTTAGATATAATAAAAAACCTTGAATGGAATTCAGTTTTAGAAAAAACTTTCAATAAATTTATATAATTTCATACCACCTTAAATTATCATAAATTTCAAATCCCATTTCTAAGTATATTTTTTTTGCTGAGTTATTTTTATGATCAACTTCGAGTTGAATTTTTTCACAACCTATTTTAAACAAGTGGTTTATTGAAGATTTAATAGCTTCTGTTGCAACTCCATTATTTCTATGATTCTTTACCGAACCACACATTGATAATTTAGCTGCTTTCGAATTTAAGTTATAGTTTGACCATGAGTAACCCACCCATTTTTGATTTTTATCTATGATTCCTAATATGTAATAACTCTCATTATCAGAATTAAGTAAATCTAATTCTTTTTTTATTTCATCAGGATTATTTTTTTGATAGCCGTGATGATTTTCAAAGCATTCATTTTGAATATTAGTTAGGTTTTCAAGATCACTTTTTATATCAAATAATTTTTTCTGATAATTGTTTTTGTTGAAATTATTTTTAACATCAACTAGATTTTCTTTTTTTAACTCCATGAAATTATAAGTATTAGATACATTAAATTTTATTTTTGATTTAGGTTTGTTATTCTCACTATCTCTAACACCAATCTCAATAGAGTTAGAAAAATCTAAGTTTTTTTTGATTTCTTCAAAACTAAATAGATGATTAGTATCGTATGTTTGAATTATTGTTCTATTTATTAAATTTTCATCAACTATATAAAAATAATTTATTATAGATTCCTTGTCATAGATTATAAAAATTTCAGGTTTTGTATTATCTATAAGTTTTTTGAAAACATTATAATCTTTAGGGAACGAAGTATATCCATGATTATCAAGCTTAGAAATAAAGTTGAAAAAAGCTCTTTTTTGTTGATTATTATTATTATCTAATTTATTTATTTTCATTAGGTGTAATTTATCAGATTAATAGCTATTTGATCTATATAGTTATATAATAGAATGAACGCTATGAATAGGAGTAGTAATTAATTCTTTTCTAACTGTAAAAGAGAGTTGATGGCTTCTGAAAATCAATATTAAAGATTAATGAACTCGCCTAGGAGTGGTTCTTCTGAAATTAGTAAGAAGAAACGTTGAAAACTACGATAAGTTTAAATAAGAGGCACAAAAAGTGCAATTAAGGTGGTACCGCGGGTAATCTCGTCCTTTTGGGCGAGTTTTTTTAATTAAATTAATGGAGAATTTCATGAAAAAAGATTTATTCAAAGGAAGTGAAATAGTTTGTAAAGCTCTAATAAAAGAGGGTGTCGATACAGTCTTTGGCATTCCTGGTGGAGCAATTTTGCCTTTGTATGGAACATTAAATAATTTTCCTGAAATAAGGCATATATTAACCAGGCATGAGCAAGGTGCATGTCATGCTGCTGATGGATATTCAAGAACTACTGGAAAAGTTGGAGTAGCATTTGCTACTTCAGGTCCAGGAGCAACAAATTTAATCACAGGCTTAGCTACTGCAATGATGGATTCTGTTCCTGTTGTTGCTATAACAGGTCAAGTAGGAAGACCTGCTATTGGAACAGATGCTTTTCAAGAAACTGATATAACTGGAGCTACTTTGCCAGTTACTAAACATAACTATTTAGTTATGAAAGCATCGGATATAGGTCCAATAATTCATGAAGCCTTTTATATTGCAAAAACAGGTAGACCAGGTCCTGTTTTAATCGATATACCTAAAGACGTTTTTGAAGAATTATCAGATTATAACTATAAAAAAGATTCAAAAATTAATTTACCAGGATATAAACCTTATCCAGAAATTGATGAATCACAAATAGAGAAAGCTATAGAGCTAATAAATGAATCAAAAAAACCTGTAATACTTGCAGGGCATGGAGTTATTATTTCTAGAGCTCAAGAAAGGCTTTTAGAATTGGCTGAAAGATGTCAAATACCTGTTGTGACAACCTTACTTGGGATTTCTTCTTTCCCTGAAGATCACATTTTGTCTGCCGGATTTCCTGGTATGCATGGAATGGCTTATGCATCCATAGCTCTTGATGAAGCAGATCTAATAATCGGTATAGGATCTAGATTTGATGATCGAATTGTAGGTAATGCAAAAAGATTTGGTAAAAATTCTAAAAAAATTCATATTGACATTGATCCTGCTGAAATTAATAAGACAGTTAAAATAGATGCACCTGTTGTAGGTGACATTGACCAAGTATTGAATTTATTAAACCCAAAACTTAATACTCAAAATCATACTGATTGGCTCAAACAAGTAGAGCACATTAAAGCTGAACATCCTTCTCTTTTAATACCTGAATCAGATAGTTTATTAGGACAACAGGTAATAAAAACTTTATCTGACATTACTAAGGGTAATGCTATTATTTGTACTGGAGTAGGACAGCATCAAATGTGGGCTGCTCAACATTATGAATTTACGAAACCAAATACTTGGCTTTCATCAGGTGGATTAGGAACTATGGGCTATGAAATACCAAGTGCAATTGGTGCACAAGTAGGATCACCAGATGATACGGTTTGGTCAATATGTGGTGATGGTGGATTCCAAATGACAATAGGTGAATTAGCTACTGTTGCAGAAAATAAATTACCTATTAAGTATGCGATATTAAATAATAATCATTTAGGCATGATAACCCAATGGCAGGATATGTTTTACCAAGGAAAAAGAAATGCAGAAACATATACAGGTAATCCTGATTTTGTAAAACTTGCAGAAGCATATGGAATAAAAGGAATAAGGGTTGAAAATCAAGATGATTTACAATCTGCTATTAATGAAGCGAATAATCATGATGGACCAGTAATTGTTGATTTTGTTATAGAAAAAGTAGATTATGTTTATCCTATGATACCTGCTGGTGGAAGTGTAGATCAGCTAATCGAGGAGGATAAAAACAAATGATGAATGACGGACTACATAGAAGAACGATTATAGCTTTAGTTCATGATAAGCCAGGTGTTTTAGCTAGAATTTCAGGTCTCTTTAGAAGAAGAGGTGTAAACATAGAAAGCTTGGCTGTGGGGCATTCAGAAAAAGATGGATTTTCCAGAATGACATTTGTTGTAGCAGGCTCTGAAAATTCTGTAATGAAAATTTCTTCTCAATTAAATAAATTGATAGATGTTGTTGAAGCTTCAGATATAAGTGAAAAAAATACAGTATGGAGAGAATTAGCTCTAATAAAGGTTTCATGTAAACCTTCTCAAAGAGTAGAAATATTAGAACTATCTAAAATCTTTAGAGTAAATGTTGTTGATGTTGGTATAAATAATATGACATTTGAAATTGCTGGAGGTAAATCAAAGATAGATTCTTTTGTAGAACTATTGGATCAATTTGGAGTATTAGAAATCATGCGAACTGGTAGAATTGCTACTCTCAGAGGTACAACAAAAGTAGGTTTAGAAGATGGTGAATTTAGTGTAACAAATCAATCAAATATATACATTTCTGATGAAAATGAATCAGGATCAGTATAAAAATAGGAGAAAAAAATGGCAAAGTTATTTTATGACAAAGATATAGACGATCAAATACTAAGAGATAAAAGAATCTCTGTTATTGGTTATGGCTCTCAAGGCCATGCTCATGCGCAAAATCTTAAAGATTCAGGATTTGATGTGATTATAGGACTTTATGAAGGATCTAAATCTAAAGAACAAGCTGAACATGATGGATTTGAAGTATATAGCATTTCAGATGCTGTAAAAAACTCTCAACTTATAAGTCTTTGTATCCCTGATCCCTCAATGAAAAAGGTATTTAATGAGGATATAGAAGAAAATCTGTCGGAAGGCGATATTTTACTTTTTGCCCATGGTTTTGCAATTCTTTATGGAGAAATTAAGCCTCCTGAAAATGTAGATGTTGTTATGATTGCTCCAAAAGCCCCAGGACATAGAGTTAGAGCTGTTTTTGAAAGAGACTTAGGAGTTCCATGTTTGATAGCTGTTGATCAGGACTTTTCAGGTAAAGCTTATGAAACTGCTTTAGCTTATGGAAAAGGTATTGGAGGAGGAAGAGCTGGAATATTAGAAACTACTTTTAAAGAAGAGACTGAAACAGATCTTTTTGGAGAGCAAGCAGTACTTTGTGGAGGGGTAACAGCACTAATTAAAGCAGGATTCGAAGTATTGACAGAAGCTGGATATCAGCCTGAATCTGCCTATTTTGAAGTTCTGCACGAGTTAAAACTCATAGTAGATTTGATTTATCAAGGTGGTTTGGAAGGAATGAGGTACTCGGTATCTACAACTGCCGAATATGGTGATTATACAGTGGGTCCAAAAATAATCGACGATTCTGTTAAGCAATCAATGAAAAATGTCTTAGATGATATCCAAAGCGGTAGATTCGCAAGAGAGTGGATTGCAGAAAATGATGAAGGATTACATAAATATAACGAATTAAGAGAAGCAGATTTGAGTCATCCAGTTGAGAAAATTGGTAAAGATCTGAGAGCTATGATGCCCTGGCTAGAATCAACAACATAATTATTGAGAGTATATAAATGGTTGAAAATAATAAAAATGACAAACTATTAGTTTTTGATACAACGCTTCGTGATGGAGAACAATCAGCGGGAGCTTCTTTAACTGCCCAAGATAAATTTAGAATCGCTTCGCAGTTACAAAAGCTAAATGTTGATATCATTGAGGCTGGTTTTGCTGCTAGTTCACCCGGTGATTTTGCTTCAGTAAGAAAAATTGCTCTAGAGATTGAAGGACCAACTATCGCTACATTAGCAAGAGCTGTACCTTCAGATATAGATTCGGCTATTGATTGTTTAAAGGGTGCTTCAAAGCCTAGGATTCATACATTTTTATCGGTTTCAGATATACATATGCTTCACCAAATGAAGAAAGATAGAGAATCTATAATGTCAATGGCTATAGATGCTGTAAAGAGAGCTAGAGATTCAGTACAAGATGTAGAGTTTTCCCCAATGGATGCTTCAAGATCAGATCCAGAATATTTATACATGATGTTAGAAAATGCTATAGCCGCGGGAGCTACTACCGTTAATATTCCAGATACGGTTGGTTATACTAATCCTCAAGAATTTGGGGAATTAATTGCTGGTGTTTTTA
Source organism: Chloroflexi bacterium TMED70 (assembly GCA_002171675.1). Taxonomy (GTDB): domain Bacteria; phylum Chloroflexota; class Dehalococcoidia; order Lucifugimonadales; family Lucifugimonadaceae; genus TMED-70. The sequence continues at coordinate 119,026 of NHDX01000014.1, read as the reverse complement.
AGAATGTATCTAATATAGATAAGGCTATTGTTAGTGTTCATTGTCATAATGATTTAGGAATGGCTGTGGCTAATAGTTTATCTGCCCTAGAAAATGGTGCAAGACAAATTGAAGGATGCATTAATGGTTTAGGAGAAAGAGCTGGAAATGCTGCTTTAGAAGAGGTCATTATGGCAGTAAAAACTAGGCCTGATCATTATGGAGTAGAGACAGATATAAATACTCCAGAAATAGGACCATCTAGTAGACTGATTTCTAATATATTTGGTTTCCCAATACAGTTCAATAAAGCAGTCACAGGTCAAAATGCATTTAGACATTCATCTGGAATTCACCAGGATGCTTTTCTTAAAGAAAGAACAACTTTTGAAATAATGCTTCCAGAAGAAGTTGGTTGGAAAGGTGATGCGATTGTATTGACTAAGGTTTCAGGCAGAGCTGGTTTGAAGTCTAGATTAGAATATTTAGGATATAAGGTAGATGATAAAGAATTACTAGAGATTTTTAATAGCTTTAAAAATTTAGCCGACCAAAAAAAAGAAATTACTGATAAAGATCTTGAATCTTTAATGAGTGAATTTCATAGAGAATTAGATACAACAGAAAGATTTAAGGTTTTAGATTTGGATGTAGTTTGTGGGAACAAAAGAGATCCTGTAGCTTCCATTACTTTGGAACTACCTAATGGTGAGTCTGAGAGTGTTTCTAAGTCAGGAACAGGGCCTGTTGATGCTGTATGTAATTCTATTGATTCTATAACTAAACAAGACGTAAATCTTACTGAATTTTCAGTTTCTTCAGTAACGGAGGGGATTGATGCTCTTGGAGAGGTAACTATAAGAATTGAAAAAGATGGGACAATTTATTCAGGACAAGGATCTGATACAGATATAATTTTTGCTAGTGCAAAGGCGTACGTTAATGCAATTAACAGATATTTGATTATTAAGTCTTCAAATTAATAAAGGAGAGAGTATTATGGCAAAACTTACTATGTTTGAAAAAATATGGCAAAAACACTTGGTTGCAGAACCTAAAGATCAACCGGTAATTCTTTATATTGATTTACATTTGGTTCACGAAGTAACATCACCTCAGGCATTTGAAGGATTGAGATTAAGTAATAGAAAGGTCAGAAGGCCAGATTTAACAATTGCTACAGTCGACCATAATATTACTACTGATGACACTAGAACATTAGAAATAAAAGATGAAATTGCTAGAAAACAAGTTGAAACTATCAGAGAAAACTGTAAATCAAATGGAATAACATTATTTGATGTTTGGGATGAAGAGCAAGGAATTGTTCATGTAATTGGTCCTGAACAAGGCTATACGCAACCTGGAATGACTATAGTATGTGGAGATTCTCACACCTCAACTCATGGTGCTTTTGGATCTTTAGCTTTTGGAATTGGAACTTCAGAAGTTGAACATGTTTTAGCTACGCAAACTCTTAGACAAAGAAAACCAAAAACGATGAAAGTAGACTTTAAAGGTAATCTAAAAAAAGGTGTTACAGCTAAAGATATGGTTTTGAAACTCATAGGGCAAATAGGAACAGCTGGTGGTACTGGTTACGTTATGGAATATACAGGCAATGCAATTAGAAATCTTTCTATGGAAGGTCGAATGACTATATGCAATATGTCTATAGAAGCAGGAGCAAGAGCAGGTATGATTGCACCAGATGAAATTACATATGAATGGATGAAGGGTAGAAACAAGGTCCCTAAAGGTAATGATTGGGAAAAAGCTGTAGAAGAATGGAATGAACTTCAAACAGATGATGGAGCAGAATTTGATTCATACATAGAAGTAGACTGTGACAATTTAGAACCTCATGTTTCATGGGGAACTAATCCTTCTCAAGTGTTACCCGTTTCATCTTCAATCCCATCACCAGACGATTATGAAGAAGTCCTTGAATCTCAATCTTGTAATAATGCTCTTGATTATATGGGGCTTAAGCCAGGAACAAAAATTGAAGACATAGAATTAGATAGAGTTTTTATTGGTTCGTGTACTAATGCTCGTATTACAGATCTTAGAAGTGCAGCAAAAATTGTTGAAGGTAAAAAAGTAAACTCGAAAGTTAGAGCTCAGATTATGCCTGGATCAACAGTAACGAAATTACAAGCTGAAAAAGAAGGACTAGACAAGATTTTTAAAGATTCTGGATTTGAATGGAGAGAATCAGGTTGCTCAATGTGTCTTGGTATGAATCCTGACATAATTGCTCCAGGAGAAAGGTGTGCGTCTACTTCTAATAGAAATTTTGAAGGAAGGCAAGGTAAAGGAGGCAGAACTCATCTTGTAAGTCCTGAAATGGCTGCTGCAGCGGCAATTGAAGGCCATTTTGTTGATGTTAGAGATTGGTAGGTTTTTTTGAGTTCTAAGAATAAAAAAAAATTTCAAAAACCTTCAAGTCTTACACGCTTAACTGAAAATAGTGAAAATAATCAAGTAAGTTTACTTTCAAGGATTTTTGGTTCAAAAAAAGAGCTAGATAATGCAAGAAATAATTTTTATAAAAAATATGGATTTGAAACTAATATAAATCCTTTAAGATTCATAACCTTCTTATCACTTTTATCATTTATTTTATGTATTTCCATGTTCTTTATAGAAAGAAGTAATGAACAAAAATATGAAACTTGGATTTATGATGGGATAGTAAATATCCCTCCATCAAATACATTAGATTTTGATTCTATATTGGAATTTTCTGAAAAAGAAAATTTTTCTAGTTGTAACTCAAAAAATCCAAAGAAATTATTAGAAGGTATATGCGATGAGCCTTTATCTTATGTTGATCAAATGAATTCCACTCAATCAAATTCTCAACTGATATTTGTTATACAGTTTCTATTGTTGTTTTTACTATTTTTTCCTCTAGGAACTTTTTTTCATAGGGCTATTAGAAATATAAAAACTCTAAGATATGTTTCTAATATTTCTGCTGAAAAATCAATTGTATGGATTTATTTTGCTATTTTTCTATATTTTATATTTATATTTGTTTCAAGATGGATAAGCAGTAATGATATGGTTGTTTTTGGATTAATTTTTTTGCCTACTTTGTTTTTAAGCTTTAGAATTTATAAAGTATTTAAAGAAATTTATTTAGGAAGTTTCTCAAAAGATTTTAAAAAAGGAACTGCTTGGAGTATTTTCCCAAATAAATTTAAAGTTTGGTTTGTAATTTTATTTTTTAGCTGTTTGTATAATCCTTCAACCATAACTAGATTGTGGGGATACAAATCAGAAAACTTAAGTGAATTTTTAGAAGCAACAAGATTAATGTATTTTTCTTCTATAATTCTAGGGATTTTATGTATATTGACAATTTTAATGGTTGTAGAAGTTTATAAATTGCAAGAAATAAAAAATATTAAAGAAGGATCTATTGAAATAGATCCCCTTGAAGATTAAAAGAAAGGAAAGAAAAAATGGAAAAATTTGTTAAGCACGAAGGAATAGTTGCTCCATTAGATAGAGTAAATGTTGATACAGACCAAATAATTCCAAAACAATTTCTTAAGAGAATAGAAAGAACAGGTTTTGGTAAATTTGCATTTTATGATTGGAGATATTTAGAAGATGGAGTCCCAAATCCAGATTTTATCCTTAATCATCCCAAATATTCTAAAGCATCGGTATTAGTTGCAGGACCTAATTTTGGTTCAGGTTCAAGTCGAGAGCATGCACCTTGGGCATTATCTGAATATGGATTTAAGGTTATTATTTCGACAAGTTTTGCTGATATTTTTAGAAATAATTGTATGCAAAATGGCTTAATTACAGTTCAATTATCTAGTGAAAATGTAGATAGAATCATGACAAATTCTATAAAGATGGATGCTTATAAAATAACTGTAGATCTTGAAAATCAAAAAGTTTTTGATGATTTTGGATTTGAAGAAACTTTTGATTTTGATCAATTTAGAAAAGATTCTATTTTGGAAGGATTAGATGATATTGGTATAACTCTTCAGTTTGATGAAGAAATAGAAAAATTTGAAAGAAACACACTAAAATAATCAATTAATTCAAAATTCTATTAAAAGTTGATAAAATAGAATTTAGGACAATTTTTGGAGGAACCATGGAAGCAAGAGTTTGCGTATTAGCTGGAGATGGAGTAGGTAAAGAAGTTACAACAGAATCTATGAAAGTTCTTGAAGCTATTTGTAGAAAGTTTGATCATAATTTTGAATTCATTCATGCATTAGTTGGTGGGGCTGCTATAGACAAATATAACAACCCAATTCCTTCTGAGTCTATGAATTTAGCTTTAGGTTCAGATGCTATTTTATTTGGAGCAGTTGGTGGTCCTAAATGGGATAATCCAAGTGCCGACGTAAGGCCAGAAGATGCTATTTTGGCATTAAGAAAAAGATTGGGTTTATATGCAAATATGAGACCAGTTAAAGTTTATCCAGAATTAATACATTCAAGTCCTCTAAGACCTGAATATTTAGACGGTGTTGACTTTGTTATTGTAAGAGAATTAACTGGTGGATTATATTTTGGTAGACCTAAAAGAAGAAGTGCAAGTACTCGAGGAAGACGTGCTGTTGATACTTTAGCTTACTCTGAAAAAGAAATAGCTAGAGTAGTAAGAGTTGCTTTTGAACTTGCTAAATCTAGAAGAAAAAGATTGCATTCTTTGGACAAAATGAATGTTTTGGAAACAGGAAGATTATGGAGAGAAATAGCTAACGAGGTAGCAAGAGATTACCCAGAAGTCGAGTTGATTCATATGTTAGCTGATAATGCTGCAATGAAAATAATAACAAATCCTTCTGAATTTGATGTTATTGTGACCGAAAACAGCCTAGGTGACATTTTATCTGATGAAGCATCGGTTATAACAGGATCGATGGGAATGCTTCCATCTGCAAGCCTAGCATCTTCTCCTCCACCTCCTGGTAAAAGACGAGGTAGAAGAGGTAGACCAGCTTTATATGAGCCTATTCATGGATCAGCACCAGACATAGCAGGTCATAATATTGCCAATCCTGTAGCATCATTTTTATCAGCATCTTTGATGTTGAGATGGTCTTTTGGCTTACATGAAGAAGCTGATGAAATAGAAAATGCTATCAATAAAATTATTTCTGAAGGATATAGAACTATTGATATAGCTGGTGAACAGGATCATAAGTTATCTACAAGTCAAATGGGAGACTTAGTAGCGGGTATTATTTCTAGTGGTCCAAAATAAAGATGTTAGATCCTAAAGAATTTTTACCTGATTATAATAAAAGTATAAAGATATCATCAAGTTTAATTCATAATGACATATCTATATATCGTGATGACTGGGGTATTCCTCATATAAATGCAAAAGATTCAAATGATCTTTTTTTTGCGCAAGGAATTACTATTTCACAAGATAGATTATTTCAAATGGATCTTGATAGATTAAGATGCTTAGGAAGATCCTCTGAATATTTAGGTAAAAAGGCTATTTCGAATGATAAATTAAATGTAAAAAGAAATTTTGAAATAGTCGCAAAAGAAGATTTGAAAAAAGCTTCTTCTAGTGCACAACAAATGATTGAATCATTTACAGAAGGTGTTAACTATTACTTAAGTAATCTTGATAACCTGCCATTTGAATATCAATTGCTTAATGTTGAACCAGAGCCATGGGAAAATTGGCATTCAGTTTTAGTATATAAGATTAGAAATGCTGCTGAAGGATCCTTTAATGGTAAGCTTTTTTACTCCCAATTAGCTAATGAAATAGGTCCAGAAAAAGCAGCAAAACTTATTCCAGGTTATTTCCCTGGGGCATTGTTAACTTTACCACCAGGAGATAAATACACTGGTGAAATTGAAAATGCGGTAAAAGAATTAACAGAGGCTGGTCAAAATTTTCAATCAATAGGAGCTATTGAAGGCGAATCAAATGGATGGTCAATATCTGGCGAAAAAACTAAGTCAGGTTTTCCTCTGGTTGGAGGTGATTCTCATAGATTTCTTGATACACCAAATGTTTATTATCAAATCCATCTAAAATGTGACGATTTTGAAGGAATGGGGCATACCATCCCAGGATATCCTGGATTTATGCATTTCTCTCATAATCAAAACGTAGCTTGGGGAATGACTCATGGTGGGGCTGATACACAAGATTTATTTTTGGAGAAACTTAGATATTCGGATAATAAAATTCAATTTTTTTATGAAAATGAATGGATAAATAGTAAAAATTCAATTAAGCAGATTAATCCTAGAAATTCTGAATCAATAGATGTTGATGTAATAGAAACTTATAATGGTAATATAATTTTTGGAGATCCAAGTGAAGGTTTAGGATTATCTTTATCTGATCCGGGTGGAAAATCTGAAGGAACATTTTGGATTGATTCAGCTTATGAAGCAATGGTTTCAAATTCAGCTGATGAACTTGAATATGCTTTTGATAAATGGACTGATCGAACTAATAATTATCCATATGCAGATAAAAATAAAAATTTTGGATATAAATTTGCAGGAGCTGTTCCTATTAGAAATCCACAACATCATTGGGGTATAGCTAAAGGCTGGGATTCTAACAATATTGTAAATCAAGAAGTGCCAAGAGATGCATTGCCTCGACTTAGAAATCCTGAAATAGGATGGGTTGTTACATGTAATCAAAAAGTAGTTGATGCTGACTATCCACATTTTATGTCAGTGGCTTTTGCTCCTGAATATAGGGCTAAAGTTTTAGTTGAATATATCAATAAATGTAAAGATAAAATGGGAATAGAAAATATGCTTGAGATGCATAACCAAAAATTCTCCATTCCTGCAGAAAAGATGATCATTTTCTTAAGAACATTAGATATCACTAAGATTGATTTTTCTGAAATTGAAATAAATTCTTTTGAAGCTCTTATCAATTGGGATTTTGAGATTGATAAAGAAAGTTTTGAAGCATGTATTTATTTGGTGATGAAAGAGAAACTTATAGAAAAAATAATTTCATTAAATTACGGTTCATTAAGTGATGAGATAATCAATTGGAATAATGTTGGTGGAGTATCTCATGTTAGGAGATTTTTAGCTCCATTAATAAATGAAAATATTGGTTTGGAGAACAGCTTCTTGATTGGAAATTCTTCATGGAAAGACTTATTAGTAAATTCATTTATTGATGCTGTTTCTTTTTTGAATGAAAAATTTGGTAATGATATTTCAGATTGGAAATTAGGTAAACTACATACTACTAATCACATACATCCCTTAAGTTCAGAATTTAATGAATATTCAGAAATCTTAAATCCAAAAAAAGTAGCTGCAAGTGGAGATGGAGATACTCCTTTAGCTGGAAGCTATGATAAAAATTTTAAGATTACAGCTGCATCAGTTAATAGATATGCTCATGATCCAAGTAACTGGGAAAATAGTAGATGGATTGTTCCATTAGGAAGCTCTGGCAACCCTGGTTCAAATCATTATTATGATCAATTAGAACTATGGGCAGATGGAAAAACTATTCCTCAATTATGGAATTGGGATCAAATTAAGAAAAGATCTACTTTTCAAAAAATAATTAAGTCTTAATTTAGGTTTCCAAAACTTCTTTTTTGATTATTCCCACCATCATAGAAAGTTAAATTGCTCTCTTCTATTTCTGTTGATAAACCAGGTAAAGTACTCAATTCTATATAACTATCTTCAACTATAGGATGATTCTTAGTTATTTTCTTTGAAAACTCTTCAACATGCACCATGTATTCATAAATTATAAAGTTGTTCATTGTTGCAGAAACAGCTAATGCAGCTGAAGCGCCTACTCCTGTAGAGTTCCAACCGTGAGGGGAAACTCCTATAGAAAAAGTTTCAGCCATTGAAGCAATTAGACTTAATTCAAGTATTCCTCCAGTATTGCAAATATCAGGATTAATAATGTCTGCACAACCTGTCATCATAACTTCTCGAAACATATTTCTAGAATATAAGGCTTCTCCAGTAACTACTGGAATTATAGTAGAATTTTTTACTTCCTTAATAGCATCCAAGTTTTCAGAGATACATGGCTCCTCAATCCAAAAAGGATTATATTTCTCTATTTTATTTGAGAAAATTTGAGCTTTAGAAATTGATAACCTTCTATGAACTTCAATCAATATGTCAATAGTAGGTCCAACTGACTCTCTAACAGTTTTAACTCTATCAACTGCCTGATTAATAATTTCATCTTCGGGCCATTCTTCCCATGGTCCTGAAAATGGATCAAATTTTAATGCCGTAAATCCTCTGTTTTTCACCATATCTATTGCGTTATTAGATAGCGAGTTTTCTTCTAAATCTTTTGCCCATCCATTTGCATATACTTTTATTTTATCTCTTACTTTTCCACCCAATAAATTATAAACAGGTTGATTGAAATACTTACCTAAAATATCCCACATAGCAATCTCTATACCACTTATAGCACACCATAGATCCATTGATGGTCTTTTATTTGAAAAATCTCTGTACGCTCCTAAAACAAAGTTTCTAATATTTATTGGATCGTATCCTATAATGTAAGGCTCTAATTTTTTTACGTGAGATGTAATTTGTTCATCCCTATCACTCTGAGAATAACACTCTCCCCATCCAATAATGCCGTCATCAGTTTCTAATTTTATAAAAATAAGATTTTTGCCAAATGCCTTATCTTTAATCTCATTTTTCCCTGGATTAGCAATAAATGTTTTTATACTCTTAATAATCATAATTTCCCTCCTATTAAATAAATTTAGCTTCTATTTTTCCTAATTCTTCAATATCAACTGTAATTGTGTCATTTTTAGAAACCCAGTAAGTTTTAACTAAGGATCCTAATGAGATCAAATCACCTGATTGCGGCGCATTATTTTGCTCAAAATTAAATTCAAGGAACCATTTCAGAGCATTTAATGGATCTTCTAAAATATCTTTACCTTCACCATTACCAATAATTTTGTTATTGACCTTCATCTTTCCCTTGAGATTTTTTAGAGAATTTAAATCTATTTTGTCTACTCCTATGCTATGTACGATCGTTGATGAAAAAAAATTATCAGCTATTAGTAAAGGAGTACTCTCTTTTTTATAATTTGGCCATCTATCATCCACAACTTCTATAGAAGATACAACTTTTGAAATTAGATCTTCTAAGTTGTCATATTTTTTTTTTATAATCATATTCATCACTCAAAATTACAGCTATTTCACATTCAACTCCAGGATTAGAAAAATTTTCGAATTTAAGTTTTGTATCTCCTTCAAATAAATTTTTTGCCCTTACTTTTCCCAAGCATGGATTAGGAATTCCTAAATATTTTTGCATTACTGGAGTTGTGCATCCAATTTTCCATCCTTTAAAAATATTATTGATCGAAAAAAAATTATTAACTTCATTTTGTATGTAATATCCTTCAGAAATAGTGAGTTTATCCTTAAGATATTTTGGAATAATAATCTTTTTATTATTTTCTATAGAATTAATGATAATTTTTGAAATTGCATGCATAAAAAAATATAAGTTATACTTTAATTATGAAAATAATAATACCAAGATCCATTATTTCAAAGTTATTTGAGCATTCCTTATTACAAGATCCCAATGAATGTTGTGGATTATTGCTAGGAAATAATAGTGAGGTTGTAGAAATTCTTGAGTGTAAAAATATTCACGATAATCCTCTTACAAGATATACAATAGATCCTTTACAGCTTTTAGAGGCTGAAAATTATTGTGATGAAAATAATTTGAAGATTTTAGCTATTTATCATTCACATACTCATTCGCAAGCTTTTCCATCAACTACAGACATAAATAATGCAATTCAATCAATGTGGACTGATCCTTTTTATATTTTGATATCCTTGATTGAAAAAACAAGACCTATAATCAGAGGCTATAAAATAGGTTCTGATGATGTTGAAGAAATTATCGTAGAGCATGATGGGCCATCATATATTAGCCCTACTTAGAATTTTTTATTAGAAACCATTCTATTGAATCTGCTAATGCTATCCAAGTTGCTTCAATAATATTTGATGAAGCTCCAACAGTTGTCCATACCTCTTTGTCATCTGATGATTCTATAATCACTCTTACAACAGCACCTGTTCCTGTGCCCTCTTCAACAACTCTTACTATGTAATCAGTTAATCTTATTTTGTTTATTTCTGGGAAAGTACCAATTAGTGCTTTTCTAGTAGCATTATCAAGTGCTCCTACTGGACCATTTCCTTCAGCAGCTGTATGAAAAATTTCATCTTTTGTTTTAATCTTAATAGTGGCTTCAGATAATATTGGATGCTCTGATCCATCATTTCTCCAACCTGATCCTAATGATGATCTTCTTTTATTTTCAACAATAACCATAAAATCTATTAGTTCAAACTTTTCTTCATAATTAGGTAATTGTCTGAAAATCAGTAAATCAAGAGATGAATTAGCCAATTCGTAAGCATAGCCTTTTGATTCTTTTTCCTTAATTATTTGAGTGATTTTTTCAGCATCATTACTATCTAAAATATGATCAAGATTAAGATTTTTTATTCTTGTTAGTACACTTTTTTTACCTGATAATTCTGAAATACTTATTGATGAATCGTTTCCAACTTCACTAGGTTCTATATGTTGAAATGAGTTTGGATCTATTAAATATCCTGCAGCATGCATTCCACCTTTATGAGTAAAAGCATTTTTACCAACAAAAGGCTGGAAAGGAAAAGGTCTTTTATTAGCAACTTCTGACACATAATTTGATATAGAAGTTAGCTGTTTCAATTTTTTAGAATTGTTTAAGGTTTTCTTTCCCATTTTTAAGCTTAAATTAGCAATTACACTTATTAAATTGGCATTACCAGTTCGTTCTCCATAACCGTTTATACAACCTTGAACTTGATATGCTCCTGATTCAACTGCTGATATGGTTGATGCAACTGCGGTATCAGTATCATTATGTGTGTGTATTCCAATCAATTCTTTTTGATTTAATTCACTAACAACTTTTTTTGTAATTTCAGAAATTTCACTTGGTAAAGTTCCGCCATTGGTATCACAAAGTATTATTCTTGTTGCACCAGCTTCGTATGCAGATTTTAAGCACTGAATTGAATATTCAGGATTATCTTTATAACCATCAAAAAAATGTTCTGCATCAAAGAATACTTCTTTATCTTTACTTTTTAGATACTTTACTGAGTCTGAAATCATATTTATATTTTCTTCTAAAGATGTCTTTAGAATTTTTTCAGTTTGATAGGCGCTTGCTTTGCCTACTATAGTTACATAATCAGTTTCAGCAGATATTAAAGCATTCATAAAAATGTCATTTTCAACTTTATTATTAGCTTTTCGGGTTTGTCCGAAAGAAACAATTTTAGAATTTTTCAGATTAAGTTTCTTTACTCTCTTAAAGTATTCTTCATCTTTTGGATTCGACCCAGCAAATCCTCCTTCAATAAAATCTACACCAAGTTCATCTAATTTTTGGGTTATTAAGATCTTTTCTTCCAAAGATAGATTTATTCCACTTTGTTGAGTTCCATCTCTTAAAGTCGTATCGTAAATTTCTATTTTATTTTCTGTTTCCATGAATAATTTGTCTAGATAAATTTAAGGTGATATATCCAATATATCTATTATTCGGGCAATAATCTAATATAATCTCATTAGAATGTTAAATAATTTCTAAGAAAATTTGTTTTGAAAGATAAAGAAAAATATTTAAATTTAGGAGAATGTTTTCAAATCACTCCTAATACCTATGGGAAGCCAGGTCATAGGACTTTTATTATAGAAATCTCTTGTAAAGATCATTTCATAAAATTATGGCTAGAAAAGCAACAGCTTGCTTTAATGTTTCAAGATGTTAAAAAATTTGAATCTTTTTCTAATAAAAAATCTTTTCAAAATTTTAATCTTGCAAATTCAGAAAACCCTCTTGAATACAAACTTGTTGATTTTGCTTTAGAATATCAATCAAATGAAGATTATATAGACTTTTATTTTGTAGCGGTAGATGGAGACGATAAAACTTTAGCTGCTACCTTCACATATCAAAATGTATTAGCTCAAAAAACTTCTAAAGAAGCCCTAGTAATAGTTTCAAAAGGAAGGCCAATATGTGGCCTATGTTTTAATCCAATAAATGAAGAGGGTCATTTTTGTATTAAGCTGAATGGGCATATTGAGAATATTAAAATTGTCTGAGTTAGAATTTTCGGAAAATCAGTTAATAAATTACAAAATTAAGGCTGTAAATGAGATTTATGAAGGTTCAAATAGAGTCTTTCTGTGTGAATTAGAATCCAAAAAACAAACCTTTTTATCAATCTATAAACCATTAAGAGGAGAGAGACCCCTTGTAGATTTTTTTACAGGTAATCTTTTTTCTAGAGAAAAAGCTGCATATGAAATTTCAAAATTCTTTGGTTGGCCTAGCTTGCCTCCCTTAATAATCCGCGAAGGGCCCTATGGTTTAGGAAGTTTTCAATTATTTATTAAACATAATCCGAAGGAAAATTACTTCACATTGTATGAATCTCATAAGGAAGACTTAAAGAAAGTAATAATTTTTGATTTTATAATATTGAATACTGATAGAAAAGCTGGTTCGATAATTTTAGATGACTCGAATGAAATATGGGCTATAGATCAAGCCTTAACTTTCAATCCATATACTAGATTTAGAACAGTAATGTTTGAATTCAATAACTCTGAAATAAGCGTTAAGCAGATAAAACAGATAAAAAAACTTGTATATGAAATAGAAAATAAGGAGAAAATTTATCTTATATTATCTGAATTGATTTCTGAGGAGGAAATTATTTCTCTGATTTCTAGATGCAAAGAACTAATACATCATAAAAAATTACCTATACTTGATCCCAATACAAACGTTCCTTATCCATTGATATAAAAAAATCTTCTGATTTTACGAATTAAGTTATAATCTTTTCTTCCATTTGGCTTAATATTTGAGATCATAAATTCTGCAATATTTTTATCACACCCCAAGAACTTACCTCTCCAATTCTTTAATTCTTTTAGATCATAATTTCCTTCATTGAAAAACTTTTTCCATGGATTGTTTTCAATCCATATATTCTTTGACATATCACCATAATAAATTTTTTTTCCAGATTCTTTCACTAATATCCAAGCTGCTGCAAAATCCCATGTAAAAGCATATCCAGAAATAGCTAATTGAGCATTATCGTTTGCTACAAGTGCTAATTCAGCTGCTGTTGAACCTAAATTTCTTAATTCACCTGAATTTTGGAAAAATTTCTTTTTTACTATATTTCCTATAGTGAAATGTGAAGGTGCAAATGCTAATATTCCAGCAGATGGTTTCGATTCTGTTTTTTCTGATCTATGTTTTTTAAAATTAGAAACTATTCCTTCATCCTTTATAGCTGAAATAATGCTATTTTTATCCCATGGAAGTCCTACTGCACCCATAATAGGGTCTCCTTTGTAAAATACTGCTATAGAAACGCAATATAAAGGTATTTGATTTATAAAGTTTTTTGTTCCATCAATTGGGTCTATAATCCATAAATAATCAGACTTTACTTTTTCTGTGGTATCTCCTTCTTCTCCTAAAATTCCGTGTTCAGGAAACTCTTTTTTAATATTTTTTAGGATTAGATTTTGAGTTTCTATGTCAATATCCGTAACAGGATTATCTCCTTTGATTTTATTTTTGTCTGAGATTTCGTAACTTTTAGAAATGGATGCCTTAATTAATTCCAAAGCTTGATTTATAGAATCATGAAGCACGTTATCTATTTTTTTATTTATTGTTCTATCCATATATTTTTTTTATGAGATTATAATGATAATTGATTAAATATAAAAAAGAGAGGAGTATTTTTTGATTAGTTTTTTTAAGAAAGATTTTTTGAATGAATTATGGTTAGATTTTGAAAAATTATTAAATATTAAGAATGTTGAAAATGATTTTAATATTATGCCAATTTCAGGGCTATTGGTATCGAACTTATCAAAAAACGATTTTTTTAAAAATTTAGAATCAAATCTCCAAGTTATACTAAATGACGGAGAAGAGTCAACAGAAACCAAAGTTCAGATTATTAAGGATAGTGAAGATATGAATTGGATAATGTTGTCTGATGACCAATCATTTGATTTACTTTCATCGATTTATACAACTATTAATGCAATAAACAGTCACGAGAGTATTAAAAATGTAATTGGAGTAGCATTGAAATTTTCTATAAATTTCAATGGCCTAACTGAAAAATGTTATTTGATTTATCGTATGGATTTACAATCTTTTTATCCTTTTGCTCCAACTTCAAATAATGTAGGAGATAGAAATGAAGAAATGGAAAAGTTTTTATTTGATTTTCTGAAATCTAAAAAAATAAACTTGGAAAAAAATAAAAGAAATTGGTTAGGCTTATGGGGGATTCCAATTTGAGTATTTTGATAATTTCAGAAAATAGTATAAATAAAATTTTAGCTGATATGTTAGCTGATAGAAAAATTGAAATTTTACTAGAAAATAAATTAACTGAAGATTTATCAGGATTGATTTTACTTACGAATAAATTAAACGATAAAAATGAAAAAATCATTCATGAAATTTTTAAGAAAAACATCCCAATTTTAGGAATAAAAAATGGGTTTGAGGGCTTAAATATTTTTTTTGGTGGTAAAAAATCTCAAAATATAAAAAAGGTTGATTTGTCTCCTCAACTTTTTTTAAGTCCTGGTTCAAAACTTTCGCATATTATAGGAGGCTCTGGATGGGTAAAATCTGATTTAGATCCAACTTCTAATATTTTTCAAAAAGAATTATCAGAAACTTTTTTTGCATCTATAATTTCAGAAGAAGGTGAAATTATTGGTTTTGAAAAACCTGGTGAACATTGGGTTTTTGGCATTAATTTTGATCCCACAGATTCTAATTTACCTAAAGGCTTTGATAATCTCATGACAGTCTTTTTAGATAAATGCTTAGAAAGTAACACATAACTAAGTAAATAATCCCACGCGCGCTTGCGCGCGCGCGTGGGAAAATATATAAATTACTCAATAATGAATAATAAATTCGAGGGTTCAAATGGTAACAGATAATCTTGGTGAAATAAAAAAAGTAGATATTCAAGATGAAATGAAAAGTTCATATCTTGATTATGCAATGAGTGTAATTGTTTCAAGAGCTCTACCTGATGTTAGAGATGGGCTTAAGCCTGTGCAAAGAAGAGTGCTTTATGCAATGCACGATCAAGGAATGAGACCTAATTCATCTTATAAAAAAAGTGCAAGACTTGTTGGTGAAGTTTTAGGTAAATATCATCCTCATGGAGACTCTTCTGTTTATGCTGCTCAAGTAAGAATGGCTCAGCCTTTTTCTATGAGGCATACACTTGTTGATGGGCAAGGAAACTATGGTAGTGTTGATGGTGATCCTGCAGCTGCTATGAGATATACCGAATGTAAACTTTCACCTATTACTGAAAGTCTTCTAGGAGATATTGAAAAAGAAACTATTGATTGGGTAGATAACTTTGATCAATCTTTACAAGAACCTTCTGTTTTGCCTGCTATTTTACCTAATCTTCTAGTCAATGGTGCTTCTGGTATTGCGGTTGGTATGGCGACAAATATTGCACCTCATAATCTTAGTGAGATTTGTGATGGTATAACTCTTGTGATTGAAAATCCTCAGGCTAATGTGGATGATCTAATGAAAGTTGTTAAGGCTCCTGATTTTCCAACAGGAGCAGAGATATGGGGACTTTCAGGAGTAAGGGATGCTTTTGCAACTGGAAGAGGAAGAGTAGTTGTACAGGCAAAACATATTATTGAAGATGTAAAAAAACAAGATAGGCAAAGATTAGTGTTTACTGAAATACCTTATCAAGTAAATAAAGCTACATTAGTTATGAAGATAGCTGAATTGATTAAGGGTAAAAAATTAGAAGGAGTTTCAGAAGTTAGAGATGAATCTGATAGAAAAGGTATGAGACTTGTTCTTGAGTTAAGGAAAGGCGCATCTTCTAGTCTTATTTTGAATAATCTATATAAGCAAACTCAGCTTAGATCTTCTTTCTCGGTAAATATGATTGCTTTAGTAGATGGTACTCCTCAGATATTGAATTTGAAACAAACTATAAATCATTATATTTCTTTCCGAGAAGAGGTTATTAGAAGGCGTGCAGAATATGATCTAAAAAGAGCTAAGGCTAGGCTGCATGTTTTAGAAGGCCTGAGAATAGCCATAAAAAATCTAGATAAAGTAATAGAATTAATTCGAGCTTCAGAAGACGTTGAAACTGCTCGTAACTCTTTGATCACAGAATTTGATTTAAGTGAAATCCAAGCACAAGCTATATTAGACATGCAATTAAGAAGATTAGCTGCATTAGAAATAGAAAAAATTGAGAACGAATTTAAGGAATTATCTGAACTTGTTGAAGACTTAGAAGATCTTTTATCAAACCAGAAAAGAATTTTGAGTGTTATCAAAACAGAAACATTGCAATTAAAAAGAAAGTACGGTGAAGAAAGAAGAACAAAGGTCAATGAAATGGACCTTAAGGAATGGAAAAGAGAAGATATGGAGCCTAGTCTTGATGTTGTTATTACTCTTTCTAAAGGTGGCTATGTAAAAAGAATTTTAGAAACTACATATAGAGCTCAGCATCGAGGGGGTAAAGGTAAGATTGGTCAGAAAATGACAAAAGATGGTGATATTGTTCCATATCTTCAGGTTGCTAATACACATGACACTTTGTTGTTTTTTACCGATAAAGGAAGGGTATTTAAATTAAGAGTATTTGAATTACCTGCCGATCAATCTAGAACCTCTAGAGGAACGCCTGTTTCAAATATAATTAATTTGGCTCCAAACGAAAAAGTCACTGCAATGTTAACTGTTACAAGTTTGCTAGAAGATACATATCTAATAATGATTACAAAAGCAGGTAAAGTAAAAAGAATGCACCTACCTCTAGTAAGAAATATAAATAGAGCGGGGTTAAATACATTCAAGCTTTCTAAGGATGATGAATTGATTTCAGTTTCTTTAGCAGATGTTAATGAAGACGTAACAATAATTACTAGAGATGGAATGTCTATTAGATTCCCTTCCTCACAAGTTAGACCTACTCAAAGAGGAGCAGGGGGAATTAGAGGAATAAAAATGAAGACTGCACAGGATTTAGTTGTTTATAGTGGGGTTGTAAATGATGAAGATTCCTTATTAATTATAGGACGAAGAGGTATAGGTAAAATAAGTGAATTTAGAAACTACAGAATTCAAAATAGAGGTGGATCTGGAGTCTTGACTCTTAAGGTGACTGATAAGACTGGTAAAGTGGCAGGAGGAGCAGTTGTTACTGAAGAAGTAATTAATGCTGCAAAAGCCATAAAGGATGAAAATAAAGGTAAAACAAAAGGAAAGACTGAAGAGGGATTTTTGTTCTTATTGACAGATAAGGCTCAAATTATAAGAACTAATTTAGGTGAAATAAGGCGAACAGGTAGAGTTGCTCAAGGAGTTACTATTGTAAAACCAAATGCTGGAGATGCTATAAGTGGACTATTTATAAATTATGTTCAAGATAATAGAAAAATTAGAAAAACTGTTAGTATTGAGGAAATTGAAAAATCAGAAGAAATTGAAAATACTGATTTGAATGACTCTATATCTGAAGAGAATATAGAACAAATTGAAAATGATAATTTGCAGGACTCTACATCTGAAGATAAAATTGAGGAATCAGATAAAGAAAGCTAGATGATAAATGATTCTCAATATAGGAAATCCTGGAGTTTTTTCCCTACTGGTGTATCTATATTAGCGACACAAGATGATAATAAAAATTATTTAGGGATGACAGCTAATTCTGTTATGAGTATATCCTTGGATCCTAAAATAATAATGGTTTCAGTTGGAAATAATAGGTCAATATTGAAATTCTTACAGGAAACTAAAAATGCTAGTGTTTCAATTTTATCTAGCGAACAATCTAATGTTGCTGATTTTTTTTCATCTTCTACTCAAAACTTACTAGAAAATAATGATTTTTTTTATAATTCAAAAGATATTTACTACATAAAAGATTCACTTTGCTATTTTTATTGTGAAGTGATGAATTCTTATTTAGTAGGTGATCATACTGTTTTTTCCTTGAAAGTTGATCAGATGAATTTGAATGAAAAGTCTTCCCCTCTAATTTGGTATAAAGGAAAATTTAGTAATAAGAATTTATGAAAATTGCATGTTTATCTTTAGTTGAAATTTTCCCTGATTATGTCTTAGGTGGATCTCAAAATATACTTAGAAAGATAATTCTAGGATTAAGAGAAAATAATATAAATGTAAGATTGTTTTCTCCAAAAAATGATAATCCTAAATCATTTATTGGAGATGTAGAAATTGAAAATAAATTAAGTTTGAAAGGTTCATTCCCAAGCCCTTTTGAAATTCCTTTATATGAACTACAAAGCCTTAAAGAGGAACTTGATAAAATTTCATCTTGGGCTGACAGATTATACTTTCACGGAGACGGATGGTTTATGAGAAATGAATTTGTTGACTCTACTACTATAAGTGGAATTCATGATTTGGTTTATCAAGAATCAGTAACTTCTGTTATGTTCTCTGAATCTGACAAAATCATTGTACCTTCAAATTACTTAAGGGATACAATTAAGTCTTCACTAAGTAATGAAAAATTTAATCAAACAAATATTTCAGTTATAAAGAATTCTATTGATAATTTTTCAAAATCAATAAATATAAATGATTCTATTAGAAATGATAATTTAATCTTACTATTTCCACATCGACCAGATATCAGAAAAGGTCTTAATAATGCTATTAAGATATCTTTAGAGTTTATTCATACAAAAAATTGGAATTCAGTAACTCTAAAGGTTCCAAAGTTTAATGAAACCCTTGATAAAGATGAAAAAAACTCTTCTTACATTGATCAAGAATTAAAGAACGAATTTATTTCTTCCGGAGGAAATATTTTATTTCATGATTGGATACCACTTAATCAGATGAGTGATTACTATAAATCAGGTGATTTAACTCTCTGCCCAGGAAATTTTATTGAATCATTTGGGTTAGTTCCTCTTGAATCACTTTCAAACGGCACTCCAGCTATTTGTAGTTCTGTTGGTGCATTTAGAGAATTTGATGGTTTTGATGGACTTAAAGTGATTCCATATGGGGATACAAAAAGTTTTGTTAAAAAAGGACTTGAATTACTAAGCTCTAAAAATGAAATTTTAGCTGGTAGAGAAAAGGTCATATTGAATTATGATTTAAATTCTATGATAGATCATTATATTGAAGTATTTACCAACCCTAGTTTTAAAGAAAATTATAAAAGTAATACTAATCAGTTTTACTCTAAAATTGATGGGAAAAATTATGATTTATCACCATGGTGTTTTATAAATAATAATAAAATTTATCATGATTATAAAGGTTGGCTTGATAGCTTTGAAAATAAATTTAAGATCATAGATAAAGAGATATTTTTTGTTGATAATATTTCTCAAAAAGCCTTAGATGAAAAGATATTAATTTCATCATAAATCTTCAACAAAAATATTCTTTTTTGTGTACAATTAAGTTTTGTATAAACAAAATTTAGATAATTTATGGACTACGCAATAATAAAAACAGGTGGTAAGCAATACAGAGTTAGAAAAGGTGATTTTTTAACTGTAGAAAAACTTGAAGGTGATTCAGGTGATGAAGTATTGTTTGATCAAGTCCTATTAACTTCCCTTAAAGGTCAACTTAGTATTGGAGAACCTATTGTTAGTGGAGCTGTAGTTAAAGCTAAGATAGAAGATCAAACTAAAGGGAAAAAAGTTATATCATTGAGATACAAAAATAAGACGAGACATAGGGTTAAGACTGGACACAGACAAAAGCTAACTAATGTAACCATACAGAGTATTTCAGTAAAAAAATCAAGGAGTAAGTCTAATGGCTCATAAAAAAGGTGGGGGAACAAGTAGGAACGGAAGAGATAGTGCCGGTAAAAGACTTGGAGTTAAGGCATTTGGTGGAAAATTCGTGACTGCTGGATCTATAATCGTTAGACAAAGAGGAACAAGATTTGTTCCAGGTGAAAATGTTGGTATCGGACGAGATCATACAATATTTTCTAAAGTAGATGGAATCGTTTCCTTTGATTGGGCTTCTAAAGGTAAGAGAAGATTAAACGTCCTCACTGAAAGTGTAGGAAAATAGTGAAAAAAGAAATACATCCAAATTTATTTGAAACTGAAGTTCACTGCCAATGTGGTAGTGGAAATGTTTGGAAAACAATTTCAACAAAAGAAAGAATATCTGTTGAAATATGTAGCCAATGTCACCCTGCTTGGACTGGAGAACAACGAATTGTTGATACTGAAGGAAGAGTAGAGAGAATGAATAGAAGATATAATCTAAAGTAAATTCTTAGATGAAAAAGCATTTTTACGGTGGTCAAGCTGTTATCGAAGGTGTAATGATTCGTGGTCTTAAGAATTGTGTAGTTGCAGTCAGAAACACTCAAAATGAAATTATAATTAATGAAGTAAAGATTCCTTCTTTTTCTAAATCTGTCTATAAAAAAATACCCTTCTTCAGAGGTGTCATTATTCTAATTGAAATGATGGTTATAGGTTACAGATCATTAACTAAATCCTCTGAAATTGTAGAAGAGTCAGAGGAAGGAGAACTATCTAATTTAGAAAAAGTTTTTTCATATATTTTTAGTTCTGCTTTTTTAATAATTGTTTTATCATTATTTTTTTTAGTTCCCCTTTTTTTATCAGATCGAATTATGTTCATAGAGGATAATTATGTATTAAATAATATTTTAGAAGGAATAATTAGACTGATATTTTTTATCTTGTACGTTTATATTATTGGTCTTAATAAGGATATTAAGAGAGTGTTTGCTTATCATGGTGCTGAACACAAAACTATTGCAGCATATGAAGATAATGTTGAGATTAATTCAAATAATATAAGTAAAATTCAAAGATATAATAAAGAACATCCAAGATGCGGAACAAGTTTTATTATGACGGTCATTGTTGTTTCAATAGTTCTTCATGTATTTATTCCAAGGGAACCAGCGCTTTTACTTTATTTGTCTAGAATTTTATTATTTCCTATAATTGCTGGGCTTTCTTATGAGTTGATTAGGCTTTCAAGTATGACATCCGAAAATATTATTTCGAAACTTCTATCTCTACCTAATATCTGGATGCAAAAATTAACTACAGCAGAACCTGAAGATGAAATGGTAGAAGTTGCATTAGCTGCTATAAATGAGTCTATAAGACTAGATTCTAAATAAGTTCTAATTATTATGTCTTTTATTAAGTTCCTGAATAATTTCTTCTAGTTTTATATCTTCATTAGCTAAAAGAACAAGTAGGTGATAAATTAGATCAGCAGATTCATAAATCAAGTCTTTTTTTTGCTCTGCTAAAGAAGCAATAATTACTTCAGATGCTTCTTCTCCTACTTTTTTTGAGATCTTATTTATTCCTTCTTCAAAGAGTGTAGTAGTATAAGAGCCTTTTGGCATTAGACTTTTTCTTTCTTCAATAATCTTTTCTAAATATTCAAGAGTAAAAAGAAAATTACCTTCAACACTTCCTTCAGCTTCAAAGCATGAGTCTGCTAGTGTGTGGCATGTAGGACCTTCAGGACTAGCTAAAATTAGTATCGCATCTTTATCACAGTCTAAAACTATTTTTTTTACACCAAGAAAATTTTTTGAAGATTCTCCTTTTTCCCAAAGTCTATTTTTTGATCTAGAAAAAAACCATACATGTTTGCTTTCTAAAGTTTTTTCATAAGCTTCACTATTCATATATCCAAGCATTAATACTTTTTTATTAGTGAAGTGTTGAACTATAACTGGCAATAATTCAGATTTTTTAAAATTTGGATTCATAGTGATTTAATTATTTCATACAATTGTCTTAGATCAGATATTTGTATATATTTATCCAAATATCTTAAATCATTATATACGCTTCTATTAATCAGAACTGGTTGCATTCCTAATGAACTTGATCCTATTACATCATCAAATTCTTTATCTCCAACATACCAACAATCTTTTGGATTTAGATTATTTTTATTTATAAATTTTTTGAAAATATTAGGGTTAGGTTTATAGCATTCTGCTTCCTCTGAGGACATTGTAAAGTCAAAATTTATATTTAGTTTATCCAATACAGGATATAAAAAATTATTATCTGCATTTGATATTACTCCTATTTTATGGTTTTGGCTTAATTTATTTAGCATTTCTGCTGAGTCATTATAAGGCTCATTTTTCGCCATATTATTTATACATAATTCTGCACATAATTTAGAATTACCATCTATATTTAATTCTCTGAAAACTATATCAAAGCAATCTTTCCATGCTTTTTCATAAGTAATAAAAGGAGGGCTTTCTTCAATCTTTTCCATATTAGTTCTGATTTCTCTAAAATTAACCTCATATTTTTTCCATAAGTTCCAGAATTCTAAAGGATCTAAATCCCAATGATTTTTCTTGATTATTTCAGCAAAAAGAGTCTTCCATCCATTCAAATCATTTTCGACGATGGTTTCAAAACAGTCAAATAATATAATCTTAGGAGATGTGATTTTTTTACTCATAATCTAATAGAAATGTTTTTACTAATAAGATATTCTTTAGCTTCTTTTATTGAAAATTTTCCAAAGTGAAAAATACTTGCGGCCAATACAGCATCTGATTTACCTGTATTAAATGCTTCATATAAATGCCTTAAGTTTCCAGCACCTCCGGAAGCAATTACAGGTATGTTAACTAAATCATTTACTTTTTGTAATAATTCATTATCATATCCAATATTTGATCCATCTTTATCCATACTGGTTAGCAAAATTTCGCCTGCTCCTCTTTCTTCTATCTCTTGAACCCAATCTAATGCATTAAGATTTGTTTCTTTTCTGCCACCGTGAGTATAGACAATCCATTCATCTTCGTTTCTTTTTACATCTATAGCACTTACTACGCACTGTGAACCGAATTCATTAGAACATTTATTTATTATTAATGGATCTGCTACTGCTGAAGAGTTTATAGATACTTTGTCAGCTCCTGCTTCTAGCATCTGTTTCATGTCTAATACATTTCTAATTCCTCCCCCAACTGTTAATGGTATAAACACTTGAGAAGAAACTTTTTTTACTACTTCAACTATAGTTTCCCTTCCTTCATGAGTGGCAGTTATATCTAAAAAAACAAGCTCATCTGCTCCTTCTTCATCATAGAATTTTGCTAGCTCAGCAGGATCTCCAGCATCCTTAATATTTATAAAATTAACACCTTTTACTACTCTTCCTTGATCAATATCTAGACATGGGATAATTCTTTTGGTTAACATGGCATTATTTATTATAATTTTTCTAAAACTTCTTTTAGATTTATATTTTTCTTATATATGGACATACCTAATATAGCGCCATCTATCTTATTATTCTTTAATTGAATTAAGTCTTCAAATGAAGATATGCCTCCTGCAATATTTAATTCTACTGAACAAAAACTTCTAAATTTAGAAATATAATCAAAGTTTGGGTGAGATAGAGTGCCATCTTTTTCTATATCAGTATAAATGAATGATTCACATCCTTCTTTCTCAAAATCTTGAACTATATTTTCAATACTCAAGCTTGAATTTTCTAACCATCCTTTTGTTTTAATTTCCCCTTCTAAAGCATCTATACTAATTACTATAGCTTTTCCAAAATTCTTAATAGTCTTAATAACTTCTTTTTTATTTTCGTATGCAGCTGTTCCGAATATAATTCTAGAAACTCCTAAATTTAAGTAAGAAGATGCTTTTTCGTAAGTTCTGATCCCTCCCCCTACCTGAATTTTTAGATTAGTTTTATTTAAAATCTGAGCAATTATATTCTTTATAGTTGAATCTCCGTCCTTCGCACCATCAAGATCAATTATATGAATATACTTACTTCCATCCTCTTCAAATTTCATTGCAACATCAATAGGATTTTCATCAAAAATTATTTCATTATTGTAATTACCCTTGATTAACCTCACACATTTACCATTTCTTATATCTAATGCAGGAAATATTTTCATTTTAATAACTCTTTACAATATTAATAAAATTTTTGTATATTTTTAGACCGTCAGCTGCACTTTTTTCAGGATGAAATTGAACAGCATAAAGATTTTTTTGCTTTATTGATGCGCACATTTCAATAGAATATGTTGTAGTTCCAGATATGATTTTATCTTCTTCTGGATCACAATAATACGAGTGAACAAAGTAAAAATTTGAATTATTATCGACTCCATCAAATAGTTTATTCTTCTTCTTCAGGTTCAATTGATTCCAACCCATATGAGGAACTTTAAACTTTTCATTATTTTTTGACTCTGGGATTTTTTTTACAGATCCTTTTAATATTCCTAGTCCTGGAATTCTTCCTTCTGCGGATTTTTCAAATAATATTTGCATTCCTACACAAATACAAAGTATTGGTTTTCCTGAATTATAAAAATTCTTAATAGTTTCTTCTAGTCCTAATTGTTTAATATTACTCAAAACTGTATCTGTTGTGCTCACTCCAGGAATTATTAATCCATTACTTTTTTCTATGGTATCTATATTTGAAGTAATTTCGTTTTTAGGATTATACTTATCTACAGCTTTTTTTACGCTGTGAAAATTTGCAGATTTGGTGTCTAGTATAGATATTTCTATCATTATTTATTCCGTAGCCCTAAGATACTCTTTGTCCCTATCAATATATCTTGCGAGTATAAATAATAAGTCACTAAGTCTATTGAGATAAATTAGTATATTTTTGTTATTTAATTGATTTAAATCTCTAACTTCTACACATAGTCTTTCTGATCTTCTACATGAAGTTCTAGCAATATCTATAAATGAAGAAATTAAGCTTCCACCAGGTAGTACGAAATAATTTATTTTTGGAGTTATTGATTGATATTTATCAATTTTGTTTTCTAAATCAGTAATTACTTCTTCATTTATATATTTGTACTTTTCTTTTAAGTCATTATATTTTTCAGTTGGACATGCTATTTCTGAGGATATTATAAAAAGAGTCCTTTGTATCTTTAATATTAAATCTGAAATATCCTTATCATCTTTTTCCACTGATAAAGAATAAGCAGCTCCCAAGTTAGATATGCATTCATCTATCGCACCATAGCATTGAACTCGAGCATCTAATTTTGAAACTTTTTTACCGAATAATAAAAAAGTCTCTCCATTATCTCCGTTTTTAGTGTAAAGCTTAGCCATATCTTTTTTTTTATGTTTTTTTTTATATAATAAATATTACATTGATTTTATAATTTTATTACCAATCAAGTATATGGATTAAAAGAAAAAGCTGTATTTATATGACTAGTAAAATACCACTGAATACAATAAAAATATCTGAGAAAGCTTGTGAAAAAGTTAAAGAATTTGCTGCGAATGAATCTAGAGACAAATATGGTTTAAAAGTTGCAGTAAGAGCAGGAGGTTGCTCTGGTCTTGAATATATCTTAGAGATAGTGGATGGACCTGATGAAAATGATAAGATCATTTCTCAAAATGGATTAGAAGTGTATATTCCAAAGAAAGCCTACATATTTTTAGCAGGAACTTTTCTAGATTATTCAGATGGCCTTAATGGAAAGGGATTTGAATTTATTAATCCTAATGCAAAATCATCTTGTGGTTGTGGGGATTCTTTCTCAGTTTAATATGGATAAACAAGAAAATTTTTTAAAAAGCCTTAATTTCCCTTTATATAATATTAGTTCAGAAATTAATTCTTATAAATTTTCTGGAACTGACTCTCTTTCTTTCCTAGATAGAATTTCAACTAATAAAATTGAGATTTTTGATCCAAAAACATCTTCAAAAACTATATTAACAGATAATAAAGGATCAATTATAGACATACTGAATTATAAAGTTTTAGATAATAGTAATATTATTTTTAGCCTTGAATCTAATAATCCAGAAACAATTAATTATCTTAAGAAATTAATTATTGTAGAAGATGTTGAAATTTTTGAAGATGATGTCATAAAAAAAATAACAATATATTCAAGAAAAGAAATTATTGATGAAAATAATTTATTTTCATTTTGTTTTTATAATATCAATAAGCTACGAGATATTATTAGATACGAGGTTTATTTTAAAGATAACTTTGAGATAAACAATCTTAGTTTAAATGAATTCCANAATATAAGTGACAGTACTAAAGAACTAATTGATATTAAGAATAATTTATTTGAATTTGACACTAAATTAAAGAAAATAAANCCTTTAGAGACTGGTCTTATAGATTATATTTCCTTTAATAAAGGATGTTACGTAGGTCAGGAAGTTATAGCTCGTCTGCATAATTATAAAAAAATATCTAGAGAAATAATCAAATTCCAGTCTAATGAAAATTTGATTATAAATGATGCATTTAAATCAAAGGACAA
Organism: Chloroflexi bacterium TMED70; assembly: GCA_002171675.1. Taxonomy (GTDB): domain Bacteria; phylum Chloroflexota; class Dehalococcoidia; order Lucifugimonadales; family Lucifugimonadaceae; genus TMED-70. The sequence continues at coordinate 92,500 of NHDX01000014.1, read as the reverse complement.
TATCTCAGGAAAGATTTTAAGTGTAACTAAGGATAAAACNGAATTTGTTGGATTATGTTTGATTAAGAAAAAAGATGTTGGAAAAATCTCTTCAGATTTTTTATTAATCTAACGAAGAAGCAAAGTATCTCCACCGTCAATAAGTATATTTTGTCCTATAACCATATCTCCAGCCTCAGAACATAATGATACAGCAAACTTAGCTACATCATTTGGTATAAGTTTTTTTTGTTTAGGATTTTTTCTGCTTAATATACTTTTTATCTCTTCTTGATTTGGAAAATGTTTAATAGCATCAGTTTCTAGAAGTGATGCTGATATAGAATTTACACTTATATCATCTTTAGCTAAGTCATAAGCCATATATCTAGTCAAAGATTCAAGAGCAGCTTTAGANACTCCTATAGAAAAATAATTATTAAGTACCTTGGTTGAACCAGGAGAACTAATATTTATTATTTTCCCTTTTTTGTTAATATTTTTTGATAAGTTTTTTGATAACAACCAAGGCCCCTTAACATTTACTTGCATCGTCCAATCCCAGTGTTTTTCTGTAGTTTCAATTGAATTTTTCATAACACCTGATGCAGCATTATTAATTAAGAAATCAAAATTGATATTTTCCTTTTTTATGATTTCGCAAAATTGATNTATATTATCTGGACTTAATAGATTAAGCTTAAAAAATTTAGCAGTTACACCAAGTTTCTCAATTTCTANTTTTACTTTTTTAGATTCTGTTTGACTTCTAGAGTATGTAAANATCACATTACATCCATTTTTTGCAAATTCTAAGCACAGTTCTTTACCTAGNCCTCTTGTACCTCCAGTGATTATTACAGTTTTATCTTTTAGAATCATATAGCCATTCCACCATCNACTCTGATTATCTCACCTGTGATATATCTTGCTTCTTCTCTTGATAAGAATGCGGCAATAGGAGCAATTTCTTCTGGTTCTCCAAATCTTTGCATGGGTATCCATGACATAACTTCTTTTTTTACTTTTTCGGAAAGAACATTTGTTGTAGCTGTTGATACATATCCTGGTGCTATAACGTTTACTGTAATATTTCTAGTTGCTACTTCTTTTGCTACAGACTTAGTAAATGAATGGATTCCCGCTTTTGATGCCGAGTAATTNGACTGACCTATATTACCTCTTATTCCTACAACAGATGAAATATTTATTACTCTTCCCCATCTATTTTTGATCATATTATTTATACAAAGCTTCGTACAATAAAAAGTACCCTTAAGGTTAGTATCTATTACTTTATCAAAGTCTTCAGGTTTCATTCTCATAAGAAGTGAATCCGAAATAATTCCTGCATTATTGTATAGAATTTCAATGTTTCCCAAAGAATTTTCAACTGTTTTTATCATCTCTTGAACTTCATCAAGTATAGATACATTTGCTTTTACAATTATTCCGCTGGAACCTAATTTATTAATTTCCTCTAATACTTTTTCAGCATCTTCTTTATGAGAATTATAATTAACAGCAATTCTATGACCTTGTTCAGCAAGTCTTAAGGCTATAGCTCTTCCTATTCCTCTAGATGCACCAGTAATAAGTACTACTCTTGATAATTCTTCCATTTTTATTCCTTAGTTTCTGACCTGATTTTATTTATAGCTTCTATTTGTTTTTCAACCCAATTATTTTCTATNGTTATTTTCGCTGTATTTATAGCACTTACAATTGTATCTACCTTTGATGATCCATGCCCTATNATGCCAATTCCCTTAATTCCAAAAATTGGTCCTCCTCCATAAGATTCAGACACTATATTTGTTTTGTTATAAATTTCTTTAGCTAATTCTTTATTTTCAGTTTTTTCTGATATTTCATTTGATATTTTTTTACCTAATCCTTCTGTTATTTTTAGTAGAATATTCCCAACAAATCCATCACAAATTACTACATCTACTTTTTGTTCAAATAGATCTTCTGGTTCTATATTCCCAACAAAATTTAATGAGCTTTTAGATAAAAGTTCGTAAGAATCTTTTATGAGTATATTTCCTTTTCCTTTTTCAGAACCNACNGATAATAGTGCTACTTTAGGATTATCTTTTTTAAACATCAATTTTGAAACNTGATCTCCTATAGCTGCAAAATCTACNANTTGNTTGGGTTTTGTATCTACATTTGATCCTAAATCTAANAAAATCATTTCNGGTGAGTAACCGATTACGGGCCCTCCTATTGTTCCTCTTTCAATTCCTTCTATAGTTCCAAATAATATAGTTGCAGCAGCTAAAGTAGCTCCTGAAGAGCCCATACTTACGAAACCATCTGCGTGCCCTTGTTTTACTAATCCAGCTGATATAAATACTGAAGCCTTTGGTTTATTTCTGTAAGCACTAACTGGACTTTCGCCTTCCATAACTACTCCTTCTGAGGGAATAATCTTCATTTTTTCAGATATTTCTTTTGGGTACTTTTCNANCTCAGTATTAATTTCACTTGCATCACCAACCAAAGCAACTTTTATTCCTAATTCAGTTATTGCTTTAATAGCTGCAGGAACAGTTACATTTGGTCCATAATCTCCACCCATTGCATCTAAAGCTATGACCCCATTAAATTTTTCCATTTTTTCCCCTCTTTTATTCTGTTGTAAATGAAGCAGAAACTACTTCATCTCCATTTTCCTTTAAACATTGAATTTTTATATTTTTTTTATTTTCATCAGTATTTTTTTCTTCCAAAATTATTTTTANCTTTTCCTCAGCAAATAAAGGATTCTTAAACCTACCTTCGAAGTTTGAATTATTGAACCAATCCTTTGAGTAATATTTGTAAAGATATTCCATAATTATAGATAAACTTAACATTCCATGTGCAATTCTTTTTTTGAATGGAGTTTTTTTTGCAAAATTTTCATCAATATGAATTGGGTTGAAATCTTTTGAAGCACTAGCATAATCGTTAATCATTTGCTGAGTTACAACTATTTCATAAATATCTTTAATCTTATTCTCCTGNANTATTTATTAAGATTGTACTAACTGATTCCCCTAACTTCATTTTAGATTTATTACAGTATTCAATTTTAATCTTAATGAAGACATTTCCTCTTCTTTCAGATTTAGATATTATCTCAGGTAATGCAAAAATAGTTTCCTTTTTATCAAACTCCTTTATCCACTTAACAGATTGATTCAGATGTACAGCTCCTTCTTCTAAATCAATTTCTTCCAATAGGATCCCAAAACTTGAAGAAATCAAATAAAATGGAGAATGAAAATTTATATCTCTATTCTTAATCGCCTTAGAGTATTCAATTGAAGATTTTTCNTCATAATTAAGTTCNTAAGGTCCAAATTTATGACCTGTTTCATAATTATTAATTGCCATTATNTTTTTTATCCTCTTCTAGAAGTCTGCTTAAGTAACCATCCAAAGANTCTTTGTTGTTTGGACCATTAATCTTAAAGGCGAACGATCCATCACTAGTGACAAAAAATTTTTCAGGCACAGCTATTACTCCAAAGTCTACTGCAGTGCTACCATTTTTATCAATTACTATATCGTACTGAATATTATATTTATTCATAAATTCTTTTATTTGATCAGATTCATCCCATACAGCTATTCCAATGAATTTAATTCCTCTGAAACTCCACTCTTTTTCCGCTTCAGATAATATGGAGGCNTCCTTAATGCAAGGTCCACACCATGAAGACCAGAAATCTATTACTAAAGGACTTCCTTGATAATCTGATAAATTTACATTTTTACCATCTAAGTTTTCTAGACTAAAATTTGTTCCCTCAGGTGCAGATATATCAACTTCCCCTAAAACACTATTAACCCCTAGGTTTATTTTTGGAGTTTTTTCACTCAAACTTCCAGCAATCATTAAAGAAAAAAATAAAATCAAAAATAAGAATGACGTGAAAGCTATTAAGTTTTTCGTACTAAGTAGTTTCATTTTTCTTTCNTTTATTTATAAAAAATCTGATTATAAAAAAAACTAAAATAAAATTAATCATTATGATGATAATTACTAAATTTATTATTTCGTAATTGAGACTACCGGTAATCTTTTTAATAAATGATGTAGGAATATTCTCCATTTTAATATTCAAGTAATCTCCCTTTGAATAATTTTCTCCAACATACTCATCAAATATTTTTGATGAGATATTTATTTCTTTAGAGTAAGAAATATTATTACCTGAAATCAAACCTGATTCGTCAGGAATAATAATTTTAAAGCTTTTAGCACCATGTGGTAAATGTAAGGGGAAAATTAGTTCTGACGAGTTATACTTCACATTGAAATTAAATATTATATTAAAATTTCCAGGAGGTATATCTGAAGTGATAGCAAAGCCTTTTGCCAGTTCAATTAAGCTCCCATCTGGTAGATCTGTTTCAACATATAAATCAGTGAAGCCTTCGGGTAGACTAAATCTTAGAAAATTCATACCAGTAGAAGCTACATCTGTAAAATTAGGTGCAAAAGTTTTTTCAGTAGGATTTTCAATTTTAACTGCAGTTATTGCAGAAATAATTTGATCATTTTGATTAACTGATAATACCGACATGTTGTATTCATTTACATTTATTTCGTTAATACTTAAGTCTTCATCTGCAAAAGATTGATTCATTGAGCTTGATATCTGAATGATCAAAAATAATGAGATAAAAATAATATTGATCTGTTTTATTTTTTTAGTCATCTTTATCACTATTTTTATAAAAGGGAATAATTATTAGATATGTAGAAATCAGAACTAAACCCAAAAAAATTATCGATAATATAAATTCCATTCTATTCCTTTCTTACCTTACTGGGCCAAAGAGTAATTAGGGTTCCAATGATTAAGATGGGTCCAGATAACCAAATCCACCAAGCAAGGGGATTGATAGCAATTCTGATAGTCATATTTTTATCATCAATAAAATCCTTTGGAATTATATATAGATCCTCAATTGGGCTACTCAAGATACCGGACCTGACACTTATTTGATTATAATTTGGATAGTATGAATGCATTGCAGTAATATTGCCCAAATTTTCTTTTGATTCTTTATTTGAAATAATAAAATTAGCTTTAGTAATAGAATTTTCTGCTATAAATTCCTGTTGAATACTATCAAATATAATGGAGTAATGCTTAAACTCAACTTCATCTTGAATTGAAAGATTAAGGTCTAATCTTTCATCATAAAATTTTGTCCCAACGACTCCGAAAGCTAAAGCAAGGATTGCAAGATGCACTACGTAGCCTCCATTTCTTCCTCTGTTTGAAACAATCATTTTAAGAAAAGAGGGTAGGGGATTATAAGATTTACCCATCCTAGATTTAGTTCCTCCTATCCATTCTCTGAGAATAATAGTTAATACAAAAATTATTGATAAAAATGAAATTAATGGGAAGAATTCTCTTATGCCATAAATGAAAAGATAAAAACCCATGAAAGTTGTAATAATTAATGAGGGCAATAATCTAAAAAAAGTAGCTTTTTTTGTTGTTCTTCTCCATGATAATATTGGTCCGATTCCCATAAGAATTATTATCAATAAAAGTAAAGGCCCTGCAGTTTTATCAAAGTATGGAGCAGAAACACTTATTTCGGTACCATTTAACAGTATTGAAACAACTGGAAATATAACTCCCCATAAAATAATTAATGATGTCATTACTAGAAGTATATTATTTAATAAAAATGAGGCTTCTCTTGATAAATATGATTCTATTTTGATATTATTTTTAGTTAAGTTTTGGTAGTTGTAAATTATAGAAATCACACTGTAGAAAGTCAAAACTATCATAAATGCTAAGAATAAAAATCCAAGTGTAGAAGCTGCAAAAGAATGTACTGAAACAACTGGTCCACCTCTATTAATAAAAGTTCCTAATAGAGCTAGTATAAAAGTTAGAGAAACCAAAATTATATTCCATAGTCTAAATATTCCTCTTCTTTCTTCAACCATTAATGAATGAATTAAAGCAGTTAATACTAACCAGGGCATTAATCCCACATTTTCTATTGGATCCCATCCCCAATAACCACCCCAACCTAAAATTGTATATGCCCACCACGCTCCAATAAGTAAACCTGACCCCAAAACTGCCCAAGAAATTAAACACCAAATCCTTAGCGTGCTATACCAAGGGACCATTCCAGATCTATCAAATAATGATCCTTGACATAGAACAAAAGGGATTGAAATAGAAGCTAATCCTGACATAAGTAATGGAGGATGAATATACATTCCTGGGTGTCTTAATAAAGGATTAATACCTTTACCATCAGCAGGGATAAATTCAGATACTTCAAATGGATTTGCAAAAAATATCAAAACAATTAGGTAGAATGAACTTATAAATGACAGAATAGCACAAGGATAACTTAATTTTTCTTTAATTGCTGTTTGTGCAAATCTATACATTACACTACTAAGTAGAACGTGTACTAAAAGAATATATAATAATGATCCTTCATTACCGGAGTAAAAAGCTACAAATGTTAATGCTGGATTCATATCCAAACTCGAATGATTAGCAACATAAATATTTGAAAAATCATTTGTTAGAAAGGAATAAATTAGAGCAAAAGCTCCTATCGAAACCATAAGACTTACTAAATAGAAACTTCTTTTAGCACTTATAAGTATTTTATTATTCTGTAATTTTTCACCAATAAAAAATAATAATGTAGACTGAATTGAAAGTACCAATCCAAGTATCAAAATATAGAAACCAAAATTGTTCATTAAGCCTATCCCACTTTTTGTCTTCGAATATAAAAAGTAAAAATTAGTATGCTCAGAATTAATCCTAAGATAGGTACAAGATAAGCTAATAAATTAAACCCAGTAGTTGATGGATATGCTACTACGTTTTCTCCGTATCTATCTACAAAATAATTTTTAATCTCTTCTTCATTATATCCTTCAGCAATCTTTTCCTTGATACTATTTTTCATGTCTTCAGCAATTAAGGATTGAGATTGATCTAAAGTTTGCCCATCACATACTGGGCACATTATTTCTTTTTCAAGCTTTATGTATAGATCATCTTTAGTTTGTTCAGTAGGGATAATACAAGATATTAAAATAAGAAAAGATATTATAGAGAAAAAACGAATTGATTTGAAATTACTAACGTAAGTCATCCCAAACATAATCTACGATAGATTCAATTTCTTCCTCTGTAAGCATATTTTTGTAGGCAGGCATAAGACCAGCTCCACCTTTTATAAATACTACTGCATTTTCTTTACTTAATTCTGACACAATCAGGTTTGCAGGATTTTTATGAGCTTCTCCTGTAACACTGTACCAATAATTATCTTTAGATGTAATTTTTTCAGCAGCTGGACCATATCCATCTCCAATATCTCCATGACAAAACGCACAATTTACTGAGTAAAGTTCAGATCCATTATTTACAGATTGAATCTTTTGAGACATATCCAAGTTAGATTTTTCTCCAATACCATTGAAAGGAACACTGTCAGGATGAGCAGGCACCCTAGGAGGTTCTTGATATTTTTGTGCTTGGTTGTAATGCATTTCACTAAAAATTTCCACAGGATAGGTATTAGATTGTTGAATACATCCTGCAAATAAAAATGCTGATAGGGCAAAAATAGCTATTAAATTTTTATTTATTGAAATCAAAATAATATTTCCTTTTTATGCAACCTTTATATCTTCTGAACCTGTTTTTTCTAGTACCTTTTTTGCTTTATCTAAATCGTCATCATCTACTGTTATGACAACTCCAATATAACCTTCAGTTATTCTTGCATCATAAACACCTGGATTAATATTTGGTAATCTAGACTCAAAAATAATACCAATAACACTAAATATTACAGCTGATAGCATAGTCATTTCATACATAATAATCAACATTGCAAATATTGATAGTATTGGCTTGCCTCCAGTAATTAATGGATAAGCTAATTGTGTAGCAGTAGTTAGAAATAAAGATAATGAAAACCCCATTATTGCTCCAAAAGCAGGGAATCTAAATAATCTATGTTGTGGCACATATTCACCAAATGCTCCTTCAGGATATGGTGTCCCAGTAAGCACATCAAAAGTGCCTCTTTCAAAACCAGAATCCTTAAGTCCATCCATAGCGTCTGCAGCATTATTTGGATCTACATACAAACCTAAAATACTTTTACTCATAACTAATCCTCTTCCTCTTCCTCTTCCTCTCTAAATATAGTAGGAACAGTTGCACGACCAATTTTTATTGAATCGCTAAATACTTCACTTTCTTTTTGTTCAAATAAAGGAACTAATGGAAAAACTCTTGAAAAAAGTAGCATTAACATAGTTACCCAACAGAATGACCAAAATAAAACATACCATTCAAACCAACTTGGGCTATAAGCTTCCCAAGTAAATACAAATGGACTTTTTCTTGCAAGCCCAGGAACGATAATCAAGAATCTTTCAAGCCACATTCCTATATTGACCAAAATTGAACTCCAAAACATCAATCCTATATTTGTCCTTACCCTCTTAAATAACCACATTGGAACAGGAAGTATATAACCTGTAAGTAAGAACAAAAGGAATAGAATATTCCAAGGATATTGGAATATCTGCATTTCTCTTAATGCAATCTCTGGAGCATCAAGTCCATACAATGCGAATAATAATTCTAAGAAAGTAAATCCTAACCATGCTGTAGCTACTACAGTAAGTAATCTTGCCAAAGCATCAAAATGTTCTGGTCTAATAAAATCATTCCATCCCCATCCCCATCTCATCAGAGCCATCATAGTAACAACTGCAGATACACCTGAATGTACAGCACCTATAACAAAATATGGAGCAAAAATAGTTGAATGCCATCCTTCAACTGCTGTTGTTACTGCAAAGTCCCAAGAAACAATTGAATGCACTGAAACGAAAATAGGAAGCATAAGTGCAGATAATAGTATTCCCCCTACAACTTGCATTTTCCATTGTCTTGGATTTCCTCTCCATCCCATTGCTAAAATTGTATAAAAGCCTTTTCTAAAACCAGTTGTTCTATCTCTTAGAACTGCTAAGTCAGGCAATAAAGCAACAAATAAGAATAATGTAGATCCAGTTAAGTAAGTAGATATAGCTATTGGATCCATAAATAAAGGAGATCTAATATTTGGCCAAATACCTCTAGCAGCATCATATGGAATTAACCAGTAAACTATTCTCCATGTTCTTCCTGCATGGATAAGAGGAAATACTAATGCAGTAGCTAGAGAGAAAATAGTAAGGATTTCAGCAGCTCTAGTAACAGGCCTTCTCCATTCAGCTTGAGTTATTCTCAAAATAGCAGAAATCATGATTCCTGCGTGAGATATACCAACCCAAAAAACAAAAGTTGTAATATATAGTCCCCAATAGACAGGTCTGTTTAACCCCGTAACTCCAAGCCCATACTTTATTTGAATTGCAAATAGAACAAACCCAATAACTACGAAGAAAAGTAAAACTGAAAATACAGGGTACCACCATCTAGGTGTTTGAAGAGTACCATTTAGTAGCACTCTATTTGTATATTCTTGGCTTAGCCTATTTTCGTTATCTCTTTGTTGCATTTTTTCCTCTAATTAATCAGGTTTAGCTACTCTAATTCCATGAGCTTTAATATATTTCATAGGTGTAGCTAACAAATTAAATTGTTGAACTTCCCAAACTCCAATAATAGGTATTAATCTTGTGATCATTATAAGCACTAGTACTACTGCACCAGCAGAACCTACAATGGTTAATATGTCCCAAATATCAGGGTAAAGTGTTTCAGGAATAACTGAAAGCCACTTATCGTGTATCAATTTTGGATCAACTGACCACGCAGGAACATATAATCTGATTCTTTCAAAGAATACTCCTAGCAACGCTATACAAGCACCAATGAAAGGACCATTAATAGAATTTCTTACTTTATTCCAAATTAGCCACCACCAAGGAAGAATAAAGCTAAATAACATTCCTAGAATAAATACATACATCATTGGCCCTCTAATTAAGAGATCCAACCATGCTACGTCAGTCATAGATTTTCCATACCAAAAGACAATGAATGCTGAGTAGAAAAAGTAAATCCACATTAAGCTTGTCGCAAACATTAATCTTCCAAGTGCCCAAAAGACATTTATATTAAGGTAATTTTCATAATTACCATATTTTCTCACTATCCAAGCTAAAATAATTACTAATGCAACTCCACCTTGTATACCACCCATTGCATGTGACATAGGATAAATTGCATCCCTCCAACCTGGAACCATACTAAGGCTGAAATCAATTGATATTACTACATGCACAAAAATATATATGAAGAAGTAAAGGGTACTCATAATACCTACCCTCATTCTTAATGTGCTCCATTGAACAGTTGTTCCAACAAATCCACCTGCTAGAATATTTCCGATTTTTTTTCTAAAACCTGATGCATTATCTCGCATTAAGGCAAAGTCAGGAAGGGCAGATACATAAAGTAATCCTATTCCAGCTATTGCTAGCATAATAAGACTTAGAAAATCCCAGAAATGAGGACTATATACAGGAGCTTCGAACCATATTGATCTCCTTCTAGCACCTTCAGTTACTAAAGGAGGTAACATCCATAACAGTGGAATCATAATTATTATATTAATTAGAACTCCTGACGCACCAATAACATGAGCGATTCGTGATACAGGTCTAGCCCAATTAGCTTTAGCGATAAAAGGAGCAATTGCCACCATTGGTGCTCCACCAGTTACACTGAATATAAAGGCCAAACTAGCGGCAACATAGCCCCATTGTGTTTGATCATCTCCGTCAACAAAGAATTTTCCAAGAAGACCAACTACTCCTAATATTCCAAGAATTGCCATTACCCAAGATACTTTCTTGAGAATGGAACTCCCTCTTTTAGTAGTTTGGATTAGCTCTTCTTTAACAACCTTAGGGTCACTAGGAGGCCAATCCATATGATGTTCGTTAGTGCTCATCTTTATTTGTCTTTTCTCCTAAATCTTTATATTTTAGAGGGTCTACAGTAGCTAAATATACTATATTTGGATCAGTGTTTAATTGAGGCATTAATGTGTATTTTCTATCACTTTCACTTTTTGATAATTTTGACACTTCACTATCCGGATCATTTAGATCTCCAAAAACTATTGCATTTGTTGAACAAGCTTCTTGGCATGCTGGCTTAATCTCTCCGTCTTGCAACTCTCTGTTTTCTTCTTTAGCTTTACGTGTGCCTCTTCTAATTCTTTGAACACAGAAACTACATTTTTCCATGATTCCTCTGCTTCTTATGGTTACATCAGGATTTAAGTGGTTTCTTAAGTCTTCTGGCCAAGCAGGTTCCCAGTAGTTGAAGAACCTAACTGTGTAAGGACAACCATTTGCGCAATACCTTGTTCCAACACACCTGTTATAAACCTGGATATTCATACCTTCGTTATTATGATAGGTAGCATAAACAGGACATACAGGTTCACAAGGTGCGTTTGCACAATGTTGACAAAGAACAGGTATAAATCTAGCTTTAACATCAGGGAATTCACCTTCCCAATATCTTTCAATTCTGATCCAAGACATAACTCTTGCCCGCTCGAATTTATTTTGATCATTTAAAGGAATATTATTTTCTACCTGACAAGCTGTCACACATCCACTACAACCATTACATTTGTCAGTGTCTATGACCATTCCCCAGCTTCGTTTTTCTTCAGTTACCATTATTTCTTCCTTATTATTTAATGACTTCCATCATCATGTTTTTCATCTCCGTGACTATCATCATGATGCTCTCTGAAATTTAGCATTTCTTGATACTTATGATGATTTTCTTCTTCTGCTTCATGTGCTGTTTGACCTGGTGCTACAACTAATACAGGAACACCTGGCTCAGCAGGGAATGCTTCAACTGTTCCTTCAAATTTTGGTAATTTTTCATTTCCACCAGCTCTTTTTAGAGAAACTTTTGTAGAAGCCCAGGCAAATGCTCCAGATTCTTCATCTTTCAATCCAGAAAGAATCTTAAGTACATTAGAGCCTCTGTCAGATGCATATCTTCCTCCCTTAAGAGTTCCTTGGCCAGTTGGAACACATAAAGTTCCAGGCTGAACTGCAGGATGAGGGTAAGCTAAGCATTTGATTTCTCCTGAATCTGATTTTAGATAAATTATATCGCCTTCTTTAATTCCAAGTTCTTCAGCTTGCTTGGAATTGATTTCACCCCAAGTTTGCCAAGCCGCAGTAGTGATACCATTCGCAGACTGTTGAGCCCAAGGTGAGTTAGACAATTTACCGTCCATCAATATATTTGTAAAAGGGATCAAATGAAATTCTTCTCCGTAAGAAGAATCTGTGTCTGAAAATGAATTATTACTTTTTAAGTCAAATGGGTTTTGTAATCTTATTTTTTTATCAGAACCAGTTTCGTTGGTATTCCAAAATCCTCCCCTTTGTTGTATCCCATTCATAAAGGAAGATTTATTTTCAGCTTTAACTGACCCTGATCCATTTGATAAGTCATATTCATTATCAAATACTTTTTTTACTATAGATTTATTGCTACTACCAATTGATGGCTCAAGTTCTATTAACTTATCAACAAAGCTAACAGCCCCACTTGCTCCTGGGCCTTCCTTGACAACCACAGGTTGTTGTAAAGAAATTGCTTTATATCCTGGCATAGGATTTGGTATCTCTGACCCCCATTCTTCAAAGAATGTAGTTTCAGGTATAACAATATCAGATAAATCTAATGTTTCATTCATAATATTTCCAAATGAAATTACATTTTCAACTTTAGAAAGTGCACCTTTGACATCTAAAGAATTTGGCATAAGGTAGGCTAAATCAACACCTCTAATTATTACTGTATCAACATACCCTGCACGCCACTGTGCCAATTCTTCTTCCCAATTTTCTATTGTGTTAGGTTTAGTGCTACCTCCAATATAATCTGAATTAACCTCTGGATTCAGTATTACTCCACCCTCTTTACCTATAGATCCTACTAAAATATTTAATGATAGGGCTACGTATGTATTAAATTTTCCATTTGTATAAGCTGAAGTTGAACCACCTGCTAAAATTATAGATTTTCCATCAGAAATTCTGTGTGCTATTTCTGAGATTTTTTTCTCAGAAACTCCAGTTCTACTTTGAACATCTGTTGGTGAATAACCAAATTCTATTTTTCCTTCGGGAAATTTATTTAGAAAATCGTTGATCTGTGATTCAGGAACCAATTTTTCTTTAATGATTACATTTGCTATTGATAAAGCAATTTCAGATTCTGTACCTGGCTTAGGAGAGATCCATAAATCAGAATTAGCTGAAGTTAATGAAAACCTTGGTTCTACATGAGCTATAAAACCTCTTTTGCCAGACCTTAGTTCTCCAAAAGCGTTACCATACCCTGCAGGTGAAATCCAATTTTCAATCCAGTCTGCACCAAACGAAAGTACATTATCAGCGTTAGCAATATCAAAATGAGGCACTTCTTCAGTTTCAAATAAATCAGAAATTACATCATGAAAATTAGATTCTTCTAAAGGCTCATAAGTTAAATACCTTCCTCCTCTTGACTCAGCAAATTTTTGAGATATCCATCCATCTGAACTTCTTGTAGGGTTTGTAACAATAACTATCTTTTTATCCTTAGATGTTGCTTCCTGAATAAGTTTATCTGCTTGATCTTTTGTTACGTTTGATAATATACCTTCTTTGGACCTTCTAACTTTATGATCATGAAGTCTGTCAGGATTGTAATGAAGTTGTATTGCAGAATCAAGAGTTGATCTAGCTCCACCTCTATTGACAGGGTGATCAGGATTCCCTTTAATTTTTTTAATTCTTCCTTCAAGCACTCTTACTAAAATTCCATCGCCTGAAGCTCCGTCATTCCATGAAGTTGCATACCAAGTATCTATTCCTCTTACTAAGTCTTCTGGCATATCAACTGGGCTTTGTACAATTAATTCTTTTTCAGGAATTGAACAGGCAGCAAAAATAACAGCTCCTGCTGCGGATTTACCACTCAATGATAGAAATTCTCTTCTATTTAATTTCATAAATTACCTCTTATATTAATGATGACATGCAGCACAATCTGTTGGGGCACCATTTTTTCTATGACAGTTAACACACTGCCCCATTTTTAGGGGTTCGACCTGATAAACTTTCTCCATGTTTGCTACATCTCCATGACAAGTTGAACAAACTTGTGAAGCTGGGACTTTTTCTTCACCTGATAAATCTAAATATTCTGGGACATTTCCTATTGCAGATGGATTATTAGTTAAATAATTAATATGCGCTGAATGTACGAATCTAACATGATCCGGCATTCTGTGTACTCTTCTCCAGTTAATAGGAGAAGCCATTTCAGGGTCCACAACTACCTGGCTTGTATTTTCATCTTCATATATTCCTGAGGTCATTCTTAGCTTTTTCAAATCTTCACTTTCAGGGCTTCCAACTGCTCTATGACAGCTTGCACATAATTCTACTGCAGGAACATGAGCTGAAGATGCTTTAGCTACTGTTCTATGACAATAAGTACAATCCATTCCTAGCCCACCTTCTGAAACAGGCGCAGCATGCTTAGTGTGAGGGAAATTGATTGGTTGGTCAAATGTTTGTTCAAATCCTAAAACTGGTAAAGGCTGTCCAAGCCAAGCATTAAATAGCCCTGCTAATAATATTGATATGATTGCCAAGGTAGTGAGGCCTCCAAGCCCCACGAGAGGAACTAGAACTTTGACCCAGATTGGAGTGGTACGATCAAGTTCCTTCAAATATGCTATTAATTTCTTTAAGATCTTTTATCTCCTGATTTCAAATAAAATTATTGCCAAAAGCTAGGATATATCCTTTGTAATACTTCGTAAACATTAAAATAAGCTAAACAAAAAAAAGTAATTATAGAAACAAGTCCTAAAAATCCAACTATGTAAAAAATTGGTCTTAGTTTATTAAATTTTTCTGGAATAGATCTAGTAGCGACTGCAGATGGAATAATTGCATGAGCTATCAAGAAACTAGGTCCTGTTATCAGGGCAGACAAAAGAGCTAAGGTTAAGAAAGTAATATTATTACCAATCATATCCCATTCAGCTGCAGTTGGTGCATACGGATCCATCTAAATATTCCTCCTGATTTTTTAAGAAAATTTAATTATGTACATATAATCTTAGAACATTGTACATTTTTTTTCTTCAAAAGATGTATTCTTTTTTGCAAAAAAATTCATTAATTTAAATAAACTATAAAAAATTACAAATTTTAAGAAATAAAAACAGCTGGAGTAGATTTTGATAAAAGAAGATAAACTAATTTGGATGTATCAAACAATGTGTAGGATAAGATTTTTTGAAGAAGCAATGCTTGAACAAACTTATAAAGGTAATTCTATGGGAGTTACTCACCCCTCAGATGGACAGGAAGCCGTTCCTACTGGTATATGTGCTCATTTGTCTAATAATGATTGGATAGGTTCTACTCATAGAGGCCATGGACATTGTATTGCAAAAGGATTGGAAACTGACAAAATGATGGCTGAAATAATGGGGAAATATACGGGAAACTGTAAAGGTAAAGGTGGGTCTATGCACATAGCAGACTTTTCAAAGGGTATGCTTGGTGCAAATGCAATCGTTGGTGCATCGATTCCTTTAGCTGTTGGTGCCGCACTTACTGCTAAGTATCAGGGTAAGGAAAAAGATTCTATAGGAGTTGCTTTTTTTGGAGATGGAGCTTCTTCCCAAGGTGTATTACACGAGTCAATGAATTTAGCATCTATTTGGAAACTTCCTGTTATTTTTGCTTGTGAAAATAATCAATACGCTGAAGCAACTCCTTCATGGTATGCTGTTTCAGTTGAAGATATAGCTGACAGAGCTGCTTCTTATAATATTCCTGGTGTGATAGTTGATGGAATGGATGTTTTTCAAGTTTATGAAGCTGCAGAAGAAGCAGTCAAGCGAGCTAGAGAAGGTAAAGGGCCAACATTGTTAGAACTAAAAACTTATAGATATCATGGCCATTTTCATGCAGATCAAACTGAAAAATATAGAACTACAGAAGAAGAAGAAGAATGGCATAAGAAAGATTGTATTAAAAATTTTGAAAAAAAAGTAGTTCAGCAAAAAATATTTACAAAGAGTAAATTGAACAAATTAAAAAGTGAAATACAAAAAGAAATTGAAAATGCAGTTGAATTTGGACTCTCTAGTCCATTACCTCCTTCTGAAGTTTTATACGAAGATGTTTATGTAAATTATTCAAATGACCTTAAGGGTTTAAGATAGTCGAGGAGTTATATTATGGAAGTTAATAATAGCAATATTGGTCCAGGTTTAGAAGTAAATGGCCAAGAAATGAGGTACAGAGATGCCTTTAATAACACTCTAAGAAGTGAGTTAGAATATGATAAAAATGTACTCATTATTGGAGAAGATATTTCAGGAGGTTTTGATAAAGAAACCAAAGAACCTCTAGATGCTTGGGGTGGACCTTTTGCTGCAACAAAAGGATTAGTTCAAGATTTTGGTGTAGAAAGGATTATGGATGCTCCGATTTCTGAAGCAGGCTTTGTTGGTGCTGCTATAGGAGCTGCTTTAACAGGACTTAGGCCTGTTGTAGATTTAATGTATTTTGATTTCACAACTGTAGCCTTTGATCAATTGCTTTCTAATGCTGCAAAAAGTAGATATATGTTTGGTGGTCAAACTAAAGTCCCTCTTACTCTTTTTGCTAGATCTGGAAGTGGAACTGGTCACGCTGCACAGCATTCAAGTGCCTTTTATTCGATATTAGCTCANATACCTGGATTAAAGGTAGTAACTCCCTCAGATCCCTATTCAGTGAAGGGCTTGTTATCAGCTGCTATTAGAGANGATGATCCAGTATTTGTTGTTAACGATAAAAAATTGATAAATATGACAGGATTTGTTCCAGATGAAGATTATCGAATTGAGTTGGGTAAAGGNAGATATCTTAGAAAGGGAAGTGATGTAACTCTTGTAGGAATGAGTTATACATCTNTAGTTTGTAAAGAAGCAGCAGAAAAACTTGAAAAATTAGATATCGATGCTGAGGTTATAGACTTAATGTCATTATCCCCATTAGACGAACAAATAATAATTGAGTCAGTATCAAAGACGAACAGAATAGTCATTGTGGATGAAGACAATCCTAGAGCAAGTATGGCCAGTGAAATTGCAGCAATTGTTTCTGATAAGGCATTTGACTACTTAGATGCTCCTGTTAAAAGAGTCACGGCTCCTCATACGCCTGTTCCATATAGTAAAGGATTAGAGGATGAGTTTATGCCAGACAGTGATGATGTAGTTCAGACAGTAAAAAATATTCTAGATATTTAGGTCTTCCAAAAGCTTATCTTTATCACTACAAATNACAGCTTCATCATTAAGTGCATAACCAAGTAAGCTGTTATAGGGATATATTCCTGTTTCATGAGCATCAGACCATAGAAATTGNAATGCATATTTCCCCACAATAAGATATTCTACAACGATTATATCTTCTTGTATTTCAGATACTTTTAATAATTTTTTACCAGTTAATTCTTCTACGCAATTTGCACATGCACATTGAAGTCTCAGATATTTGTATGGGTATATACATGAAACATCATTTCCCCAAATTATTTCTAACCCATCACTTAATCTATTTACACTTTTTGGTTCCATAAATAANATATTCCTAATAATATCTAATTCACTATATGGATTTTATATGAATTTTATATTAATGAACAAAAAAAATCTTACAAAAAAAAAATAAACAGAATAATGAGGATATAAAATGAGCGAAAATATTAGAGTTGGAATAATAGGTGCTGGTGGGAATACAACATTAAAACATATACCGCTTTTACAAAAAATAGATGGCGTTGAAATAGTTTCAGTTGCAAATAGATCTATTAAGTCCTCAAGTGAAGTAGCATCCCAATTTGAAATAAAAAATTATTATGATAATTGGCTAAGCGTTGTTGATGATAATTCATTAGATGCCATAGTTATTGGAACATGGCCATACCTTCATAAAAGATTGACTATTGAGGCTCTAGAAGCAGGAAAGCATGTACTATGTGAAGCAAGAATGTGTATGAANGCTGAAGAAGCTCAAGAGATGCTAGAAGTTTCTCAAATGTATCCNAATTTGATTTCTCAAATTGTTCCTGCTCCACATACTTTACCAATAGATAAAACAATAAAGAGATTAATTTCATCTGGTTATATTGGTGACTTAATAAACTTAAGAGGAATGGTAACAGCAGGAAATGATTTCCCTAANGAAAATGAGGAATTCCATTGGAGAAATAATAGAGATTTATCTGGTAATAATATTATGCAAATGGGAATATGGTATGAGGCTATTATGAGGTGGGTTGGACCAGCAAAATCAGTAACTGCAAATGCTCAAACAATAAACAATCCAAGAGTTGATGAATCAGGAAATTATGTTTTCACAGATATTCCAGATCATCTTGATGTTCTTTGTGAAATGATAGCTGGTGGTACAGCTAATCTTCAATTTACTATGGTGTCAGGTATGGCTCCTGAGTCTGAGATGTGGATTCATGGTACAAAAGGAACATTAGTTGTTAAGACTGAAACAACAGCTGATGCAGGAGCTCCGAACNTGGTACTTTTGGGTGCGGAAAAAGGGCAAAAANAGTTAGAACAAATTAAAATACCNGATAACGAAGTAGGTGGATGGAGAGTTGAAGAAGAATTTATTAATGCAATTAGAGGCGAAGAGTTAATTACTCATACTTCATTTACTGATGGAGTTAAGTATATGAAATTCACTGATGCTATATATGATTCTTTCAGTACAGGGCAAAAAATAATAATTTAAAATATGAATAAATTTGTAGATATTAATGCAGATATCGGAGAATCTTTTGGTAGTTATAAACTAGGATTCGATGAGGAAATTGTTAAGTATATTTCCTCTGCAAACATAGCTACTGGCTTTCATGCTGGTGACCCAAATTGGATGAGTCATACAATAAAATTATCACTAGAAATGGGTGTTTCANTTGGTGCACATCCTTCATATCCTGATTTAGCTGGATTTGGCAGACGTGATATGAATCTTGATCCTGAAGAAATAGAAAATATAATCAAATACCAAGTTGGGGCATTNATGGGATTTGTTGGAATTGAAAATATTCAGCATGTTAAACCACATGGTGCTTTGTACAATAAGGCAGTTAAGGATAAAAATGTTGCATTATCAATAATTAATTCTATAAAATCNATAAGCGAAGATTTGATTCATGTAGTTTTAGCAGGTTCCNTTTGGGAAAATCTTGCTCAAGAAAACAACGTTAAATANATAAGAGAAACATATGCAGATAGAGAGTTTATGAATGATGGATCTTTAGCTCCACGATCAATGAAAGGTTCAGTCATTGATAATACAAAAAAAATAGTTAATAGGACAATTGATTTAGTCAAAACAGGTAAAGTTAGGTCCTATGAAGGTGAAGATATATCAATAGACTTTGATTCTATTTGTCTTCATGGAGATACNAAAGGAGCTGTAGACATTGCAAGAGAAATTCAAGAATCTTTCAAAAGAAATAATATAGGGATAAAGTCTATGTCAGACATATTAGTATGATTAATTCTAAAATCTCTTTTCATGGTGACTCAACTGCAATTATAAAATTTGGTGACGAAATAGATGAAGATCTTAATATTNTAGTGCACAAATTTTTAGAATNTTTAGTTAAGGGATTTTCAGAAAATTCTTCAGTATTAGACATATATCCTACTTATAATTCAATAATTATTGACTATGATCCAAATGAAATCTTATATGAAAACATTAAGCAAAAAATAAATTCAATAAAATCTGAATTTGACTCTTCAGACAATATGAAAAAACATCATAAAATTATTGAAATTCCAGTGNAATATGGTGATGACTTTGGTCCTGATCTAAAAAGAATGTCTAAAACTCTTAATATTTCTGAGGAAAAAATTATTCAGATTCATTCCTCAACAAAATATAGGGTTCATATGATTGGATTTATGCCGGGGTTTCCATATTTAGGAGGTCTTGATAGTAGAATTTCGTTNCCTAGATTAGATGAACCAAGATTNGCTGTGCCTGAAGGTTCTGTTGGAATAGCAGGAGANCAAACAGGAATTTATCCTTTTAGCTCACCTGGAGGGTGGAATATAATTGGTCGTACAAACTTAAGATTATTTGATTCAAAAAAAAATCCTCCTAATCTAATTATTAGTGGCTCATATATAAAATTTAAGATTCAAAATGATTAAGATAATAAATACAGCCACATTATCTAGTTTTCAAGATTTAGGAAGATTTGGNAAAAAATCTATTGGTGTATCTCAATCAGGATGCTTAGANAAATTTTCGTTTCTAATTTCAAATTTCTTATGNGGTAATAAAAAAAATGAAGGAGCTATAGAAATTGTAGGTGGAGGATTCTCTTGTNAATTTAAGGAAGATGTTTCTATAGCAGTTTCCGGTCCAACAGGTATTTTTATGATAAATAATAATCAAATATCTATTAATTCTTCCATCANGATAAAAAAAAATGACACTCTTTATATTCCTGAAAATAAACATGGTAATATATTTTATTTTTCAATTTCCGGTGGTTTTAANGTAGGTAATATTATGAATTCTGTTTCTTTTCATCAACCTTCAANTATTACAAATGANTTAAGAGTAAAGATAGGTGATATTCTTCATATGAAAAAACCTAACTCAAATTTTCAAAAATTACTTAATTTCTCTTTCTTTGATAAATATATAAAATCTACGAATATTATCTCNATAATTTATGATGAAATTATTCTCAANAAGTTTCCTGANTTCATTAATATTTTAGAATCAAATCAATACATAATTTCTGCTGAAGCATCAAGGCAAGGAATCAGATTAAAGGGTAATGATAACTTATCTCATAAACTTAAAAATGAAATATCTTCTGGTGTTTCTTTAGGNACAGTTCAATTGCCACCTAATGGACAACCAATAATTTTATTAAATGATTCTCAGACAACTGGAGGATATTTAAAATTAGGCTCTATTCCAAATTTTGAAATTCCTAAACTATCACAAACTAATATTAACTCCAAGATAAGATTTAAAGGAATAAGCTTAAGTGATTCAAATAATTTACGAAAAAAAATAGATTCAAAATTTAATTCAATTAAATTGGAAGATTATTTTTTATATAACCACAGAATAAAAAATAATCATATTTCAGTTCAAATTTCAGAAAATGATAGTATAATATCCATAGCCAATGAACAACTAATTAATGTATTAAA
The DNA here is from genome assembly GCA_002171675.1 of Chloroflexi bacterium TMED70. GTDB lineage: Bacteria > Chloroflexota > Dehalococcoidia > Lucifugimonadales > Lucifugimonadaceae > TMED-70. The sequence continues at coordinate 71,164 of NHDX01000014.1, read as the reverse complement.
GGAATGATTTGTGANTAATGTTTTAATTGACGGCCTTTACCTATCAGGAGTTGGTGTACTTGTAGTGTTTTTAGTACTTGTAGTTTTGTTACTGGCTATAAAAGTGATTACTCTATTTGAAAATAGCGANATTGTCGATAACTATGANACAAATTCTAAGAACAGCAAATCTAACTTAGATAATNTCAATAAATTATCTAATATTGCAGCTGCTATGGCTGTTGGTATTTATAAAAAAGAGAAAAATAATCTAAATGATGTTGCGGCAGCAGTTGCTGTAGGTTTATATAAGAAAGATAACCTTTTAGGATCTAACAATATTGCTAATGATGTAGCTGATTCTTCATGGATCACAGTTAATAGATCAAGAATGCTCTTAAAAAGAAATAGAAGGAATTAAAAAGTGTCAAAAAAATATAATCTAGTTATAAATAATCAAAACTTTGAAGTTGAAATATTGAATGAATCAAATGGCATATTTCAAGTTAATGTTAATGGTTCAGTAGTTGAAGTAAAAGACACTTCTTCCCAACCAGTTATAATTTCAAATCAAGAACCAATATCTCAACCTTCAAAAATAAAATCTAGTGAGGTCCAAGAAAATAAAACTTCGGTAGATTCTGTAAATGTTAATAAATCTGGGCAAATAAAAGCAATGATGCCNGGCAAAGTTTTAGAGATTCTTATTAANNTAGGCGATGAAGTATCTGATGGTACTCCACTTTTAGTAATTGAATCAATGAAGATGGAAAATACAATAAACTCTAGTTTATCTGGAAAAGTTAGTAATATTCTTGTCAAAGTTGATGATAGCGTTCAATATGATCAAGTTATGATTGAGATAGAATAAGATCCTTACGAAAGAAATTTTATGATTGAATATATTGAACCACTTCTTGAAGGTATAGAGGATCTAATATCNAATCCGGGAATGATTTTAATGTGGATAATTTCTGGAATACTCTATTATTTTGGTATTTATAAGAAAAAAGAACCTTTATTATTGGTTCCAATTTCTACTGGAATATTATTAGCTAATTTACCCATGGGTGAACTTCTTAGAATTGGTGGTAATGGAGAACCTGATGGATTTCTTAGAATCTTTCAAAATATAGGTATGTCAAATGATGTACTACCATTATTAATATTTTTAGGTATGGGAGCTNTAACTGATTTTGAACCAGTCTTATCAAATCCNAAAACATTATTACTTGGTGCAGCTGCGCAAGTAGGTGTTTTTGCTGCTTTGATAGGAGCTTTACTAATAAGCTTGACACCCTTTTTTGATTTTGGATTATTAGAAGCTTCATCAATTGGAATTATAGGAGGAGCTGATGGTCCTACCACAATTTTTATATCAACGAGAATGAGAGAAATAGGTTTAAGCTTATCTTCCTATGAAATGAAAGATATTGTTGGTGCAACTGCTGTAGCAGCATATTCATATATGGCTTTGGTACCNATAATTCAACCTCCAATTATTAGATTATTTACTACTCAAAAAGAAAGAAAAATTAGAATGGAATATTCATCTAATAAANTATCCAAGAAGACTAAGATAATTTTTCCTATAATAACAATCATAATTGTCAGTATTTTAGTTCCAGATGCATCTCCTTTGATTTCAATTATGATGTTTGGTAATTTGCTACGTGAATCTGGGGTTGTTGATAGATTGGCTAAAACGGCTCAAAATGAATTAATGAATATAGTTATTATTCTTCTAGGATTATCTGTAGGGGCGACAATGCCTGCTAAAGTTTTCCTTAAAGTTGAAACAATTTCAATTTTTATACTAGGATTAGTTTCATTTATTCTTGCTACAATTTCTGGTATTTTATTAGCAAAACTAATGAACATATTNTTAAAGAAACCTATNAATCCTATGATTGGTGCAGCAGGAGTTTCGGCTGTTCCAATGGCTGCTAGGGTTGTTCANAATGAAGCTGCTAAAGAAGATCCTGATAATTATTTGCTCATGCATGCAATGGGTCCTAATGTGGCAGGAGTAATTGGNACAGCTACTGTTGCAGGTGTATTATTAGCAGTCGTTCCACAATTAGTGAGTTAATTTTTTATGGAACTCTCACTCTATATATACATAGTTCTTTTTGTACTATGCTCTCTTATTGGGTTTTTGGGTGGACTTTTAGGAATCGCCCTAGGAGCGATTAGATTACCATTAATAATATTTTTGGGTGTTGAGCCAATAATTGCNGCTTCTACAAATCTTCTAGCNGTCATATTTGGNTCGCTTGCAGGTTTATTNCCAGCAATAAAGCAAAAAAGAGTTCCTATCAGATCAACTCTTAATATTGCGCTTCCNTCTATGTTAGCAGCTTTTTTAGGGGGNTATTTTGCTGCAAATATAGGAGAAATTTACTTATTAATAATAATTATTGCATGCCTGATTATTTCAGGATTAGTAATGATTTTCTATCANATTGATTCAAAAGAAATAAGCACNGATAACAAAAGTACTGCCAAGGAAATATTAGTTGGAGTAGTGGTGTCATATTTTGGAGGAATAGTTGGCTTAGCATTAGGAGTACTTAGAGTCCCTGCTTTAGTTTATTTTTTGAAGATGAATATCAAAACAGCTGGAGGAATAAATTTATTTTTATCNGTTTTGGTTGGAATTTCAGCTTATTTGGGGCATTCATTTTCTGGNAATTTTGATTATTTATTGATTTTTTGTGTAGTTTTTCCAACTATTATAGGNATGTATTTTGGATCAAAATTTGTTCAAATAGCCAACCAAGATCAACTTAGAAAATTACTTGGAGTTATTTTAATACTTTTAGCCATATTTATGACCATAAGATTTCTATAGATGGAAATAATTCCATCTATAGAAAATAACTTGTTATTTTTTAGTTTCCCAAAAAATTTCACCAATTTCTTCTAATGCAGCCTTAAATTCTTTAGCCTTATCAAGATCTACATTAACTTTTACAAAAGATCCTAGTTTACAAGCATTCCAAACTTTTTCATGTAAATCTGGATATTTTTCTAAATGTTCAGGTTTGAAGTAATCAGTCCATATAACTAAAATATCATCTTTAGCCTTTTTTGCATGTTCTTCTTTTGCAGCTACGAATCTAGCCATTGAGTTGCCTAGTGAAGCTGAAGGGCCATTTGAATAATCTAATTCTTCAAGTAATTCTGTCATTCTTACTACTGTCTGAGCAGCTTGAATGGCATCACGTGGATCGTATATTCCACATGGAATATCACAGTGACAAGTTACTTCAGTTATAGGTAAAATTTTATCTAAGAATTTAGCTAACATTTTTTCTCCTTGTTATTTTTATTTCTATATTTATAAAATATAATATGCTAAATTTTTTAAATTTCATGTTGTCTATGCTTAAAAAAACTTTAAATAAATTAATTTTTNGAAATCGTTATATAAAAATTAAAATTAAAGGAAACAGCATGTATCCAAATTTTTTAGAAAACGAGACTTACATAATTGATAAAAAAATCAATTTCTCTAAATTANTAAGAAANCAACCCATAGTATTTTTATGTGATATTCATAAAAACTTTCATCTTAAAAGACTGATAGCTTTTTCAGGAGAAAAGGTAANTATAATCGANGGTAGACTTTATGTTGAAAATAAATTGATTTCTGAAATAGATTATGGAGAAATAAAATTAAACATAACTGTTAGTGAAAATTCTTTTTTTTGTATTTCTGATAACTTTAATTCCTTAGGAAAAAATTGTGATTCAATAGCAAATGGAAGTATCTCCAATAAAAAAATTACAGGNACTATAATATATTAAAATTTTTCTTCTACCAATAATTTTGATGATAGGCTAGCAGCCTCCATGGTGTTTGGTAGATTGTCTATTAACCAATCNCCGACAAAAAATATATTCTTTCCATAATTTATTATGCTTTTTGTATCTTTCGTTCTTTGTGTAGCCTTTGGGGATCTTATTATTAAACTTCTTAATAATTTAGTATTACTTTTAACACTTAATTCTTTTCTAATCATATTCTCAAAATTCNTAATAAGATCTGAATTTGTTATTCCTAATAAATGATCTGTATCACTTAAAGATATAGTTATTTTTTGAGAAAACTTTCCTGATTTTTTCTCATCTTCTGAAAATATCCATTGTAATTCTGAGTTTGAAAAAGCTGTGAAATCATCTTCAATGATTTTTTTATCAAACCAAAAAATGATATTTATTATAGATGAATTTTGTATGATAATTTTATTCTTAGATAAGTTTACAAGTTTAAGTGAATTTTCTAGATCAGTTGCTATAATTACTTTTTCTGCGGAGTAAAGATTGTTTTCACTCATAATCTTTATCTCTTGAGAATCGTTAGTTATTTTTTGAATTTTTTCAGAAAAAATTATTTCAGAATTATTATCTTTAAGAAATTTTTCAAATGGTTTCGTAAAAAGAGCTGAAAAAGGTTTTTTTGAATAGCAAATAGATATATTTTTTTTTGGACCAAAGATCATATATTTAAATAAGTCATACGCTTGATGATTAGAAAAATTTTCCAATTTTAAATTAAATGCAGGCTTACATATAATTTCCCAAAATTTCACTATAGATTCGTTAGATTGATGGTTTTGTTTTAGCCAATATAAGAAGGGTANTGANTTCCTTTTTTTATTTATAAATCTTATTTTTATTAATCCATATAAAACTCTTATTCTTTCAACTAATCTAATATTTTTATAGCCTAAAACTGCAAATATTATTGAAAAAGGGTATATNGGGAAATTAGATTTAATGTAATATTTTTTTTTGTTATCTACAATAGGAATTCTTAAATTTTCATTTTTAGTTATATCTTTTTCTAGATCTAATTTAGATATCAACTTAAAAAAGTTTTTATATGAATCTAAAAATATGTGTTGTCCAATATCAATATTGCCATATTTATTAGAAATTGAGCCTGCTCTGCCTCCAACAGTTTTTTTTTGCTCAATAATTCTAACTTTATAACCTTTTTCAATTAGATTTACAGCAGAAGATATTCCAGANATGCCACAACCAATTATAGTTATTGTTTTTTTATTATTTATCACTTTATAAAAGAAGTTTTTAAAATAGATTTTATGATTATTTGAAATTTTTCAAATTTATTAGTTGATGGTTTATTAAATAATGAATTATATTTTCTTTTTTCTATTTTACTTAAGATTTTTTCCCCTGAGTCAATAAAAATTTGTATTATGGTTCGATCTTTTTTTGTTAGTAGTTTTGGTAGAATATTTCCTGAATTATATAGATTTCTATTGATATCAATCATCTCATTTAATAAATTTGTAATATTTTTTTTTGAGGCATAATTATGAATGTATTCTTCTTCAAACATATCTTTAGATACATTATGATTTTTCATTATTTCAGAAGGAATATAAACTCTTCCTATTTTTTTGTCTTTTACTATATCTTGTAAAAAATTTGTTATTTGAAGACCTGTGCAAATTGAGTTTGATAGCTTAATTAACTTTTCATCTTTATAACCCATAATACGTAATACTATTTCACCAACAGGATTTGCTGATAAATCACAATAATCTAATAAACTATTAACGTCCTTATATTCTTTTTTTTGCTGATCTCTTTTATTAGCTTCAATAAGCCTCAAAAATGGTTCAATTCGTAAATCATGCTTGATTATTGTTTTTTGTAATGCTACAAAAACAGGCAGGCTAGCATTTTCTATAAATGCATTTTTAAGCTCGCTTTCCCAAACAGCTAATTGTTTTAACTTGTCGCCTTTAAAATTATCTCCTATAAAGTCTACTCCCCTGGAAAAAGCATAAATGATTGCATAATCATCCATTTTTTCTTTATCAATGAAAAACATTAATATTGGAAAGTTTTCATAATTTTGCTTAACAATTTTATGACATATTTCTAATGAATTTTCATAATTGATTTGTTTAGTTTTTTTAGGGAAAAGTAACTCATTCATATTATTTTATTTGTGAAAATTTATATAATATATTTTTTTCTTTAAGTTCATTTTTAATTTTTCTNGATGTGATTTTATGAAAATATTGTAATTTGAAAAGCCTTATTATTTTTTTTATAAGATTCTCATTNTTATTTATCTTTTCTATGGAAAATTTTCTATTTATGATTCTAATAATTGAAAAATTTATTATTTCGCCATCTATTAGAGAAGAAATACTGTTTGAATTTGGATCTATAAAATTTGCTTTTATATTCTCGTAAATCCAATTTTTCGCATTTTTTCTTTTTGAAATTTTATCGTTATATTCGAGTTGAACTCCAGAACCTATTCTATGATTTATATTATTTGATTCCAAAATATCACAAATTGATTTATTTAAGTCATGAGAAGTCTCTGCCCACCTATCTACTCTTGGTATTCCCCAGTTTACTGGCTTAGAGTTAATAATTATTGTTTCTTTGGCAACAATAATTTCATCGTTACTAGTATTTTCAGATGTTTGAATAGCAAAGTCTAATGAAATTATATTTTTAGGCTTTTCTTCATTTATGATTTTCTTTAATTTACTAAAATCATCTTTATTATCTAAATAGTAAGTCAAACAAGATTTATTATTTTTGAATAATTTAATATTTTTATTTAAGATTATTAAATTCATTTAAACTTTCCTATACATAAGAAATGTATTTATATTATGAAGGTCTTTTTTGTAAATTTCTGAAATATCTAAGTTCTCTATAATCTCCTTGCAGATTATGAATTTTGACTCTAAAATTTCTTGGCAATACGAATTAACATCATATTTTTGCATNAAATCAAGTATTATTTTTTTTGACTTTTCATCTATTTCTTTTTGACTAAAAATATTATTAATTATTTTTTTATCACTATCTTTTGACGATTGAATCAGATGTAAAATTGGTAAAGATTTTTTTTTCTTTATTATGTCACTACCTATTGGTTTCCCTAGAGTTTGATCCCCCCAGATTCCTAAGTAATCGTCTTTGATTTGAAATATTTGTCCGAATAATTTACCAAGTTTTGTAAATAAAGAAATGTTTTCTTTACTTGTTTGTTCTAAGCTGCAACCTAGGATAGCTGAAGTCTCTATTAATGCACCTGTTTTCTTNCCTATCATTTCCAAATAATTTTCAACTTTAATTTCAAATGTATCTTCAAATGAAATATCAAGATACTGCCCCTCAATCACTGATAAGCAGGTTCGATTAATTAATTTTCTTAAGAAGACTTTTTTCTCATTAAGTGATTCTGGNAATAAATTTATTGCTTCACTAGCTAAAGAATGCATTGAATTGCCAGAAATAATACCTTTAGGTTCTCCCCATATTTTCCAAACTGTTTTTCTATTTCTTCTTATCTCGTCTCTATCTTCTATATCATCATGAATCAAAGAGAAATTATGGAATAACTCAATAGACATCGCTAAAGGTAAAATATTATTTTTTTCCCCACCTAAAGATTCATTTATTAACATCATTAGTGAAGGTCTAAAAGACTTTCCAGAACTATTAGATTCTAAACCTGATTCATCAATCCACCCTAAAAAATATTTATGAGTTATGTAAAGGTCATTATTTAATTCTTTATAAAAAGATTTAGTGTATGAAATTATGTCATCTTGATATTGATCAAAAATTTTAGGTAAAGATAGATTATTCATTTTGAAATGTCATTATAGATAAATTATATCTCTCATTTTATTTTTATAACAATAAGATAAAATACATTCTGNTAAATAAATATCTTATAATGTNNTTATAAGATAATATGATTTATTAAATATAGATTATATTAATATATGTTATAATAAANCTTATACTAGTAAGGTTAATTAGATTAGTTTATCAAGAGAAGATCCAGTATATGGAATAGGAATTGTATCTAAAATTGTTGGTTTACATCAACAAACTTTAAGGAATTATGAGAGGTGGAACTTAATTGTTCCTTTCAGATCTCCTGGTGGNACAAGGTATTATTCAATAATTGATATTGAGAAAATCGAAAAAGTCAAAGATTGGATAGAAAAATTCGGAATCAATAGAGCTGGAATTGAAATTATTACAGAATTAATGAAGGAAATAAATGATCTAGAAAGTAAGATTGAATTTCTAGAATCTGAACTTATGCGTTTTAAAAGTAGAGGAACTATGAAAGAGTTACCTGAAAAAAATAGGAGATATTTATGATTACATCTGAGGTTTGGTCTAAAGATTCTATGGATGAGAATTTGTCAGAAGTTTATGAAATGGGTAGGCACTACGTTGATCAAGTTTACAAAAGTCATTTTTATACATTAGATCACTTAATGCTTGCACTTCTTGATAATAAAAGAGCTGTAGAAATATTAATGACAGCAATTAATGCTCCTGAAGATAGAAAAAAGAAATTTTTAGTATCTTACAAATCTAGAATTGGGCAAAAAATAAAATCTATGCAAAAGTATCAGGAATTAGACTTTGTTCCAGATTTAATGAATCCAATCTATGAGTTTTCAATTAAGCAAGCAGAGTATAATCACATTCAAGAAATATCCGTAGATTTAGTATTAATGGGAATTGTCCAAGTGGTTAAGAATTATCCTTATGAACTACCTTTTGAAACTCAAAATCTCATATTAGGGTCTAGATTAACTGTTGGGAACTTAGCGGCTGCAATAAATGTTGTTAATTCTCAGGGTAATAATTTAAAGAATTTTGAAAAAGAAAAGGATTCTAAATCAATTAATGATTATGATCTTCCTGAAGAAAATTCTGATGATAAACCCAAGTATGAAAATTTAGAAAAATATTCAATCGATTTAACTGCATTAGCTAAAGAAAATCTTATTGATCCAATAATTGGTAGAGAAAAAGAAATCAAAAGAGTTCAACAAATACTTTCTAGAAGAACTAAAAATAATCCNGTAGTAATTGGTGATGCTGGCGTTGGAAAGACTGCAATAGCTGAGGGTTTGGCTTTAAATATAGTTGGAGGAAATGTACCAAATTCTATGAGAGGTAAAAGATTGTTATCTCTTCAGTTAGGACAATTATTAGCGGGAACAGGNGTCAGAGGAGAATTTGAAGAAAGGCTTCAATCAATATTGAAAGAAATGGAAGAAGCAAGAGGAGAAATAATTCTATTTATTGATGAGATTCACACAGTTGTTGGAGCAGGCTCAGGTGGTGGAGCATTAGATGCATCTAACATGATGAAACCAGCACTAGCTAGAGGAAAACTTCAAACAATTGGTGCTACAACGCCGGACGAGTACAGAAAATATATTGAAACTGATCAAGCTTTAGAAAGGAGATTTTCTCCAGTATCTATTACTGAGCCAAATATTCCTGATTCTATTAGTATGCTTGAAGGATTGAGGTCAAAGTATGAGAATCATCATGATTTGAAAATTTCTGATGAAGCAATTAAGTCTGCAGTGATATTGTCTGATAGATATGTTAAGAATAGATTTTTACCTGATAAAGCTATTGATCTTATGGATGAAGCATTATCTAGGGCAAATATTGATAATCCAGATATACCTAGTCAAATTATTGACTATGATTTACAAATTGAATCCTTTCAAGAGGAAGAAGATTTTTTGTTTTCAAAAAATAATGATTCTGCAGCTGATGATATAAGAAAAAAAAGAATTTTACTTTTAGAGAAAAGAAAAAAAGAATTTGAAAAATGGAAATTTAATAATCAACTTATTGATATAGTTCAACCAGAACATGTTGCAAAAATAGTAGCAGATAAGACAGGAATACCTGTTGATAATCTAGTTGAAAAAGAAGCTAATAAATTACTTAAATTGGAGCAGAGGTTACATGAAAGAGTAATCGGCCAAACAAAAGCGGTTGAAAGTATTTCTAATGCGATAAGACGAAGTCGTGCAGGATTACAAGATCCAACAAAGCCCATAGGATCATTCATTTTTTTGGGTCCAACAGGAGTTGGTAAAACTGAACTAGCTAAATCTCTTGCAGAATTCTTGTTTGATGATGAGAATAGTATGATAAGAGTTGATATGTCTGAATATAAAGAGAGCTATTCTATGGCTAGATTAATAGGAGCTCCCCCTGGATATGTAGGATATGACGATGCAGGACAACTAACTGAAGCAGTAAGAAGAAATCCTTACAGTGTAATACTTTTAGATGAGGTTGAAAAAGCTCATCAAGATATATTCAATATATTATTGCAAGTACTTGACGATGGAAGGCTCACAGATGGTCAAGGTAGAACAGTAGATTTTACAAACACTGTTATTATAATGACTTCAAATATAGGAACTAATGTAGTTGGGAAAGAAGCCCTTGGTTTTAATAAAAAATCTGAAAAATCAGATCAAGAAATATCTGATGGTGTAAATGATTCATTAAAATCTTATTTTAGACCTGAGTTTCTAAACAGAATTGATGAAATTATAATATTTGACTCACTCTCAAAGGAAGATCTAAATAAAATTGTTGATAAAGTTTTTTCAGAGTTAGATAAAAAGTTAGAAAATCTTGGAATTAATATAACTGCTGGAAGAAAAGTAAAAGATTGGATAGCTGATAAAGGGTTTGATAAATTTTATGGTGCTAGACCTTTGAAAAGGCTATTACAAAAAGAAATAGAAAATAAAATTTCAAAAATGATAATAGCTAAACAATTAAAAGAAGGAGATACGATTTCTCTCAGACTTAAGGAAGATGAAATAATAATATCTAAAAAGAAATAAAAAAATAAAAGATATGCAACCTTCAAAAAAAATACTTGCAATAATTCTTGCTGCAGGAAATTCTGAAAGATTTAATGATAATAAGCTTTTTTTTGAAATAGATGGTATACCTGTTTTACAAAGAACCATTGAAAATGTACTTTCTGTAGAGAAAATTGATTCAATATTGATAGTTAATTCTAAGAAAGATGAATTGAAAATTCAAAAATTATTAAATCAAATAAATTCAGATAAAAAAATATATTCTGTTTATGGGGGTAAAAATAGAGCAGAATCCTTAATATGCGCAACTGATTTTATAACTGATCAAAAACTAAATATTGATTATTTAGTAGTGCATGATGGAGCAAGACCATTTACGAAAAAAAATATGTTCTATCAAGGCATTAAAAATATTGAAGACTATGATTGTGTAATATTTGGATTAACTCCAACTGATACAGTAAAAATAATTACTGATGATAATTTTGTAGAAAAAACATTAAGAAGAGATAAATTAATTAATGTACAAACTCCTCAATTTTTTAAAAAAGAAATTTTATTGGAAAATATAACTACAAATAAAAATCTTAATACTATTACTGATGATTCTTCCTTTTTAGATAATACAAAATATAAAGTTAAAGTTTTGCCGGGTGATGAAAATAATATTAAAATAACTACACAAAATGATGTGAGTTCTACTCCATTCTATGGAATTGGGTTCGACTTGCATAAACTAATTCCTGAAAAGAAATTAAGACTTGGTGGAATAGATATTGACTTTCCTTTTAAGTTAGAAGGACATTCTGATGGAGATGTTTTAATTCATTCAATTATTGATTCTGTTCTTGGAGGATGTAATTTGGGAGATATTGGAAAATTTTACCCTTCAAATGATAAGTCATTAAAAAATATAGATTCAACTCAAATGCTGAGTGAGATTTCTCTCCTCATTAAGGATAAAGGATTTGAAATTATATATATTGATGTAACTGTTATAGCTCAGAAGCCTAGAATTTCAAGTTACACAGATCAGATGAAAAATAGACTATCAGAGATTCTTAGAATAAATGAAAAAAATATAAATATTAAAAGTACGACTACCGATAAAATGGGTATAATTGGATCTGAAAATGCAATTGGTTGTCAAACAATCACAACCATTAAGAAACGATAATAATTGATTTATGTTTTTATATAATTCACTAACTAGAAAAAAAGAAAAATTATCAAAAGATAAAATCAAAATGTATGTTTGCGGAGTTACAGTTTATGACAGGCCGCATTTAGGACATGCTTTATCTACAGTTACATTTGATGTTCTCCATAGATTCTTAGAATACAGTGGCTATGATGTTAAAAGAGTTCAAAACTTTACAGATGTTGATGACAAAATTATTAATAAATCTAAAGAATTAAATATTTCAGCTCAAGAAGTCGCTGAAAAATATATACATAGTTTTTTCGAAGATATGGATGCATTAGGTGTAAGAAGAGCTGATGTTCACCCTAGAGCTACTGAAGATATGAAAGAAATTATCGAACTTATATCTTCACTTATTGATAATAAAGCTGCCTACAGTTCTAATGGTAGTGTTTATTTTGATGTGTCATACTCATCAGATTATGGGAAACTTTCTCGAAGAAATATCGACGAAGAGATTGATGGGACTAGAATTGAAAATGATCCAGATAAAAAAAATGTAGAAGACTTTGCTTTGTGGAAAAAAGCTCCACCTGATGAACCTCACTGGGAAAGTCCATGGGGAATAGGTAGACCAGGATGGCACATAGAATGTTCTGCAATGGCAAAAAAACATCTAGGTGAAACAATAGATATTCATGGAGGAGGTTTAGATTTGATTTTTCCTCATCATGAAAATGAAATTGTTCAAAGTGAATCTGCTACTGGAATAAAGCCATTCTCAAAGATATGGGTACATAATGGACTATTGAAAAGAGCTGGAGATGAAAAAATGAGTAAATCTCTAGGAAATTCTTTTGATGTAAGGGATGCTTTGGAAAACTATTCTGGAAATGCAATAAGACTTTGGATTTTACAAAGTCATTATAGACAACCAAGTACATTAGATGATGATTCATTATCAATTGCTCAAAAATCATATCAAAGAATTGAAAGAGCCTTATCTCTAGAAGGGAAAAATGGCTTTGATACTAATAAATACCTAAATAATTTTGAAGAATCAATGAATGATGACTTAGGAACTCCTTCAGCTGTAGCTACAATTTTTGATTTAGTTCATGAAATAAATGTTCGAAATAGTAAAAGCCAAGGAATTGCAGAAGGAGTAAATCTTCTTAAGGATTTATTAAATATTCTGGGATTTGATACTGAATATAATAAATTAGAAGATAAGGACATTATAGATTTATTAGAAAAAAGGAATAATTTTAGAATTGAAAAAAAATATGATCAAGCTGACAAGATTAGAGATAAACTTTTAGACTTAGGTATTGAAATTCTTGATTCTAAAGATGGTTCAACCTATAGAAAGATTTAAAATCTTACATTTAGAACAGCAACTCCAACAAATATTACAATTAGTATAATGGTTAATCTAAAAAGAATTTGTTCTATGCCTCTTCTTGATCTAAATGATCCGTCTGATTGACCAAATAGACCGGTAGTGCTTCCTCTAGTTTGCATTAATATTATTATTACAATAATTACAGCAAAAACCATCATTAGTATTGTGAATAATTGATCCAAATTATATCCTTTAAGTTATTTTTTTGATTCTAAAATTTTTGATATTATTTCCATTGAAATTCTTGGATCAGCTTGTCCTTTAGTTTCTTTCATTACTTGCCCAAGAAGGAATTTTTTTGATTGTTCTTTTCCCGCTATATAATCATCTACAGCTTTTGGATTATTTTCAATTATATTATTAATTTTATCTTCTAGCTCATTACTATTAGATATTATTCCCAAATTTTGTTTAGAAATTATTTCTTCTGCATTTTCTCCTGAATTCCACATATCCTCAAAAACAGACTTAAGTATTTTGTTATTAATTGAGTTGTCTTTGTATATTTCAACAAGTTTAGATAAATCTTTTGGATTAAATTTTACATCTGAAACATTCATCTCAGAATCAAGATTCAGTAATCTATTGAACTCACCATTCATAATGTTTGCAATATATTTAATGGTTTCATTATCTTGATATTTTTTATCAATACTTAATATTGTTTCTTCAAAAAAATCTGAAAAATTTATATCTTCACTAAGTAACTTTGCGTCATATTCACTAAGTTGATATTCATTTATATATTTCATTCTCCTTGTTTCAGGTAATACTGGGAGATTTTGCTTGATTTCATCTATCCAATTATCGTCCAATCTTAATGGAGGTATGTCTGGTTCTGGAAAATATCTGTAATCATTTGATTCTTCTTTTGTTCTTTGAGAAATAGTCATAGATTTTTCTTCAAGCCATCCTCTGGTTTCCTGAATGATTTTTTCACTATTTTCAATACACTTTATTTGTCTCTTAATTTCATAATTAACTGCTTCGGCAACAGCTGAAATTCTATTCATGTTTTTTATTTCTACCTTAGTTCCAAGTATGTTAGATCCTTTTTCTCGTACGCTTATATTTGCATCACACCTAAATGAACCTTCTTCCATATTCGCTGATCCAACTTGAATATATCTGATGATTTGTTGAAGTTTTTCTATATATTCAACAACTTCATCAGAAGAGCTAAGGTCGGGTTCTGTCACAATTTCCATTAATGGAGTACCAGATCTATTAATGTCTAACAAACTATAATTTGAGTCTCTTGTATTTACATGCGTTAATTTTGCTACATCTTCTTCCATATGAACTCTATTTATTCTGATTTTCTTTTCATTAGACAAAATCAGATTGCCTTCTACACAAATAGGTTCATCAAATTGGGAAATTTGGTAGCCTTTCATTAAGTCAGGATAAAAATATTGTTTTCTATCAAATTTTGTGAATTTTGAAATCCCACAATTTAATGCAAGACCAATTTTTATTGCACTTTCAACTGCTTTTTTATTTACTACTGGAAGTGCACCAGGTAAACCCATAGAAGTTGGGTCTACTAATGTATTAGGCTCTGAATTTTGATATTTAGCACTAGATTTACTAAACATTTTAGAGTTTGTATTTAGTTGGACATGTGTTTCTAGTCCTATTACTGCTTCATATTGCATTATAAATTTTGAAAATTAATATTTAGTCTAAGAAATCATTTTATATTAGTTATTATAAGATTATAATATATAAGTAGACAAAAAAAATTATTTCAGGAGATAACTTATATGCCAACGCCAGATAGCATTTCTAGAGAGACAGATCTTTCCGGAATGGAGTACAAATGGGGATTTACAACTGATGTAGAAACAGAACTTGCTCCTAAGGGAATTGATGAATCAATAGTTGAGTTAATTTCTAAGAAAAAAAATGAACCTCAATGGATGCTTGATTGGAGAATGAGGGCATATAAACACTGGGAAAAAATTAATAAAAACCATAAAGAGCCTACTTGGGCAAAAGTAAATTATCCTCCAATAGACTATCAAGATATATACTACTATGCTGCACCGAAATCTATGACCGAGACTCCGAAATCATTAGATGATGTTGATCCTGAAATGCTAGAAACTTTTGAAAAACTCGGAATCCCAATTAATGAAAGAGAAAAGTTAGCTGGAGTTGCTGTTGATGCAGTATTTGATTCAGTTTCAGTAGCAAATACTTTAGATGATCAATTAAAAGATATGGGCATTATCTTTTGTTCATTTAATGATGCTGTGAAAAATCATCCAGATTTAGTAAAAAAATATATTGGTTCTGTTGTTCCTTATTCAGATAACTTTTTTGCATCATTGAATTCAGCTGTATTNTCGGATGGATCATTTGCTTANATTCCTCCAGGAGTTAGATGCCCTATAGAACTAATGACTTATTTTAGAATTAATACCGAAGGTTCAGGTCAATTTGAAAGAACTCTAATTATTGCTGATGAAGATGCTTATGTTTCTTATCTAGAAGGTTGCACAGCTCCTTTTAGAAAAACATCACAATTACATGCTGCTGTTGTTGAACTAGTAGCATTAGAAAAATCTGAAATTAAGTATTCAACTGTCCAAAATTGGTTTCCAGGAACTAAAGAAGGAGAGGGNGGNGTATATAATTTTGTAACCAAACGAGGNAAAGCTAGTAAAGATTCTAAGATTTCTTGGACTCAAGTTGAAACAGGTTCGGCAATTACTTGGAAATACCCATCTGTTATTTTGCAAGGTGATAATTCTATTGGTGAGTTTTATTCNGTTGCTTTAGCTAATAATCATCAACAAGCTGATACNGGAACCAAAATGATTCATATAGGTAAAAATACAAAATCTACAGTTGTTTCTAAAGGAATTTCTGCTGGACAAGGACAAAATACTTATCGAGGGCAAATTAAAATTATGCCTTCTGCAGATGGAGCAATGAACCATACTCAATGTGACTCATTGTTAATAGGAGATAAATGTGGTGCTCATACTGTACCTTATATTGAAGTGAAAAATTCTTCTGCTAGATTAGAGCATGAAGCGTCAACTTCAAAAGTATCTGAGGATCAATTATTTTACCTTATGTCTAGAGGATTATCAGAAGAGGAAGCTAATCATATGATTATTACTGGATGGAGTAAAGATGTTATTAAAGAATTACCTTTCGAATTCTCTTTGGAAGCTTCACAGCTTTTGAAAGTTAGCCTTGAAGGTGCAGTTGGATAAATTTTAGAAAAAAATTTAGTAAATCTTTTTAAAAAAATATTATATTTTATTGGAGAAAATAATTGTTAAAAATAAATAATTTAAAAGCAAAAGTTATAGATAACGATGAAATGATTTTGAATGGAATTGATTTGTCTGTTAATGAAGGAGAAATTCATGCCATTATGGGCCCTAANGGTTCTGGAAAGAGTACTTTAGCTAATGTTCTAGCTGGAAGACCTGACTATGAAATTACAGATGGAGAAATACATTTCAAATCATTNCTAATAAATGATTTGCCACCAGACGAAAGATCTCATCTAGGAATGTTTCTTGCATTTCAATACCCATCTGAGATTCCAGGAGTAAGATCTTTTCAAATGCTNAAATCATCATTAGATGCTAAAAAAGAATATTACAAAGAAAAAAAGCTCAGTGTTAGAGAATTTTCAAAATTATATGATCAAAAAGTTAAAGATTTAGGTATTGATATTGATCTGACTAAAAGATCATTGAATTTCGGTTTTTCAGGTGGTGAGAAGAAAAAAAATGAAATATTACAATTATCTGTTTTAGAACCTAGNCTAGCTATTCTTGATGAAACAGACTCAGGACTTGATGTAGATGCTTTGAGGGAAGTTTCTGACGGAGTAAATGCTCTAAAATCTTCCAGTCGGTCTTTCATAATAGTTACTCATTACCAAAGAATATTAAATTATATTGAACCTGATTTTGTTCACGTTTTAGTGGATGGGGAAATAGTTAANTCTGGTAATAAAGATTTAGCTCTTGATATTGAGAATAATGGATATGAAAAAATTATCTCAGAAGTGAAAAAATAAAATGAGTACAAAAAATTTCGTTGAAAGTATAAATAATATCGTTCAAGAAAATTTAATATCAAANAATGATATTAATGAAGTAAAAAAAGATGGATGGAAAAGATTTAAGGATTTAGGCTTACCTCCAAATGATCATACTCGAGAATTATGGAAATATTCNAATTTTTCAAATCTTCAAAGTATAAAATATGCAAATGCTGAGCACTCAAATTTTAATTTAGAAGGAAATTTGAATAATTTGATTGAAAATACAGCNAATAATATCTTTATAGTAAACGGTTTTTTCGATTCCNATAAATCAAACTNNACTGAAGATATNATTTTGGAAAACTCCTCTAATTTAGAAAAACTTGATTATTTGAAGTCATTNTTAGGAACTATTGCTAAAAATGAAGAGAATGAGATGATAGCACTAAATTCTTCAATTATGATAGATCCTGTTTTCATATCTATAAAAAATCAGAAAAAAGAAAATGCTATAAATATCTTTATAATTACAACCGACCAAAAAAAAGAATTTTCATCCTCTCCAAGATTGTTTATTGAAGCTTCAAAAAATACTATTTCAAATATAAACGAAATATATATAGATTTATCATCTGATGAATTACAAAATCTTACAATACCAGTTCTTGAATATCTGATTGATAACTCAAGTGAAGTTAATCATAGAAGAGTTCAATTATCTTCAGAAAATTCCTATTTTTTTAATTTTGATAGAATTCTTCAAAAGGAAAATTCTAAGTTAACTTCTGTATCTTTTTCCACCTCAGGTNAACTATCCAGATATGATATTCATAGTGACTTAATTGGAATTAATTCTGAATGTACNTTTCATGGTTTATATATAACAGATAAAGATCAACATCAGGAAAATGAAATTTCAACAACTCATACTGTTGGAAAATGTTCAAGTGATCAAATGTTTAAGGGTATATTAGCTGGAAAATCAAGAGCTGTTTTTAGTGGGAAAGTACTAGTTAAAAAAGATGCCCAAAAAACTAAAGCATTTCAAAAAGATTTAAATTTTTTACTTTCTANAGATGCTGAAGTTGATACTAAACCTAGTNTAGAAATTTATGCCGATGATGTTGAATGNAGCCATGGAGCTACTGCAGGAAATATGGATAAAAATATGTTGTTTTATCTTCAAAGTAGAGGAATTGATAAAGATGAAGCTACATCTATGTTAATTAGAGGATTTGCCCAAGAAATTATTGATGAATTTGAGGATGAAAATATTATAAATGCTCTAGAAGAAATATTAAAGAATAAAATTAANATTTTAGATATTCAGGGAATAATGTAATAATGGTCAANGATGAATTAAATGAAATGTATGAAGAGATAGTTATGGACCATTATCATAACCCAAGAAATACAGACTTGATCTCTCAACCTGACTTTNAGGTTGAGAAAAATAATCCTTTTTGTGGTGATGAAATAAAAATTCAAATATCTTTAGATGAAAACAAAAATGTTTCAGTTAGTGTAACAGGTAGAGGGTGTGCAATATCTCAAGCTTCAGGATCGTTAATGGCTGAGCAAATTCATTTAACTCCTTATTCAGAACTTCAAGAAAATGTTAATTTATTCAGGAAACTAATTAAGAGTGAGGAACTATCTGAGGAAGATTTAGATAAGTTGGGAGATATATCCTCATTATCTGGTGTAAAAAAATTTCCTGTGAGAATAAAGTGTGCAATGTTATCTTGGGTTGCACTTGAAGAAATTCTAAGAAAAAACTAATTAGACAAAATCTTTTTTAATCCATTTCCAATATTAGTAAACTTAAAGTTTCTATTAAGATTTAATATTTTAGAGTTATCAAGATAAATATTCATAATTTCTCCATCTACTTTTGAAATATATTTTGGATTTTTTTTATAATCTAGTTCACGCTTTAATTTATTAAATATTTCAATTATTTTCACTTCAACATTGGAAGATACATTAAAAATTCCTTCTGTTTTTGTTTCACAAATTATATTTATTATTTCTACAATATCATCTATAAACACATAATCTCTTGTTGAATTACCATCTCCATAAATTGATACTGTTTTNTTTTTTTTCATTAAACTAATAAATTTAGGAATTACATTGGCTTCTTTTTGATGAGCTCCATAAATATTTGAAGGTCTAATTATAGAATATTTATATTTAGTGTCTTTCAGGTGCTCTAAAGTTATTTTTTCTGCTTCCATTTTTGAAATTCCGTAAGGAGAAATGGGATCTAAGATATGATTTTCATCAACAGGTAAATAATTAGGAGTTCCATACACGGCTCCACCTGATGATATTAACATAAAGAAACAGTCTGATAATTCTTTTACAGATTCAATAATATTTCTTGTGCCATCAATATTTATTTTATTATTTTTCTCTGGTTGATTTATTGAGTCAATAACGCTAGTTTGGGCAGCTGTATGAATAATATAATCCGGATTATAAGACTTAATTACCTTATTGATTTTATTATCAGTAATATCTAAATTAACTAGCTCACATGATTTGTAATTCTTTATTTCTTCAATTTTATGAACATTGGAAGAAAGATTATCTATNACTAAGATATTATTCTTACTTTGAAACTTTTTTAGTAATGAATAACCCAAAAAACCTAATCCACCAGTAATAATTATTTTTTTACTTTCCAAAAAATTTATTCCTATGCATATTCNACTACGTCATTTATATTATGATCTTTAGAGATTAATTTTGAGTGATGAAATACTTCTAATGCTTTTTCATACTCGTCCTTTGAAACTTCAATATTTGAGTCCCATGTTTTTAATTCTTGATAATCTTTTATAGCAGCTGAAATAGATTTTTCCTCAAAATCAGGAAAATATATCTTAACTGTTTTGGCAATATCATCTGGATTTGCTGTATTGACCCATTTTTTAGATTTCTCGAAGGCTTTTGAAAATTTCTTACCTTTATCACTGTTGATCCATTCTTTTTCAGCACATAAACTTGAAAATGCAACTGGTCCTATTTGTTCTCCAACTGAAGCTACTATTTCACCTTGGTTTTCTAGGGATAGCTGGTGAGGATATGCTCCTTGTTCATGAAAAAAAGCATCACTACTATCCTTATATTCTTGAATCATTTCTTGAGTTGAAAGAACTTTGTCTGAAACAAGATCAATCTTATTTAAGTCTATGTTATTTTTTGATAGTGCATAAGATAACATTGCTTGAGGTTGACCGCCTCTAACATAATAAAAATCTTTCTTATATAAATCTTCCCATTGAAACTTATCTTTATTTTTAGAAATTATAAAAAATCCATCTCTTGAATTTATAAGAGCAAAATGTTTTATTGATAAATCTAAATTTTTTTCGAAGAAGTTCCAACTTCCTGAAACAGCTGATTGTGCCACATCAATTTCTTGAGATTTTATTTTTTCATAAACATTTATATTTGTTTCTGGAATATGATATATACCTTCAAGTCCTTCATCTTCTAAAAATCCACCATTTATAAGAGCTAAAAGTGGAGAATAAAATACAGCATGCCTTGATGCGGTAATATTTATTGTTTTCATTTTTTCACCTTTTTTATAAGAATTTACAAAAATAAATGTATATTTTTGTGAACATTTTATAATAGAATTCAGTTTATAATTCATTCGAAAAGGCTAATTTGTCACGTTATTCAAGAAACAAAACCAGTCTCAGGCAAATAGAAGGAAGACATTCAGTAATTGAAACTTTATTATCTGATAAAAAAGTTTCTTTCATTGATATATCNGATTCAAATGANCAAGGTGAACAAATNCAAAAGATTCTTNNTTTAGCNAAAGAAAAGAAAATTCGTATTAATTTTTTATCTAGAAAAGCTTTAGAAAAAAAATCTGCNACTAAAAAATCTCAAGGNGTTATTTTATATTTAGATGATAANTTTCAATCNTCAATTGAAGATATGATTTTTTTAGCTGACAAAAAAAAAGAAGTTCCNTTAATTATATTTTTAGANAGAGTCCAAGATCCTCATAATCTTGGGGCAATCGCTAGAACAGCAGAAGTTTTTGGAGTACATGGATTAGTAGTTCCNTCTAAAGAATCTGCAAAAATATCNCCNGGAGCAATTAGATCATCNGCTGGAGCTTTNGAGCATATTGAATTTACTATTGTAAATTCAATAAGTAAAACTTTAGATTACCTTAAAAAAATGAACTTCCAAATATTATCTTTAGATATGAATGGTGAAAACTTATCAGAGATAGATATAGATAACTCATTGCCCATTGCATTGGTTGTAGGTTCAGAACATGATGGTATTTCAAAAAGAATTTTGGAAAATTCTGATAAAGTTGTATCAATTCCTATGAGTGGAGAAATTTCTTCTTTAAATGTTTCAGTAGCTACAGGTATAACTTTGTATAATTTATTTTTGAAAAGGAATATTAATGGATAAAAAATTATTGTTAGTTGTTTTTCCTGTTGTGTTTACTGCAAATATTTTTCTTTTAGATTTTAATACAACAATAATTGCTATACCTTCAATTTCTGATGAATTTGATTTATCTCTTAGGCTGGCTTCTTGGATAATTCTTTCAGCATCAATTATTATGACTGCATTTTTAATGCCCATAGGTAGAATAGCTGATCTAGTAAGTAGAAAATTATTTTATATAATTGCTCTCATAATTTCTCTCTCAGGAATTATCTCTGCTAGCTACGCATCTGATGTATATATATTAATATTGTGTAAAACAATATCTGCCGTGGGCACAACGGGTACTTCAATAATGATGTTTGTAATTGTTACAGCTACCTTCCCAAAAAAATACCAAGGAATGGGTTTAAGTATTATTACAACATCTGTAGCTCTAGGAATGATGATTACTCCCTTCATAGGAGGGGTGTTATTAGATAATTATGGTTGGAGATTTGCATTCAGACTAATTGGATTTTTAGGAATATTTACAGTTTTAATGGCATTACTGTTTGTTCCTAAAATGGAAAAACCTGAAATTGATAGAAATTCCATGGATATTATAGGAATGATATATTTCATTTTAATAATGACTTTATTTGTTTTTATAATTAATGATCCTTTATCATTTGGATTTTTTTCTATTATTCATATTCTTCAAATAATTATTTTTTTGGTATTAGTAATGTTTTTTTATAAACATGAAAATAATCATCCCAAGCCGATTTTAGATTTTAAGAATTATAAAAAACCTGCATATTTTTGGGGATCAATTTCTAGAATGTTTGGTTTTGTTGGATTTTCAGTTTTAATGTTTATTAATCCTATTTTTTTACAAAAAGTTATTGGACTGAGTGAAACTTCAGTAGGTACAACATTGTTTTATTCTGGAACGGGTACTGTGATTGCTTCTGCTATTTCTGGTCGTTTATCTGATAAATTTGGACATAAAATATTTACTGTAACAGGAATGCTTTTCTCTGCTTTTGCAAATTTATCTCTTTCTTTTATAGCAAATGATTTCGATCTAACTATATTTACTATAATAATGTTCATAAATGGATTTGGTATTGGTATGTGGATGGCACCAAATATGAGTGCTGTATTGAGTAGTGTAACTAAAGATCAATATGGATCTGTAAGTGCTTACTTAAATTTAATCAGAAATATTGGTACTACATTTGGTCAAAGTTTGGCGGCAACAATAATAATAATTTTCTTAGCTTCAGGATCTATCTCTATCCAATTAAGTGATATTAATTCTGATTCATCTGAAGAAATATTAAGTTTATTTATTAACGGTTGGAGAACAACATTAATAATTTCTAGTATTATAGTCTTTATATCTGTTTTTGCTTCATACAAAACTAAATAAGAGGAGGCAGTATGAATAATTTGGAAAATAAAGTAGTAATTATAACTGGCGGCGGTACTGGAATTGGAAAGGCTATTGCAAAATTATTCTGTTCAGAAAATGCCAAAGTAATTATTGCTTCACGAAATCAAGAAAATTTGATTAACGCAGTTAATGAAATTAGACAAACCGGGAATGAAAAAATTGATTATTATAAAACTGATGTAACAAATACTGAAGATGTTGCTAATCTTTTTTCTTTTGCTTTTAATAGGCATGGGTCTGTAGATGTTTTAGTTAATAATAGTGGAGTAATGGATGGAAACCCAATAGATCAAGTCTCAGATGAGCAATGGGACAATGTGATATCGGTTAATGTTACTGGTACATTTAAGTGCACTAGAGAAGGATTCAAGTATATGAAATCTAAGGGAGGAAAAATTATAAACATTGGATCGATAGCAGGAGAATCCCCACGNATGTTTTCTTCTCCTTATACTACTAGTAAACATGCTGTTCGAGGATTAACTAAATCTGCAGCTCTTGATGGAAGAGAGTANGGAATATCTGTGAGTTGCTTAAATCCTGGGAATACAATGGTTGAAAGAAGAGCAGATGGTAGATCTGGAACTGGCAAGGATCAAGGACCTGAAATTTTAATTAATGCAAATGATATTGCTAGGACAGCNCTCCTTATGGCNACTTTGCCTGAAGGAACTAATATGCTTGATGCGACNGTATTACCTATAAAACAAGAATTTATTGGTAGAGGATAAAAAATAATTTCGTATAATAATAAAAAAAATGAGAGGGNTNNATATGTATATATTAATGGTNAGGCTTTCGGTNAANNAAGANAAAGTAGATGANTTTATAAAGGAATCTATAGGNGATGCAGAAGGTTCAGTCAGGAANGAACCTGGATGCAGAAGATTTGATATTATTCANGATTCAACNGATCCAACCCAATTTGCTTTTTGTGAAGTNTANGATGATGAAGAAGCTTTTAAGGCTCACACTACTTATGAACACTTTAAGATATGGGCTAAAAATACAGAAGATTTTTATTCTGCTGAGACAGAGGTGTCATTCTGTAAACCAGTATATCCAAATAAAAATGTTATTTGGGATTCATTGAGAGAAAATTCTTCAGACCATGAATATTTTTCGAATTCGTCTCTAATGGTTATAGCAGCACCNCAGTACGTTATGGAAGAAAATGTTGATGAATTTATAGATTCAATAACATTAGATAGCATTGGATCTACCAATGAAGAACCTGGATGTTTGAGATTTGATGTATATCAAAATGTGAATGATCCTACAGAACTTTATCTTTATGAGGTGTATTCTAATGCAGATGCATTTGAATACCATAGAGGTACTCCACATATAAAAAATTGGCAAGAGACTGTTAAGGACATGTATGATGAGTCTAGAAAAGGTCAAAATGGTAGAAGAGGAAAGAATATATGGCCACCAGATAATTGGGAATGGAATTCTGGTCAAAGAAAATAATAGGGGGAATTATGAAAGTAACTGGAGTAAAGACTTATGTTATAGAAAATGAGTCTGCACCAAGATCAGGTGGAGGTGAACAAACGGGTGATTGGTATATTGGAGGTAAGTATTTTCTTATCTTAGAATTATCAACTGATGAAGGAATAATTGGTTTAGGAGAAAAGCTTACAGGAAGTTCATTTACTGGAAAAATGACATGGAAAGATTTTAGATCTCAAATACAATTGGTACATGAAACTGTTGAGGCATTCGTAGTTGGTAAAAATCCATTTGATATTGAAAAAATTTACTATGATATGTATGCAGGAAGACACGATTATAGACTTCCTAGTTTGCACTTTGGAATGGTTTTATCAGGNATCGAAATGGCTTTATGGGACATAGTAGGTAAAGCAACTAATCAGCCCATTTATAATTTACTTGGAGGTAAATGCTGGGATAAATTAAGAGCTTATGCTTACATGCCCCCAATACCTGAAGGTAATCCTGATAATGCTGGTGCNGTTGCNGAGCAATTATTAAAAGAAGGAAATACTGCCTGTAAATTTGATCCTTTCCATCCTATAACAGGTGTTCCTAGAGACATCAGCTTGAAAGAAATTACTTACACAGAAAACATCTTTAAGAGTATTAGATCTGCAGTAGGTAATGAGCTAGAAGTAGGATTAGGTACTCACGGACAATTAACTACCTACAGNGCAATTAGAGTTGCTAAGGCTATAGAACCTTATCAACCTTTTTGGTTNGAAGAACCAGTTTCACCTGAAAATATCGATGAGATGGCAAGAGTAGCTGCTCATACGAGTATACCTATTGCAACAGGAGAAAGACTTGCAACAGTTTTTCAATTTTCCGANTTATTAAAAAAGCAAGCNGCTCAAATAATTCAAATTGATATAGGTCAAGCTGGAGGAATTTTAGTAGGTAAAAAAGTTGCAGCAATGGCTGAGGCAAATTATGCAGTTATTGCTCCACANATGTATTGTGGACCAGTTGCAGCAGCAGCAGCATTACAGGTAGCCACTTGTGCTCCAAATTTTATGATAGCTGAAGCGAACCAAGGACCTCTTCATAAAAAAATATTCAAAGACCCCGTTGTATTTGAAAATGGTTTCATAGAAATTCCTANAGGCCCAGGATTAGGAGTTGAATTTGATCCTAAAGTTCTAGAAAAGCATATAGTTAGCTAATTATAGATCTATAGTATTGAAACTTGGTTTTCCCATAAGTGTATTNCTATGCATTTTTCCACCAAAATTTGCATCAGATATCCACATCTTATTTCCTTTTATAGNCATACCATGTGGNTAGGGATCATCCTCTTCAAGTTGTATTTCATCAATNACCAATCCNTTTGNAATATTGTACTTAATTATCTTTTTGGTTGAAGTATGCGCACACCAGATTCCATNATCTTGTCTGGCTAATCCATGTAATCTATCTTCTTCAACAAGGAATCGGTCAATAATTTTGTATGAATCAGCATCTACTTTATATATNGCCTTGGGATTGAAAGCAGTAATCCAAATTATTCCATTATCCCATTCTAGTCCGTGAACACCACCTTTATCTGGAGTTTCAAATTTATCAATAAATTCACCTGTATTGATATCAAGTTTATAAATTAATCCTTTATGGGTGTCAGTTTTCTTAAATGGTCTAGCTTGAGTTTCTCCATTTGAAGCAGTCCAAATATAACCTCCTCCNACTGTTATACCCGAACCATTTTCTGTAATTGTTTGGAGTTTTTTNGTAATTTTCCCTGATTCTTCAAGTATGTATACGTCATCTAATTCCTGATCCATAACGTATAATCCATCTTTGGTCCATTGAAGTCCATTAGGATGTTTACANGGGGAATTAAATACTTCTGTGCTTAACATAGTCTANCCTCTCTTAATTTTATTCATCTGATCTGCTTCATTTTATTCATGTGATCTAATNAAAATAATGCAATAATTATACAAATATTTATTTATTTATATAGTAGTTATTAAAAAAATGTTTTCTATTTTTAAGAAAAATAAAAAAGTTATGATCTTTATAGATGGATCTAATCTTTATCATGTTCTTTTAAAGAATTGCGGCAGAAGTGATTTAAAATTCCAAGATTTCGCAAAAAAACTTACAGGTTCAGGCAGGAAATTAGAAAAAATATTTTATTACAATGTTAGGCAGGAACTAGAAGGAAAAATCAAAATTCCTGAAGAACAAAAAAAATTCTTAAATAGCCTTCATAAAATACCTAGATTTGAAGTAAAATTAGGTATCTGGAAAGAACAAAATGGCTCCATTGTTGAAAAAGGNGTNGATGTAATGCTTGCNACAGATCTTGTTTTACATGCAGTAAAAAATAATTTTGATACAGCNATTATTGTAAGTGGTGATGGNGATTTTTTCCCNGCNATNGAAACTGTAAAAAAAGAAGGCAAAAAAGTAGAAGTAGCAGCTTTTGAATCAAATATATCTAAAGAAGCTAGTGATTCTGCTGATAAAGTACTAAAGCTTTACAAAGCTTTTTTTAATGGTTTGTGGATGCCTAAAAGAAGGCCTAGAAAATCAGGTTATTCTAGTTACAAAAAAAGAAGACCCACTCAAACAAAAGATACTAACTCTTCAAATAGATCTAATTCTAGAAGAAAAATATTATCATAATTTTCTAATGTTTCACAAGATCAATCGNATAAATATTCCTTCNCAAATTACATNCACTATTTTACCGTTGGGACTTATNATAATGGGAGATAGTATATTGTATGTAATTTTGCCCTCTAATTATGATTTTTTTGAAATAGAATCATTTTTAGGTATTGATAGTGCATTTTGGATAGGTTTTATCTTATCAATTAATAGATTTNTTCGATTTTTTTCAAATATTTTNTCTGTAAAAGTNATTCAGAATTTAGGTTTTAGAAATTCTATGTACTTAGCTTCAATATTTGGTGCNGGTTCAACACTTGGTTATGCCATATTTAAGGGAGTTTTTTTAATAATCATAATGAGAATTATNTGGGGCTTTTCATANTCGATATTTAGACTCTCTTATCAGTTGAAAGTATTTTCATATAATCCCAAAAATTTTGGAAAATATGTTGGATATTGTCTTAGTGTACAAAGATTTGGAAGCTTAATTGCTGTTACCTTAGGAGTTTATTTAACAGTCANATTAGGTTATTTTAATTTACTTNTATTATTATCTTTGCTTGTGATCCCANCTTTTATATTAGTTTCNAGAATTAAGGAAATTAATNTTGATAAAATTTCTAAACCAAAAGTNAANTGGAACTTATTTTATTTTGATCATCAATTCTTATTAAGAAAAAATATTTTATTGTTATCATTTTTTAAGTTTTCATCATCATTTACATCAAATGGCTTAGCTATTGCTACTATTACTCCATTCTTGATTAGTATAAATCAAGGATCAATGTCNACGGAATTGATTCTAACTATTGCTGGNTTGATAGTNGGATTCAGATGGATTGCAGACATAATATTTGGGGTATTATTTGGATATTTTTCAGATAAATTTGGNAGAANAAAAAATATTATTATTAGTTCTGCATTAATGATTTTAGCGATTATNATTTCTATATNAAGGATAGAATTTTTCCTAAGTATTTTTTGTTTAGTTATAATGTTTTTTCTTAGCGTTTCTTTAGAAACATCTTTAGATTCTCANTTNGGTGAGATATCTCCAGANAAAGAAAGGTCAAATATACTTTCTAGNTATTCAACTTGGCAAGATTTGGGAGCTGCTTTTGGACCAATAGTTGGATATGCAATTGGAATATATTATGGAATCCACTACGGGTATATACTTTCATTGATTNTTATATTTCTATGTTTATTTTTCTATACTTTNAAATTCAAAGAATCTACCAATCAAGTCGTTTGAAATTTTCATTTGAGTTCAAGATTATTTCCTGATTAGATCCATCACCTTTCATTTTGTATATATCTGCTCTNCCATGTGCATTTGAAGTAAAAATAATACTTTTATTTCTNTCAGACCAAGAAATATTTTTTTCATCAACCTCATTATTAGTTAATCTACTATTCTTTTTATTTCTTATTTCATGTATATAAATTTCATTATTTCCAGATGAATCGCTTACATATAATATTTTGTTACCACCAAAAGCCCACTCCGCTTCAATAATATTTATGCTTTCGTTTGTGTGTATTTTTTTTACATTATTTTTTTTCAGTTCCATTTCATCTTTTTGATTACCAACATTTTTCAATATTTTATCTACATCTTCAAAAATATATAAACTATTGATTGCATTATTTATTCTNGAAAAAAGTATATATTCTCCATTTGGACTCCAATATGGGTTTTGACCTTCTGTGATATAAATTTCATTTACACCCTTAGGATTTGATACGTAGATTGAATTTTCTATAGTATAAACTATCCATTTATTATCAGGAGACCAAGATCCTAAACTAGCTTTTTTGTCAGATCTAGTAATGGGTAATAAATTTTCAGATTCCAGGTTATAGAGATATATATTACTAGAATTATTTTGATATTCGAATTCTATAGCTATTTCTTTAGAATTAGGAGACCAATGATAATCTTCAACATAACCAAGGTTATTATTTAATATNCTTAAATTTATACCTTGATTATCACTTATCCATAAATCCTTAGAATTATTTTTTTCTGATATAAATGCAAAATATTCTTTATTGGGAGACCAGTTTGGATTATAAGAGTTGATACTCAAGTCTGTAATATAGCTGAAGGCTGGATTACTTTCTTTTTGAATAAGTACAATTCTTGAAATATTTTCTACTTCTTCTTCTGCAATTATGTGCTCATTTATCTCAGCTCCACAAGAATAGAAAAAAATTGAGCCAAATATAAANAAAGTAAGTATATTGATTTTTTTAATTCGTTTTTTCATTAAAAGTTTTTTTTTGTAGTTTAATGAATTATAATCAAAATCAAATTTGATAGCATTTTACATAATTTACAAAATAAGAGGTTTAAAATGAAATTTTCTTTTTTTTCAATGCCACTACATTTACCTAATGAAAATCCTTCCTTAGCTTTTAAACGAGATATGGATCTGATTAAACTCGCGGATGANTTAGGATATGATGGGTTTTTTGTAGGAGAACATCACACTGCTGCTTGGGAAAATATTCCATCTCCTGAACTTTTTTTATCTAAAGCATCTGCTTATGCTAAAAGAATGCAACTTGGATCTTCTTTGGTAAGTTTGCCTTTCCATCATCCTTTTAATGTTGCAGAAAGATTTGCTTTTTTGGATCATTTGACGGAAGGAAGAGCTGTTCTAGGAGTAGGACCTTGTAGTTTACCTCCTGATGTAAAGTTGTATAACATTCCTTCACAAGANTTAAATCCAATGATGAGAGAATCATTGGAAATAATTGACTTATTATTAACGTCTGATGAACCAGTAAGTTATTCAGGAAAATTTTGGAATATAGAAGATATGTTTATCCAATTAAAATCTTATCAACAACCAAGATTACCATTTGCTACAGCTTCAGTTGGATCAGAAAGATCTTTAGAATTNGCTTCAATGTACAACATGCACATATGGTCATTAGCCTTAGAAATCACACCACCTGGTGCTATTCATTGGTCGAATCAATGGAAAAAAGTTGAAGAACTTTCAAATAAATTGGGTACTTCTCCATCAAAAGATGATTGGAGAGTAGTAACTTATGTTCATTTAGCTGAAACAACTAAACAGGCATGGGATGAAGTAGAAAAAGCAATTGAAAGAGATATTCATGAATATTTTTACGTAATTGGTGGTCATGAAAGTTGGCTTGTAGATCANGATCAAGATCCCTATTCTCTAACAGCTAAAGAAATAGTTGAATCAAGAAATTGGATTGTTGGAACTCCTGAAGATGCAATNAAAAAAATCAATGAAATGAATGATAAAGCTGATGGCTTAGGTGGATTGATGTTTACTACTCATGAATGGACTAATCAAAATGCAATTAATAATTCTCTAGAACTTTTTGCCAGGTATGTTATGCCTGAATTTAAGGGNCATTCAAAGTCCATTAAGAAAGCATGGGAAATAACCAAAAATGACAGGAAAAATAATAAAATCCCTAGCTTATCTTCAAAAGAATCAAGCCCCAACTTAGACAAACATAAATCTAACCTATACCTAAATAGATAAAATAATGCTAAATATAAAGAATCTGTATTCAGAAGTAGATAATAATNTAGAAAGACTAATCTTACTGCATCAAGAATTAATTAAGATTGAATCTGTAAATTCTGGTTATATGCCTACTGGAAATGAAACTGAAGTTGCTGAATTTTGTTCAAATTGGCTGAAACAATATGGTATTGAATCTAATATTCTGTCAAGAGTGCCAGAAAGAGGTAATTTAGTATCAGAATATCCATATTCATCTGGAAATAAACAACTCTTACTGATGTCTCACTCAGATGTTGTACCAGTAGAAAATTATGAAAAATGGAATAAAGCTCCTTTCAGTGCAGAATTAATCGAAGGAAAAATTTGGGGNAGAGGTTCTTCTGATTGTAAAGGATTACTTGCGTCTCAGATGATGGCATTATCTATTTTGGCTGAAAGAAAAATAGAATTCAATCAAAAATTTACACTTGTTTGTGGTTCAGATGAGGAACATGGAGGTCGCTATGGATTTGGATGGTTGGCTGAAAATCATCCTGAAGAATTAATGTATAAATTTGCTGTTAATGAAGGNGGCGGATCTCCTGTTACTATAGGGAATAATTTGTATTATTTATTAGGTACTGGGGAAAAAGGAAGACTAGAAATTAAGATAAAAATCAGAGGAGAAAGCTCTCATGCATCAGTTCCTTGGATGGGAGTTAATGCCATGGGGCCTACCGCAAATGCAATATCTCAAATATTAAATTATTCCCCTGATCTAGATTGNTCTACCGATATATTTAATTATTTGAATTTATTTGGTATAGAAACTAAACCTTCCATTGAAAATTTAGAGATGATTATTTCCGAGGCTTACGAAAAAAATCCAAGTCTTGGATCTCTTTTAAGAGCTCTGTCTAGAATGACTATAACTCCAACAATTATTAATGGAGGTATTAAGTCTAATTCTGTACCCGAAACAATTGAAATGGTTTTAGATGTTCGTACTTTGCCTCATCAAAATGATTTAGATGTATCTAAGGCATTAGATAAAATTCTTAGTGATGTNCCAAACCTATCATATGAAATAGATTATATGGCAAAACCAAATTCTTCTCCATTTGAAACTGAATTATTAGAAGCTATTAAGAAGTCTCAAGCTATAAGTGTTGAAAGAGATGANATTCAATGGATACCAGCAGTTTCAAATGGGTTTACAGATTCTAGATTTACTAGAGATTTAGGAGTTATTACCTATGGATTTAGAGGTACCCATCCAGAGGATAATCCAAACACTGAAAACGTCCATGGGACAAATGAAAACTATGGAGTTAAGTCATTAATTAGCTCTTCTAAAACTATGCTAGGAATCATTTGGGAACTTTGTGACCCTATTACCTAGTTATAGCTCCTTCAGATGCGGGTTGAACTAATTTGATATATTTACCAAGAGTTCCTCTGTCATACAATGGTGGTCTTGGTTTCCATTTTGAAAGCCTTTTATTAATTTCGCTATCTTCAATTAATAAATTTAGCTCAAATTTTTCTAAGTCTATTTCAACTTGATCACCATTTTCAACTGCAGCTATTGGACCTCCCACTGCTGCTTCAGGACCTAAATGACCTATAATNGCTCCAGTAGAACCTCCAGAGAATCTTCCGTCAGTAATGAGGTATACACTTTCACCTAGTCCTTGNCCTACTAAGGCACCAGTTATGGAAAGCATTTCTCTCATTCCTGGTCCNCCTTTAGGACCNTCGTATCTAATAATAACTACGTCTCCTGCTTTGATTTCTCTTTTCCTAAGAGATTCCATTGCTTGTTCTTCTTGATCAAATACTTTAACTGGTCCAGTGAATTTTTTACCAAAATCATGGCCTGCTACCTTTAATACACATCCATCAGGTGCTAAGTTTCCAAATAATGTAACTAATCCACCTGTTTTAGAAATAGGATTATCAATATGTCTTATAATATTATTTTCAGATAAATTTGGATCAATATTTTGAAGATTTTCTCGAATCGTTTTTCCAGTAACTGTTAATTCATCTCCATGTAGCAGTCCTGCATCAAGTAATCTTTTCATCACTAGTGGAACTCCTCCAACTTTATCTAAATCAAACATTACATATTTACCACCAGGTTTCATGTCTACCAATAAAGGTGTTTTCATAGAAATCTCGTGAATATCTTTTAATGTTAGTTTTATTCCTATTTCGTTAGCTATAGCAGGTAGATGAAGAGCAGTATTCGTTGAACCTCCCATTGCAACAACTAAAGTTACAGCATTCTCAAAAGATTTCTTAGTTAGAATATCTGAAGGTCTGATATTTTTTCTAACTAAATTCATAACTGCAATTCCAGCTTCTCTTGAAGAAGCTATTTTTCTTTGATCAACGTTAGCTTCAGATGCTGACCCAGGAATACTCAATCCTAAGGCTTCTCCTATACTTGACATTGTATTAGCTGTGAACATCCCTCCACACGCACCAGGGCCTGGACAGGCATGAGTTTCAATTTCTCTTAGTTGTTCGTCAGTAATTTCTCCAGCTTGCCTTTTACCAACTGCTTCAAAAGCACTGATGATAGTAAGATCTTCTCCATTTAAGCTTCCTGGCAAAATAGAACCAGCATAAACAAAAACACTAGGAATATTTAATCTTGCCATAGCCATCATAGCTCCAGGTAACGATTTATCACAACCTGCAACAGCAACTACGCCATCATATCTTTCAGCGAAGCATACAGTTTCAATTGAATCAGCTATAATTTCTCTAGAAACTAAAGAACCTTTCATACCTTCTGTCCCCATAGAAATTGCATCTGAAACAGTAATAGTGCCAAATTCGAAAGGAGTTCCTTTAGAATAATTTATTCCTTTCTTTACTGCATCTGCTAATGGTTTTATTCCTGAATTACAAGGTGTTACTTCATTATGAGTTGATGCAACACCTATAAAGGGTGCATTTATATCATCATCAGTCAACCCCATTGCCCTCATCATTGATCTGTGAGGGGCTCTAATTACACCTTCTGTAGTCTCCCAACTTCTCCATTTACCTAACTGTCTTTTTTCTTTTAATTTCTTGTTCATGTTCTCCTCAAAATATGAAATAATTAAACTTTCTGTTTATTATTTTAAGTTAGTATATAACTCTATCACTGTCATGAGAGTATACTATTTCATGAATTTATAAAATTTTTGGAGTGTTTTATGAGTAAAGTATTGGACAAAGAAAAATTTAGATTACCCAGTAATGTTAGACCTATAAGATATGAGATTAATTTATCTCCAAATCTTACAAATCAGAATTTCAATGGAAGTGTAAATATTCAATTAAATATTTTAGAAACTACTTCCTCAATATCTCTAAATGTAGCAGAGTTAGAAATAAAAAAAGTATCTCTCGATAATGATTCAGATAATATTTCAAATTGGGAAATTGATGAAGATTATGAAATTTTGAAGATAAATTTTTCAAATGAAATTGAAATTGGAGAACATAGTTTATTTTTATCATTTAGTGGATTATTAAATGACAAACTTAGAGGTTTTTATCATTCTTCTTTTATTGATGAAAATGGAGAAACTCAATCGATAGCTACTACTCAATTCGAATCTACTGATGCAAGAAGAGCTTTTCCATGTTTTGATGAGCCTGAATATAAAGCTGTTTTTTCTGTGAAGCTTACTGTAGAAAAAGAATTATTTTGTTTATCAAATGCTGAAATAAAACAAGTAACAGAAGATGAAAATTCAACTTTAAAATCAATTAAATTTGAAGATACTATTCCTATGTCCACTTATTTGGTGGCATTTATTATAGGCCCCTTCGAAGCTTCTAGAACTATTAATGTTGACGGTACAAATCTAAGAATAATTTACCCTAAAGGTAAAGGTCATTTGTGCGAATTTTCTCTTGAAATGGGAGAATACGCACTAAGATATTTCTCAAATTACTATAAAATCCCATATCCAGGTGACAAACTTGATATGGTAGCAATTCCTGATTTTGCTTTTGGCGCAATGGAAAATCTAGGTTGTATAACCTACAGAGAAGCACTTTTACTTGTTGATACACAAATGGCCACTTCCAATGAACTTATAAGAATTGCTGATGTTATTTGTCACGAAATTGCTCATATGTGGTTTGGTGATCTAGTCACTATGAAATGGTGGAATGGTATTTGGTTAAATGAAGCTTTTGCAACATTTATGGCAACTAGAGCCGTTGCAGATTATAATACAGATTGGAATAGATGGGCTCAATTTTCATTAGAAAAATCAATGGCTATGGATATTGATTCACTTACTACTACAAGAGCAATTGAGTATCCAGTAATTTCTCCTTCAGATGCTGATGGAATGTTTGATCTAATTACTTACGAAAAAGGAGGCTCAATTCTAAGAATGTTAGAGCAGTTTTTGGGAGAAGATATTTTTAGAGAAGGTGTATCTCGGTATCTAACTATTCATTCATTTTCAAACACTGAAACTGATGATCTTTGGAATTCGTTGGAAGAAGTTTCTAACCTTCCTGTCAAGAGAATGATGGACACATGGATTTTTCAACCTGGTCACCCCGTTATTTCTTATAACATAAGTGGTAAAAAGTTAAGTTTAAATCAAAAAATATTTAGATATATTGAAGATGAAAAATCTGACACTAAATGGAGTGTTCCAATCTTTTTGAAATATAAACTTAAAGATTCTTACAAATATGAAAAATTTTTATTGGAAAAAACAAACGATGAATTAAATATAGAAATTGAAAACAATGAGATCTTTCTTAATGCTAATGCTTATGGTTTTTACAAAGTGAATAATAAATTTGAAAATAATTTTGAAAATATTAATGAATATTCTTCTGAAGAAAAATATTCATTAATAGATGATTATTGGTCAATGGTTCTTAATGGTTCAGAAAATAGTAATGACTTTATAGAATTTTCATCTAAATTTTCAAATGAAACAGATCCTGATATTTTGACATTATTATATTCATGCTTCTCAACCTTGAACAGAATTATGAAAAATAAAACTCAATTACATAGTGTGATAAAAACCATCTTTGAAAATTCTTTTGAAGAACTATTTCAAATAAAAAATAGATCAATTAGAGAAATTCAGTCACTTGCCATATCTCTAAGAGCACTAAGTATTCTAGTTGAGGACGATTCTAAAATTCAACTTTCTAGAAATATATTTAATGGCTTTATAGAAAATAACTCTGAGGATTTTGAACCTGATATTGTTTCTAGTGCAATATCAATTACAGCATATTTTGGAGATAGCAAGACATTTAATCAATACTTAGATTTGATGAAAAATTCTAAGACTCCTCAAGATGAAGTAAGATTTCAAAGAGCTTTAGTAATGTTTAAAGGGAAAAAACATATTGAGACTGTATATGATTACATTTTAGAAGATAAAATTAGATCTCAAGATGCTCCATACTTACTAGCTGGAGCTTTAAATAATGAAGAAAATGGTTGGATGACTTGGAAATTTATTATTGATAATTGGGAAGTATTAACTAAGAAATTTCCAGAAAATTCTATAGTTAGAATGCTATCAGGTATTAGATCTCTGAGTCATAGAAAATATCTTGATGAAATAAATAATTTTTTTGTAGGAAAAGACAGAATTAATCAGGGTAAATTACAGTTAGAACAACACCTAGAAAAACTTGAAATTAATGTAAGACTTAGAGAAAGAAACTAATTATCTTCTAGGTCCTTAAGGAAATTTTCTATTTCAGGAGATAAGTCCAACTTGTCTTCAGAATACTTATTTTCTTCCTCAAATTGTTTTATCATTTCCGAAACTTGGCTATTATTTATCAGATTTTTATGAATGTCTTTATATTGCTTTTCTCCCTTCTCGAGCTCAGGTAAATTTTTATCAAAATTATAAATTTTAGACAAAGTTTCAAGAAGTCTATAGGTAGCTAGATAATCATCTTCAAGTTTTATATATAGAGGAATATGAACCATTAGAGATAATGTTTCAATTGATAATTTTTTATTTAAGATTTGAGAGAGCTGGGAAGTCATGCTTGTAGGACCTACATAACTTGAATTAGATTTCAAAGTTTCATCTAACGGACTCGGAGGTATCCATCCTTTATAACTACCAGTTACTGGCAAAGGTTTTGTGTGAGGAACAGAATCAAACATTCCTCCAATTGAAATATATCTTTTACCGTCAAGTTTATTTATTAAATCAATTATAGCTTCATTGAAATCTTCAGCAAAAGAATGGGGTTCAAGCATGTATATTAGAAAAATATTTTGTTCAGATGGCACTCTTTTCCCAAATATAACTGAGTTGGGAATTCTTATTCTTCTTTCCCCATTATCATTTAAAATTTCAGGTCTATATCTTGTTAGATCATAATATTTACTTGGTTTATTTAATTTCCCTAGTTCCTCTAATTCAAATATCTTAACCAGCCTGCTTATAGCATTATGCCCAACATTTCCTACATTTATCCAAGGCCTAAGTATTGATATAAAGTGGCTATTTTTATAACTAGATATAGGTATATTTAGATCAAATTCTTCTATATTCAATATTAAATTTAACTTTCATAATATTTTTAATTAAAAAAATTTTACAATCTTAAATTATAAAAATATACAATTACATTAAATTTATTGAATTAAAAATACATTGAAATAAAAGAAATTTCATTCTATCATTTAAATGTGAAGTAAAAATACTTCGCTATAAACTAGTCAAATGAAAGGAGGATATTTTAAATTGGATATTAATTATAAGCGAGGTGTCCTAATCTAAGGCGCCTAGAAGGTTAAGATACCTCCACTAAGGGTGAAATTATCCGGTAAGGAATGTCCTTACCCGATAATTTCACCCTTAGTTTATTTATAAGGACTTTTTATTTTATGATTAAGCATTTCACATCAACTGTTTTTGTCGTTCACAATCAGAAAATTGCTTTACATTGGCATAAAAAAGTTTCCGAGTGGCTACCTGCTGGTGGACATATTGATAAAAATGAAACCCCAGTTGAAGCAGGCATTAGAGAAGTAAGTGAAGAGATGGGAATAGAGGTAAAAATAATATCAAATTCAAATTATAATTTTGATGAAATTGAAACAGTTCCTGTTCCAGAAGCTATATTAATTGAATCTGTTAGAGATGATGATATTGGAGAACACCAGCATATCGATTTTGTTTATTTTGGTGTTCCTGTAAATAATTCGATTATTTTGTTAAGTGATTGGATATGGATAAGTGCTGATGAACTTATCTCTGAATTAAAATTAACAAATAGTAATGGTTTATCAAAATCACCTCCTGAAGATGTAATTAAATTAGGATTACAAGCAATAAATAAATTAAGTTTATGAAAAGGATTTAAATATGTATCACATTAGAAGAGTTTGGAAAGTTAATTCAGGACAAGCTAGAAATGCAGCCAAATTAGTTAAAGAAATAGCTACAGATTACTCAAACGCTGGTCAAAGATCAGAATCAATTATCTATTTTAATGGTGGAACTCTTCCTAGTCCTAGAGAAGACCTCAACAGAGTTTACATGCAGTGGACAGCTGAAGTAATCGATTCTCCTTATAGAGAAGGTAATAAAATCCCATCTTCATCTGCTTATTCAAAGTTGCAAGAGTTACTCGATAACTCTGATGGGCCATCAAGTTGGGTAGAATTTTGGGAAGGTATCTAAAATAAAAATAACCAACTCCTAATAAAGAGTTGGTTATTTATTTTTCAACATTAATGCTTTTTTATTTCAACTCCAGCTAGTTGTTCTACATACTTAGCTATTGCTGAATGATCGCTTTTACCTTCACCTTGAATCATCAAACTAGTTAATACTTGTTGTAGATTCGAAGTTACCTGAAGTGGTACGTCTAAATCTCTTGCAGCTTCCATCGCATTATTAATGTCTTTGTAGTGAAGTTCTATTCTAAAACCTGGCTCAAAATTTCTGTCTACCATCATAGGGGCTTTTGCATTTATAACATTTGATCCAGCTAAGCCTCCTGCAATAGCTTTATAAACTGTTTCAGGATTAACTCCTGATTTGGCTGCTAATGTTAAGGCTTCAGCTAAGGCATGAATATTTGCACCCACACAGATTTGATTAGCTAATTTTGTAACTTGTCCTGCTCCATGAGCACCACATAAAATCGATGATTTCCCCAAAATATCAAATAATGGTTTAGCTACTTCAAAATCTTCAGCAGATCCTCCAACCATTATTGCCAAATCACCAGAGATTGCAAATGGCTCTCCACCTGAAACAGGAGCATCCAAAAAGTTTACTCCATTTTCGTCACATACTTTTCCAATTCGCTGAGAAACACCTGGTGCAATTGAACTCATATCAACAATTAGATGACCTTTTGCAGCACCCTCTATAACTCCCCCTTCTCCTGTTATTGCAGATTCTGCTTGTGGACCATCTTGAACCATAGTTACTGTAATATCTGCATTAGATGAAGCTTCAGCAGCTGATTTACAACCAGTAGCTCCTTCTTTTTCTAGTTCAGCAACTGGATCTGGGAATAAATCGTATACATACAATTCATAACCACCGTTAATCAAGTTTTTTGCCATTGGTTTGCCCATAATTCCTAAACCAATAAATGCTATTTTTTGTCCCATAATAAAACTCCTTATAAATTTGGTATTTAATTAATCTTTCCAGAATCTTTCTTCTAAAAAGGTAAATTCAGTACCTTCTAATTTTTCTTTTATATCCTCAATCATTCCAGGGTGACCACAAGCATAAACTATTGTTTCACTTGGATTTATGCCCCAGTCAGACATTCTTTCTTCTACTAAATTATTCACCCTTCCTTCTAAACCATTCCAGCTATTATTTCTTTCTTCCCCTGGACGACTAACTGATGATTCAAATAATACATTATGATTATCAGAGGCAAATTTATTTAGTTCTTCATCATATCCAAATTCATCAAGATATGATGCTCCTTCCAATACATAAAAATTACTTTCTTTTAAATCTGGATCAGAAAGATGTTTTCTTAGCATACTCACATATGGAGCAATGCCTGTAACTGTTCCAACCATTACGTGATTCTTAAAGTCTGGTTTCATAACAAATATACCTTTTGCCCTTGGCCTTATGGTTACAGCTTCACCAACTTTTAAGTCATTTAGTAAAGGAGTAAGATTACCATCTGGAGGAGGTACTAATTCCACAAATAATTCAATTTGATCTTCATCAGGAGATGAGGCTATTGAATAAGCTCTTTCAATTCCACCTGTTCCAATAGTGCAGTATTGTCCAGGTTTGAAATCAAATTTCTCTTCAGGTTGAAGCCACATTTTCCATAAGTCATCTGTTAGTTGTTCCCTTTTTGTGAGCTTTGCCCACATAAATTTACCCTTAACAACATTCAATGTCATTTAACTAACCTCCTAATCAATAATTTCTATGTTTTATTTTATTATCTGATATTTAATTTAAATTGTTAGTTTAAAAATAGATACTATTCATCAAACTTTACAAATATTAGGTTTGTAAGGCATTGTAATAATTATAAATATTGGTAGTATCTCAATGATCAATTTTCTTTAATAGGGTTCAGAGAAACCTAAAGGAACGAATTTAGTTGGCAAACAAAGCTCAATATTTAAATAAAGTTTTATTCGACGAAGATGATATTAGACGTGCCATTGCTAGACTTTCACATGAAATAATAGAATCTAATCATGGAACTAATGATCTGATCCTATTAGGTATCAAAACTCGAGGCCAGCATATTGCTAACAGAATCTCTGAATCTATAAATCTATTTGAAAATTCAAAAGTACAGTCTCATTCAATTGACACTCAAAATTTTAGGGACGATATAAAAAACCCAAAAAAAATAAATGAAATTTTTATAGATATTTCGATTCATGAAAAAAATTTAGTATTGGTTGATGATGTTCTTTATACTGGTAGGACAATTAGAGCATCTTTGGAAGCAATTTTTTCATTGGGCAGACCCAAGAGTATAAAATTAGCTGCACTTGTTGATAGAGGTCATAGAGAAGTTCCTATTCGCCCTGACTTTGTAGGGAAAAATATACCTACTTCACATTCAGAGAGAGTTAAAGTTTTCATGAAAGAAGTAGATGGAATAGATAAAATTGAATTACTAAGGGATAAATCATAAAAATGAAAACCCTTAAGAAACATATTTTGGATATTGATCACTTAGATAGAGATTATATTTACGAAATACTTGAGAAAGCAAAAAATCTAAAAAACAATAATAATTCTGAAAAAACTTTTAGTGATAAACATATTTGCACCTTATTCTATGAAGATTCCACAAGAACTAAATTAAGTTTTGAAAAAGCAGCAATTAATTTAGAAGTAAAATTCCATAATATTGAACTATCAAAATCNAGTATCAATAAAGGAGAATCTTTTTATAACACTCTTAAGACTATAGATAGTATTGGAATGGATATGATAATTATTAGACATCCATCATCTGGAGCAGCAAATTTTGCTGCAAAACATACTAAAGCCTCTATACTCAATGCAGGAGATGGGTCACATGCTCACCCCACACAAACTTTATCTGATCTTTTCACTATTTATGAAAGAGATATTGATTTTTCGAATCTTGAAATATCAATTGTTGGAGACTTTATATTCAGTAGAGTTGCTAGNTCTACAATAATTGGATTTGCAATGATGGGTTCAAAAGTTAATATTATTGGGCCATCTGAGCTTATATCTAAAGAAATTATCCATGCTTATGAAAATTTACCACTAATCAAAAATGGTCAAATAACTGTTTATGATGAAATTGAAAAACCCTTAATGAAATCAGATATAGTTATGCCTCTTAGAATTCAAAAAGAAAGATTTACCAGTAGTTTTAATCTTGATTTTGAAAGTTATAAAAAAATTTGGAAAATAGATGAAAAAATTATAAATGATTCTAATAAAAATATATTAATTATGCACCCNGGACCTGTAAATGAAGAAATTGAAATTTCTCATGAATTAGTGCATTCAGATAAATCTTTAATTAACCTTCAAGTTGAGAATGGAGTTTTTATTAGAGAAACAATTATGAGAGAGTTNTTATCATGAGTGATTTAATCTTAAAAAATGTTCATCTTTTAGATCCATCAGAAAAATTGGATTCTCTATCCGACATATTGATTTCAGATGGAAAAATTAAAAAGATTTCTAAAAAAATAGATAATAATAATGAGAAAGTCATAGATGGTAAAAATAGACTTTTA
This sequence comes from Chloroflexi bacterium TMED70, assembly GCA_002171675.1. GTDB lineage: Bacteria > Chloroflexota > Dehalococcoidia > Lucifugimonadales > Lucifugimonadaceae > TMED-70. The sequence goes on along the minus strand of NHDX01000014.1, from coordinate 29,161 downwards.
GTTCCAGGGTTAATAGATTTTCATGTCCATTATAGAGATCCGGGTGAGACATACAAGGAAGATATTAAATCTGGATCAATCGCTTCAGCAAAAGGTGGTTTTACTACCGTAGTGATGATGGCTAATACTAATCCGGCAATAGATTCTCTAGATAAACTAAATGATCAGAAAAGAACTATTGAACTACATTCTAAAATTAGAATTCTCCAAACCTCTGCATTAACACTGGGAAGACGAGGTGAAAATTTGGTGAATATTGAAGAATTATCAGAATCAGGTATCGTAGCATTTAGTGACGATGGAGATGTAGTAGAAGATAAAGAATTATTTATAGAAGGATTAAAAAGATCAAATGCTAAAAAATTCTTTGTACTTCAACATGCTGAAGCCAAGTCCCTAATTGATGATGGCTCAGCAAATGATGGTCCACCAGCTATTAGAATGGGTTTGGCTGCCAGAACAAGAGATGCTGAAATATCTATTATAAAAAGAGATATACAAATTGCTAAAGAAAATAAACTTAAGTTATATTTTCAACATATTTCAACTAAAGAGGGCGTTGAAATAATAAGAAATGCAAAAAAAGAAGGATTAGAGATCCAAAGTGAAGTAACTCCTCATCATCTTTTTCTTAATGAAAATTGGGTTTATGGTAAAAAAGGAGATATACCAGGGTATCTTGATTTAGATTCATATGACACCAACTTTAGGGTCAACCCGCCTATCAGAGAGGAAGAAGATAGAATTTCTTTGTTGGAAGGTATTAAGGATGGAACTATCGATATCATTGCAACAGATCATGCCCCTCACTCTGAGGGAGATAAGTTAAATACTTTTGACTCTGCCCCAGCTGGCATTAATGGTGCTGAAACTGCTTTACTAACATTATTAACAATTGTCAGCAAAGGAGAACTTCATATAAATGATGTAATAAGAACTATGAGTAATAATCCATCAAAATTGCTAAATAATTTACTTGGAATAAATATAGGAAAAATCAAAGAAAATTACCAAGCAGACTTAACGCTTATTGACAGAAACAAAAAAACAAAAATAACGGAAGATTTTTTTAGTTCAAAAAGTAAAAATTCTCCACTTATTGGAAACGAAATGATAGGTGAAATAGTAATGACAATGGTAGGAGGGAAAATAGTTTATGGTTAAGAAAATTAACTTAATTTTAGAAGATGGAACATTTTATTCTGGGTTTTCATTTGGATTTCAAAAAGATGTATATGGAGAAGTTGTTTTCAATACATCAATGACAGGATATCAAGAAATGTTAACTGATCCATCTTATAGAGGACAAATATTAATACCTACATACCCCTTGATTGGTAATTATGGAATTAGCTCTGAAGATGTTGAATCTTCAAATATACAAGTTAAAGGATTTGTTGTTAGACAGTTTTGTGAAGAACCATCTCATAACAATTCAATAATGAATTTAGACCAATATTTAGAAAATAATAAGATCCCAGGAATATTTGGCTTAGATACTAGATCAATTGTTAAGAAGATAAGAAACGCAGGTGTAATGATGGGTGCAATTTCTTCAAATAATGATATCGATAATATTATAAAAAAACTGAATTCTATGGAATCATATGATGATCAAAATTTTGTTTCAGAAGTTTCAACCCAGGAAAAAATTTCACCATCTAATCATAATTCTAAATATAAAATATCCTTACTTGATTTAGGAGTAAAAAAGAATATTATACGATTACTTGAATCTAGAAATTGTGTAGTAGAAGTTTTTCCTTATACAACAAAATCAATGGAAATTTTATCTAACAATCCAGATGGAATAGTTTTATCTCCAGGACCTGGAGATCCTAATAACTTAATAGATATTCTACCTAATATTAAGACAATTGTTGAATCCGGAATACCTGTTTTAGGTATTTGTTTAGGTCATCAATTAATAGCAAAATCATTAGGTGTTGAAACATTCAAATTGCCATTTGGCCACAGAGGAGGAAATCAGCCAGTAAAGGACATAAAAAAGAATAGAGTTTATGTCACAGCTCAAAATCATGGATACGCAGTTTCCCCTATAGATGATCATGAACATTTAGAAGTAACTCATATTAATATGAACGATGGAACAGTTTCNGGTTTGATGCATAAAACATTACCTGTTTTTTCAATTCAGTATCATTCTGAAGCATCTCCTGGTCCTAAAGATTCTGAGTATATTTTTGATGAATTTATTAAAAAAATTAAAGAAAAAAGAAATTAAATAAAGGATAAATAATGAATAAAACTGTTTTAGTAGTAGGTTCTGGCCCAATAATTATTGGTCAAGCTGCTGAATTTGATTATGCCGGAGCTCAAGCTTGTAAATCCTTAAGAGAAGAAGGATATAGAGTAGTTCTTATAAATTCTAACCCTGCAACAATAATGACTGACACAGAGATGGCTGATCGTATTTATATTGANCCTATTACACCTGAAATTGTAGAAAAAATTATTATAAAAGAAAAACCNTTTGGAATTTTAGGTACTTTAGGCGGACAAACAGGATTAAATTTGACTTCTGAGTTGAATAATCTAGGAATACTTGAAAAATATAAAGTTGAGATTCTAGGAACTGATATTAACTCAATAGAAACTGCTGAAGATAGAGATAAATTTAGATCTTTTTTGATGGATATAAATCAACCTGCTCCTCCATCAATAGCNGTCAATAATCTTGAAGATGCAANAAAAGCTGCTAAGAAAATTGGTTTTCCTGTTGTAATNAGACCTGCTTATACACTTGGTGGAACGGGTGGAGGTATAGCTCAAAATGAAGATGAATTATTAGATATAGCTAATCATGGAATTAGTCTTTCTAGAGTAGGTCAAGTATTAATTGAGAAATCTTTAGTTGGTTGGAAAGAGGTAGAGTATGAAGTGATGAGAGATAATGCTGGNAATGTCATCACAATATGTAATATGGAAAATTTAGATCCTATGGGTGTCCATACTGGAGATTCTATAGTTGTTGCTCCTTCTCAAACTCTTAACGATAAAGAATATCAAATGCTTAGAACAGCAAGTTTAGATATNATATCTAAACTTGAAATTAAGGGNGGNTGTAACGTTCAANTAGCACTAAAACCTTCTAAGATAGTAAAAGATAAAATAGGAAATGATTTTGCTGAAGATCCAGATTATTACGTTATTGAGGTCAACCCCAGGGTTTCAAGATCCTCTGCATTAGCTTCAAAAGCAACAGGTTACCCCATTGCTAGGATTGCTTCAAAGATCGCAATAGGAAAAAATTTAGATGAAATAACCAACCCCGTTACAGGAAAAACATTTTCTGTATTTGANCCTGCTTTAGATTATTGTGTAGTAAAGATTCCTCGATGGCCTTTTGATAAATTTCCAGATGCAGATAGAAGTTTAGGAACACAAATGAAAGCTACAGGAGAAGTTATGGGTATAGAAAGATCCTTTGAGGCNGCTTTATTAAAGTCCATAAGATCTTTAGAAAACAATAAACCTGATTTACTTTCATATCCAGATAATGAAAACTCAAATATNCCTATGGATGACAGATTATGGGATGTTGCAAATAGAATTNGAAATGGTTCAAACGCAATCCTTGAAACTGAAAGAACTTATATAGATTTTTGGTTTACAAATGCTATACAGAAAATTATTAATGCTGAAAAAAACATAAAAGATAATGATTTATCTAAAGAAATGATTCTAAGTGCGAAAAGCTTAGGCTTTTCAGATAGTTACATAGCAAAATTAAAAAATTTGCAAGAAATAGATATTAGAGAATTTAGAAAAGAAAATAAAATTATTCCAACATACAAAATGGTTGATACATGTGCTGCTGAGTTTGAGGCAATTACAACATATTTTTATAGCACATATGAAGAAGAAAATGAAGCTATTCCAATTCAAGGAAATAAAGCTATTGTTTTAGGTTCAGGCCCAATAAGAATTGGTCAGGGGATTGAATTTGACTATTGTTCTGTGCATGCCTCACGAAGTTTACTAGCTGATGGAATAAAGTCTATATTAATTAATTCTAATCCTGAAACTGTTTCTACTGACTTTGACACTTCATCTAGATTATATTTTGAACCCTTAGACTCCGAAAGTGTTTTAGATATTATTGAAAATGAGTATGTTGGTGACTCCTTAACGAAAACAATGGTTCAATTTGGAGGTCAAACAGCAATTAATATGTCTCAAATTTTAGGTGAATACAATATGCCAATATTAGGATCCTCAGCTCATGTGATAAATAATGCTTCTGAAAGAGGAAGCTTTGAGGATATATCTAAAAAAGCTGGAGTCTTGCAACCCTCTGGTTCTGCTACTAAAAATTTAGATGAAGCATTATTAATAGCATCTAAAGTAGGATATCCAGTAATGGTTCGACCGTCTTATGTATTAGGAGGTAGAGCAATGGAAATTGTTCATTCGGAAAAAGAATTAAATAGATATTTTACTAGAGCGCAAAATTTTGTACCTGGTCAAACAATTTTGGTAGATCAATATATTTCTGGAATAGAAATTGAAATTGATGCTGTTTGTGACGGCGATGAAGTATTAATACCAGGCATAATGCAACACGTAGAAAGGGCAGGTGTTCATTCTGGAGATTCTACAGCTGTATATCCAGCTTATGATCTTTCACAAAAAGAAAAAAATGAAATCATTGATGCTACCAAGAAATTAGGTAAAACATTGGGAATAAAAGGTCTTATGAACATTCAATTTATTGTTAAGAGGTCTAAAAAATCTTTTTTTGATAATAATATTCATAATGATAATCATGAAGAGTCAAAGTTATATGTTATTGAGGTAAATCCACGATCTAGTAGGACCATACCATTTATATCTAAAGTCACAGGTATTCCTATGATAAAGCTTGCAGTACAAGTTATGTATGGGAAAAAATTGTCTGATCTTAATTTTGGAACAGGCTTAGTTGAAGAAAAGAAATTATTTGCAGTAAAATCACCTGTATTTTCAATGTCTAAATTATCAGGGGTAGATACTTATCTTGGTCCTGAAATGAAATCTACAGGAGAAGTCATGGGCATTGATGACAATCTTCCAGATGCTATGAAAAAAGCTATGATTGCATCAGGATTGGAAGTCGATGAAAATACCAACTTTTTGTTATCTATAGCAGATAGAGACAAAGAAGATTCTTTGGATTTCATAAAAAAACTTAAGTCTAATGGTAATAAAATTTATGCAACAGAGGGAACTTTTAATTTTCTTAAATCTAAAGGATTTGATGCGATAAAAGTTAATAAAATTTTATCCCAATCTCCTACGGTTATAGATTTAATAAATCAAGGGAAAGTTGGAGCAGTTCTAAATACTGTTACAGGTAATAGAACAGCTATTCAGGATGGATATCATATTAGACGTAAAGCTACCGAATTCTCAATACCATGTTACACATCAATAGATACTGCTTACGCTACAATAATGAATACATCAAAAAAAAGTTTGAATGTAAGTACATTTGATGATTACTTAAAATAAACTATGCCTTAACTGCTCTTACTGAAAGCCAATTTCTTGGAACAGTAGTTAACGACATTTCTTTAAAAACTTCTTGAAGAGCTTTTTGTAGTGTTTTTTTACCAATATCTAGAGGCACACCTGGTAAAACTCCTTCAATCCAATCCCTAAATTCACTAATGTAATGAAATCCATCAATAGGTACTTGGTATGATTTAGCTTTTATATGCTCTATTTTATATCCAGTTTTTTCTAATAAAGAAACATAATCATCCGGTCTAAGCTGCTGTCTTGAGGAAACTTTTTCTGATTTTACCGGTCTCAATTTATAATCTTTACTTAGTAACCTAAGTGATCTGAACATCCATTTTCTATAAAATTCATGTGATTCTTCAGGATGAGAACCATCGTAAAATGAGGTATTGAAAGCAAGGACTCCGTTACTATTTAATTTATCTCCTATGTCTTCTAATAGTTTATGTTTATCAGGAACATAGTGAATTGAGTTACAATATATCATTGCATCTGCTTTATCTTTAACAGCATCAGTTAGATTTTGAACTTCAGAATGAATAAATTTTACAATTGGGTTGTTTTCAAGATCAGATGCTGCAGTTTTTAATGCACTTTTAGAGCTGTCTACAGCATAGATAACAGAATCTTTAGCACTAATTATTTTTTCTAAAATTAGTTTTGTTATATTACCAGTTCCGCATCCAAGATCTACTATAGNTTTTTTATCATAAATATTAGCAAGCTCTATAAATTCTGAATTGATTGAACTGTAGAAGGGTAAATTTGCGAATGCATTGAATGCATATTGTTCACTTTGTGTTTGATTTGCCATTTTTATATATAATTTTTGTTTATTTAAATATAATATAATTTTTATATTAATGTATCTCAACTGGACAGATTAATACATGTTTAGTAAAAAAAATAAATGAAAATAAACTTCTCCAAAAATTTTTGTTTTATGGTTTTATTTATTCTGTCTTTTTTAACTTCTTGTGATGGTGAATCAGAGATTATAATGGTTGCTGCATCATTAGAAAAAATTATATCTGAGAAACATTCTAATTTTGAAAATAATGATAAATTTCACTTAAATTATGGGGGTTCTTTGAGTCATGCTAGAAGAATTATTAATAATCAAAATAAAATTGGAGCNGTAATTTTTTCATCTTCAGAGTCTTTTGAGATTTTAAATGAATCTGGGATCATTAATAAATCCTCTATAAAAACCTTTGCTTCTAATTCTTTAGTAATAGTTTCTTCAAGTAATGAAATAAATAACTTAGATGAATTTAANANTGCTAATAAAAAATTATTGATTGCNGATCCTAAAATAGCTCCTGCTGGAATATACTCCAATCAAGCAATAAATAAGATTTTCGATGAAAATTTTATTAAGNATAAGTTATTAATATCAGGAGACGTAAGTTATGTTTCAAATATGATAAGAAGTAACAAAGATTTTTTTGGGATTGTATATAAAACTGAGGCTTTAAAGAATAACCTTCATATTGTTTATAATATTCCAACGAATTTTCACGATAAAATAGAATATAAGATGGGAATTCTTAGTTCAAATGAAAATATACATATTAATAAATTTATTAATGATTTAGATTCAAAAAAAAATAAAAATGAATTAGAAAAATTAGGATTTATAATAGATTAAAAATGGATATAACAAGCATAATATTTGTAACACTAAAAATTTCAGTTCTATCAACAATTATAAGTTTTATTACTTCTATTTTTTTATCTGTTTTCGTTCTGAGATATAAAAAATTTACATTTTTGATAGATGTTATTACTACACTCCCTTTAGCTTTACCTCCTGTTATAACTGGATATTTTATTATCTACATAACTAATGGTTATCTTGCATTCGATTGGATTGGAGGAAGTATTGCATGTTCAGTTATATCTCTTCCNTTAGTTTATAGAACTATTTTTGTTTCAGTAAACTCAGTGGATAAATCAATGATAAATACTTCAAGAATTTTAGGGGCTAACAAAATCCAGACATTGATTTTAGTAATTTTACCGTCAATTAAAGTTGGAATTATATCTTCAATATTTTTAGGATTTATTAGGTCAATTTCAGAATTTGGAGCAACTATGATCGTATCTGGNAATATTTCNGGTAAAACACAAACTTTATCTACTGGAATTTACACATCAATTCAAAATGGNGATAATAATAATCTCATAATTCTGGCTGGCTGGTCTATTTTCTTAGCATTGATAACAATAATTATTTTTACTTTTATTAGAAGAAAGCAAAATGTAAAAAGTCTATATGAATAACATTAATTTTAATTTTAAAACTAAATTAGGTACCTTTACACTNANTGCTGAATCAAGTTTTTCGCAAGGAATAAACTATATTTGGGGAAGATCTGGAAGCGGGAAATCTACACTTCTNAATTCTTTAGCTGGCTTCTTAGATATTGATCAAGGGACAATATCTATAAATGAAAAATTGATTTATTCTTCTGATAAAAAATTAGACTTACCTNCCGAAAAAAGAAATATCGCATATGTTCAACAAAAAGATGTTCTTTTCGAGCATTTTAATGTGAAGCAAAATCTTGAGTTTGGTTACAAATTTTTGGATGATGAAGAAAAAAAAATCACTCCATCTGAGTCTGCTAAATACTTTAAAATAGAAGAATTATTGAATCTCTACCCTTACCAATTATCCGGAGGTCAAAAACAAAGAGTATCTTTAGCTAGAGCTTTTTCTAGAAATGCAAAAATAGTAATGCTTGATGAGCCTATTAACTCATTAGATTTATTTTCTAGAAAGGATATTTTAGGAACAATTGAAAAAATATCGAAAGATCTAAATTTATGTTTGTTATTTGTAACACATTATTTAGAAGATATTTTTGAAACATCAAACAATATACTGTTAGTTGAAGAAGGTATTGCAAATAAAAAAAATAAAACTCAAAANGTTTTTAATCATTGGAAAGAAGAAGAAGTATTGAATCAAATTGAGGATAAAGGAGTTTATGATGGTAGATTCTTTTCATCAAATGCAGTGATGATTTCAAAAACTAATTTTGACTCAAATAATTATGGTTACCATTTTTCTGGAAAAGTTGAGGATATTTTTACTAATCACAAAATGTCTTTGATAAGGCTTGATTCAAGAAAAAAATACTTTATCTCAATTGATAATGAAATAGTAAATAGTTTAAACTTATCTAAAGGAAATAATTTACACTGCTTTGTGTATAAAAATTTAATCATATGAAGTCATTTAATAAAAATCTATTAAGTATTATTAAATCTAAAAAATCATTCTTGATTGTAGGTTTAGATCCAAATCTTGAAAAAATGCCAGTTTCAAATATATTCGATTTTAATAAAGAAATAATAGATAATACCTACGATCTTGTTGTTGGCTATAAACCCCAGTTAGCTTTTTATGAATCTTATGGATTTNAAGGNTTAAANGCTTTGGAAAAAACAATAGATTATATTAAGAATCTACCTGAAAAGAAAATAATAATTGGAGATTGTAAGAGATCGGATATAGATTCAACTTCGNAGGCTTATGCAAAGGCTATGTTTGAATTTTGGGACTTTGATTCTATAACGNTTGTACCTTTTTTTGGCACAGATGGAATTGAACCGTTNATAGATAGAACTGATAAAGGAGTATTTATAATATGTAAATCTTCAAATAAATCAGGGGGCCAATTGCAAGACTTTTTTTCTGANAAAGAAAACTTAACATTGTATGAAAAGATAGCAAAAATNTCTTTTGATTTGAATGATAAAGATAATATTGGATTAGTTATGGGTGCAACTTATCCAGATCAATTGAAAACTATAAGAGATTCAGTTCCAGATCTTCCATTTTTAATACCNGGCATAGGTCATCAAAAAGGTGATCTAGANGAAGTATTGAAAAACTCTATAATTGATAATCCAATAATATTAATTAACTCATCAAGAGGAATAATTTATGCCTCATCTGATAAGAATGATTTTGGAATGAAAGCAAGAGAAAAAGTTTTAGAAATGAATAATCAAATTTCTCAATCATATTCATTTTAACTGCACGAAAATTTATTGACCTAATTTTCAAATTATATATTCTGTAATTATGGAAGAAATGATAATTGATAGCTTAAAGATAAATGCTATGGGTCAAAGAGTTTTGATTCTAAAACAGAAAAAAGGCCCATTGTTTTTGGCTATTTGGATTGCGGCTGCTGAAGCNGATGCTATTGCAATTCGAATGCAAAAAGTAGAAATACCTAGNCCTTTAACGCATGATCTATTATGTAATGCTATAGAAAAATCAGGTGGCAAAATCAAATCAGTCCAAATAGAAAAAGTTGAAAACGGAACCTTTTTTGGTTCCCTTATAATTTCTAGAACAAATGAATCAGATCAATCTAATAATGATTTAATTTTAGATTCAAGACCTTCTGATGCNATGGTTATAGCATTAAAGCTAAATATTCCAATAATGTGCGACAAAANTGTTTTAGAAAAAGCTGGATTTCAAAAATCCAAACTAGATATAGATAATCCTATTGAGGCAGAAGCAACAGTTGAGGAAAATGGNAAGGCCAATGATTTTTCTCCTATAGGCGAAAAAGAACGACAAAGTCTTTCTGTTTTTGAATCTTTTATTGATAGTTTAGATATAGATGAGTAAAAATAATAATTCGAACGATTCTTCAAGTAAATTAATTTTTTCATCAATTTTTCTTGTAGGAAAATATTTAGGATTAGGCTGGGTAATTATTACTCCAACTATAATTTTAACTTTTGGTGGTAATTTTTTAGATAATAAGTTAAATCTTGGCTATTTTATGACCTTANTGGGTTTGATGATTGGATTAATTATAGGTATTATTGGAACGGTTAGAATTTTAAAAAGTTAAAAAATAAATTAAATGTTTTTGAGACCTAAATTTATAATTATATTTTCTTCAATTTCTGCAATTCTTGCTATATCTGTTTTAGGTGGAGCTTTAGGNGCAAGTTTTGGTTTTGGCTTTTTAGGTGGTCCNATGCCATTTATATCTATTGCTGCNGAGACNGTATATAGTATTTCTACTCCTTTTTCTTATAATTTGAAAAACTCCACAGTCATGCTTTGGATCGCAATGTTAGTACTTATATTCCTTTCTTGGAGAGCTACAAGGAACATTAAAGATGTACCATCCGGACTACAAAATGTATTTGAACTTATTTTTCAATTTTTNATTGATACCGCAGACGAAGCTGGCGGTAAAAAAGCTCGAAGATTTCTACCAGTCGTTATAACAATATTNCTTGCAGTTNTAGCATTCAACTGGATGGGTATTCTTCCAGGTGTTGGGTCAATCGGTAAAGTTGAAACAATTGAAGAATGGGTTCATCATCATTCTCATTCTGGACATTGTTATGATGTTGCTAAAACCTCTCAAAATAAAAATATAGATAAATATTTATTGGCAGAACTTTGTGTTCTAGAAGAAGATGCNTCTCATGGATTTGTAGTTTTTGATGATGTTAGTTCAATTAATATAATGCCCTTAGGACGGGGTGAGAGTGCAAGAGCGCCTTTGCATGCTATTGGAGACTATGAAGTACAAGAAATAGTTGATATCAAGAAAAAAATTACATCAGGCACCAAACCTGAAGATATAAATNAATTAAATACAATTAAAGAAAATATTAANTCTGGTAAAGTTTTGAAACTTTATGAGAATCCTGACGATGGAACAATAAGTCCCGAATCTTACTTAGGTAAGAATACTGGAGAACTAATTCCATTTTTTAGAGGAGCTTCCACTGATGTNAATACAACCCTAGCTATAGCAATATTTGCAATGATAGCTATACAATTTTGGGGGTTTTCATCATTAGGCTTCACTGGTTATGGTGGAAAGTTTATTAATTTTTCCCATGGACCAATCAATGCCTTTGTAGGTATTTTAGAGTTATTTGGAGAATTTGCTAAAACTATAAGTTTTACTTTTAGACTTTTTGGAAATATGTTTGCTGGAGAAATAGTTTTGATTTCTATGGGATTTTTACTTCCTCTNATAGGAATGATGCCTTTTATGGGATTGGAACTTTTCGTAGGTGTAATACAAGCATTCATATTTTCAATGTTAACTTTAGTTTTTNGGGTTATGGCAGTAACATCACACTCAGAGCATGAAGATCATGATTAGCAAATTTTAAAAAAAAAAATATGAAGGGAGTATAAGATGGCAAGTGAATGGCAACCAATAGGAGCAGCATTATCAATGGGATTAGGAGCTGTTGGATCAGGTTTAGGNATAGGGATGCTAGCAAATGGAGCTCTACAGTCATTAGGTAGAAATCCAGAAGCAAGAGGTCCTGTGCAACAGAGTATGATTTTAGCTATTGCTTTTACAGAAGCTATAGCAATTTATTCTCTAGTTGTAGCCATATTAATATTGTTTGTACTATAAAGTTTTCAGCTGATTGTTTGTCAGCTGAAAAAGGAGAGCTAAAAATATGGATGCATTAGGAATTAATTTATCGGGTTTAATAACCCAACTTCTTAGTTTTATAATTTTATTTTTAATACTAAGAAAGTTACTCTTTGGACCAATTAGTTCAATACTACAGAGTAGAGCTACAAAAATTCAAGAAAGTCTTGAGGCAGCTGAAAAAGTCAAAAATGAAGCTGACGAATCTGCCGAGAAGCTTGAGAAAGAAATTAACATTGCTAGGCAAGAAGGTCAAAAATTGATCAGTGACGCTAGAGAAGCTGCTGAAAAGTACCGTGACCAAGAAATGAAAAAAGCAGAGGAAGAATCACAAGAGATTGTTATCAAAGCTAACAAAGCTATTGAAAAGGAAAGAGATCTTGCGATTCAAAGTGTTAGGAAAGAATTTTCTTCTCTAGTTATTTCTGCAGCTTCAAAAGTAGTTGAGAAATCTATAGATGAAAAAGATCATAAAAATATAATTGATAAGGCACTAGAGGAAGAAATAAAAAAGAATTGATATGGCAAGTTCAGTTGTAAAAAGATACGGAAAAGCGATTTTGGAAATTGCTTCAGAGTCAAAAAAAATTGATAATTGGATCAGTAATTTTAAAGATTCTGAACAAATAATCCAAGACGATGATCTTTATTCTTTTCTAAGTTCACCTCAGGTTCCAACTTCAGAAAAGTTAAANTCTATAGACACGTTAATGAAAGGTTATGAGGGACTTTTTGTTAATTTCTTAAAAGTATTGGTTACTCGTGGTCAAGTAGAGTTATTTGATGATATTAAGGAAGAATTTTTAGATCAAAACAAAATACTTCTTGGTAAAGTTTCAGCAAGTGTTACTTCGTCAGTTAAACTGAGCGATAACCANAAGAAATTATTGAAGGAAAAAATATGTGAAATATTTGATGTCACTGATGTTGATATCAAGGAACATAATGATGAATCAATAATTGGAGGTTTTATAATCAAAGTTGGAGATACTATNATTGATTCTTCAACTCAAAATAAGCTTAATGGATTAGAAAAACATTTATTAAGATCAACGACATTAAAGTAAATATGGAGAAATATTATGTCACCAAATAGTCAAGATATAGCATCAATAATCAAGAAACANATTGAAGAATTTGGAGGAGACTTTTCAATGGTTGATATAGGAACCGTTGTTGAGGCTGGTGATGGTGTTGTAAGGATACATGGATTGTCGGGAGTTAAGGTAAATGAATTGCTTCAGTTCCCAAATGATATTATTGGACTTGCTCTAAACCTAGAGGAAGATAGTGTTGGGGCAGTAATTTTAGGTGACTTTCTAGGTATTAAAGAAGGAGATGAAGTAAGGTCAACAGGAAGAATAGTTGAAGTTCCTGTGGGAGAAAATCTATTGGGAAGAGTTGTTGATCCCTTAGGAAGACCTCTTGATGGTAGNGGTGATATAGATACATCTGATTCTCTTCCAGTAGAGAAAATTGCTGCTGGAGTAGTAGAGAGAAAATCTATTGATCAGCCTGTTCAATTTGGTCTNAAAATAGTCGATGCAATGGTACCGGTTGGAAGAGGTCAAAGAGAACTNGTTATCGGTGATAGAACTACTGGTAAAACTTCTCTTTGTGTTGACGCTTTAATNAATCAAAAAGATTCTAATATAATAGGAATTTATGTTGCTATAGGTCAAAAAGCTTCAAAGGTTTCTCAAGTTGTTACAAGATTTGAAGAACAAGGAGCTTTAGAAAATACAATTATTGTAACAGCGAATGCATCAGATTCAGCTGCATTACAGTACTTAGCTCCATATGCTGGAGTTACTATGGCCGAATATTTTATGGCACAAGGAAAAGATGTATTAATTGTTTATGATGATTTGAGTAAGCATGCTTGGGCTTATAGGCAGATGTCTTTGTTATTGAGAAGACCCCCTGGAAGAGAAGCTTATCCTGGTGATGTTTTTTATCTTCATTCAAGATTACTTGAAAGAGCTGCAAAACTAGATGAAAAATATGGTGGAGGTTCGATTACAGCATTACCAATAATTGAAACTCAAGCAGGAGATGTTTCAGGTTATATTCCAACAAATGTTATTTCTATTACTGACGGTCAGCTTTATCTTGAGCCAGACTTATTTAACTCAGGTATAAGACCTGCTGTAAATGCTGGTTTATCTGTAACAAGAGTAGGCTCATCAGCTCAAAGGAAAGCAATGAAAGAAGTATCNGGTTCCCTAAAAGGTGAGATGGCTCAATATGATTCATTGAAAACTTTTGCTCAGTTTGGAACTGATGATCTAGATGCAATAACTAAGCAACAGCTTGCGAGAGGTGAGAGATTAACTGAATTGTTAAAACAAAATGAAAATGAACCTCTATCCTTTGAAAATCAAGTTTCTATATTCTATGCGGCAAATCAAGGAGCATTAGATGATGTAGAAATAGAAAAAATATCAGACTTTGAAAAACAATGGTATGATTTTGTTTCTGCTAATTTGCCAGAGGTAATGAAATCTATTTCTGAAGAAGGAGAACTTTCTGATGATTCAAAGAAGAGCCTTGATGAAGCAATTAAAACATTCAAAGGAACTTTTGGGAAATAATTAGATGCCAAGTACAAAAGAACTAAGAGCTAGAATAAGGTCAGTAAGTAACACTTCAAAGGTTACTGGAGCTATGCAGTTAATTGCNGCNTCAAAAATGAGAAGAGCTCAACAANANGTNTTACAAGGTAAAAAATACTCTGAAACCCTTCATAGACTTCTTATGAATTTATCTTCATCTGTTGATCAAGATCAAAATAATATACCTCTTCTTGAAAGAAGAGAGGTAAAAACTAAATTAATGATTTTAATAACTCCAGAGAGAGGTTTAGCTGGAGCGTTAGTTGGAAATATTAACAGAAAAGCACTAGATGTGATAAATTCCTCAACTGTGAAATATAATATTTTATCTGTAGGTAAAAAAGGTTTTAGATTTGTGAATTCAAGAGGGCAAGAAGTAATTGAACAACTTGATATTCCTGATAGACCAGAAATTTCAGATACTGATAGAATTTCTGAAATAGCTATAGATGGCTTTATAGATGGTAAATGGGATCAAGTAGATATTGTATTTAGTGAATTTTTTAGTACAACTTCNCAAATTCCTAAATCTCAAACTATACTTCCTATAACAAATGAAGAAGAAGATAACGTTCAATCAAGTCATGATTATATATATGAGCCATCATCTTATGATGTGCTAGTCGACTTGACCCCTAAATATGTGAGAGCNCAGATTTATCAATCTATTTTAGAAGCATTTGCAAGTGAGCATTCCGCAAGAATGGTTGCTATGCAAAATGCTACNGATAATGCAAANGAATTAATAGGTCAGCTTACATTAGATCTAAACAAAGCAAGACAAGAAACAATAACTGCAGAATTATTAGACTTAATTGGAGGTATTTCTGCATTAGAAGGTAAATAAAGGAGATTAGCTATGGCAAAAGGTGATAAAGGAAAAGTTGTACAAGTTATTGGTACTGTTGTTGATGTAGGTTTTGACCAAAATCAACTTCCNGAGATTTTTCATGCTCTAGAGCTTGAAAATGAAGGTGAAAGATTNGTTTTGGAAGTAGANCAACATGTCGGTAATTCNTGGGCTAGNTGCCTNGCGCTAGGACCTACAGAAGGNTTAGCTAGAGGAGTAGAAGTTGTTGATACNGGAGCTCCAGTNTCAGTTCCAGTTGGAAAGGATTCATTAGGAAGNCTATTTAACGTAATAGGAGATCCAATAGATGATGGTGAGCCTATTAATAAAGAAGCTATNAGATGGCCTATNCATAGAAAAGCNCCTGACTTTGATCAACAATCTGGTTCAGTTGAAGTTCTAGAAACAGGAATTAAAGTTTTAGACCTTATAACTCCATTTGCCAAAGGAGGAAAAATTGGTGCTTATGGTGGTGCCGGTGTAGGTAAAACTGTTATTATCACTGAGCTTATTAGAAATATTGCTCAAGAACACTCAGGTGTTTCAGTATTCGCTGGTGTTGGAGAAAGATCAAGAGAAGGAAATGATTTATATCATGAAATGCAGGATTATGGAGTACTAAATTCTACNGCATTAGTTTTCGGACAAATGAACGAACCTCCNGGAACTAGAGCTNGAATTGCTCTTACAGGTNTAACTATGGCNGAATATTTTAGAGANGANCAAAAACAAGATGTTTTATTATTCGTTGANAATATTTANAGATANATTCTTGCNGGTATGGAAGTNTCAGCTTTATTNGGNAGAATGCCTTCAGCNGTGGGTTATCANCCAACTCTTTCAACAGAAATGGGTGATTTAGAAGAAAGAATNACTACAACTGTAAATGGTTCAATTACNTCATTTCAAGCTGTGTANGTTCCNGCNGATGATTATACTGACCCNGGTATTGTNACTACTTTTGGNCATCTAGACGCGAACGTTTCTTTAGATAGATCTTTAGCAGCTCANTTTTTGTTNCCNGCTGTTGATCCNTTAGCNTCAAACTCNAGNATTATGGANCCTGCAATTGTTGGAGATGATCACTATAATGCAGCTAGAGGAGTACAACAAGTTCTTCAAAGATATAAAGATCTACAAGATGTTATAGCTATTTTGGGTATTGATGAGTTGTCTGAAGAAGATCAAATAATAGTAGCTAGGGCAAGAAAAATTCAAAGATTTTTAACTCAACCATTTTTTGTTGGTGAAGTTTTCACTGGAATTCCTGGAAAATATGTTCCAGTAGCAGAGACAGTTAAGGGATTTTTAGAAATTCTTGATGGAAAGCATGATGACTTACCTGAACAAGCCTTTTATATGGTTGGAGGAATAGAAGAAGCTGTAGCCAAAGGTGAAGAGATGAAACAGCAAATAGAGAATAACTAAATGGCAAATAATCTAAGTGTAAATATTGTTTCTCCATCAGGTGAGATTTTCTCAGGAGAAGCCAAAAGCGTTCAAGTTCCTGGTGAAGTNGGGCAGATGACTATTTTACCAAAGCATGCTGCTATACTATCTACTCTAGTTAATGGAAAAATATCTGTTACAACTGATGACGATAAAATTACGGATTTCGAAATAAATTCTGGATTTATAGAGAACTCTAATGATAAATTGACGATTATAATAGAAAAGCTAGCTAACGAATAACTAGCTTTTCTTTTTAGGCTACTTGACTTGCTTGCATTTTTTTCAATAAACCTAGAGCTTCTTCTTTAGAAATCTCTCGGCTGCATTGAATACAAGTAAGATGGTATTTACCTTCTGTGTCGGTATTTATTTCAATGTCCCCACCACATGGACAACATTTAGAATAAATCACTTGTACTCCTTTTATTTTTTATATTTTTACTAATTCCAAAAATATAATAACTGCAGTTATCGTAATAAGTCAAGTGCATTAATAATTTATTCGTTAACAAAATGTAAACTTTTTTTTTGTTTTTTATAAAGTAAACGAAATCATTTGTTTTATAATTGACATGGTTCGTGTTAATTATTATTATATTTATCAAGGGAGTTTTATGGATAACAATAGAGGTTGGATAATTTCTAAGACTGTAACTGTATCTACTAAAAAAGATCAAAGTTCTGATAGTGAACAATTTAATAACGATCCAGTTGTTGGTGTTTATACTATAAGCGTTGCTTCGGAACTTATATCAATGCATCCTAATACTCTTAGAAAATATGATAAAAATGGTTTAGTTAAGCCTTCACGCACAGATGGAAAACGTAGGTTATATTCTGAAAATGATTTATTAAGATTGCAAATTGTTAAATTATTGACAGATAAATATGGCTTAAATCTTGAAGGGGCGAAACTAGTACTAGGTTTATCTATGAGAATTAAAGAAGTTGTAAACTTACTTGAACAAGGTGTAAGTAATCAGGTTTATAAGAATTCCGCTAAGGTAGCTTCAGTGGAGTTAAGGAGACTTTTCCTTGATTTGGGGATAAAAATATAATTATGTCAAAAGAAAATAAAGAAGCTGAAGATAATTTAAGCNAAATAAAAGAATTGAAAGATCAGATAAATCAGTTAACTAATGAAAAAGACAAATATTTAGATATAGCTCAGAGAGCTCAAGCTGATTTAGTTAATTATAGAAAAAAATCTTCAATTGATCTTCAAGAATCCGAGGAAAGATCCCAAAGAAGAATACTNCATCAAATAATTATGATACTTGATCAAATTAATATGGCTTTATCTGCAAAAGTAAATACGAAAACATATAAATCTTGGATTGAAGGCATTGGCTCAATTAATAAAAATCTTGTTACCATGCTTTCAAGTTTTAATTTAATTGAAATCAATCTTGAAAAAAATGATAAGTTTGATCCGAATATTCATGAGGCAATTTCTAGTTTGGAATCAGATAAATTTAAGGATGGTGAAATTGTTAGACAAATATCTCCTGGATATAAACACAAAGATTATTTACTACGTCCAATTTTAGTAGAAATAGCAATAAATAAAAAATAAAGAAATATAAAGGAAAAGGAAACACAAATGGCTAAAGTAATAGGTATTGATTTAGGAACAACTAATTCAGCAATGGCTGTGATGGATTCAGGTGAACCTTCAGTTATTGAAAATAATGAAGGTAAAAGAACAACTCCTTCAGTTGTTGCTTTGAATACTAAATCTAGTGAGAGATTCGTAGGAGAAACTGCAAAAAGACAATCAATAACTAATCCTGAAAACACAGTATATTCAGCTAAACGTTTTATGGGTAGAAGATTCGAAGATACAGACTTAAAAAAAGAAATATCCAGAGTGTCTTATGGAATAAATAAAAGAGACAACGGAGATGTTGGAATTAAGCTAGGCGAAAAGAATCATGCNCCTGCAGAAATTTCCGCTATGGTGCTAAGAAAGCTTAAAGAAGATGCTGAGAATAAATTAGGTGAAAAAGTAGAACAAGCTGTGATAACTGTGCCTGCTTATTTTAACGATTCTCAAAGAGAAGCAACAAAAGTTGCAGGACAAATTGCAGGATTAGAAGTTTTACGAATTATAAATGAGCCTACAGCGGCTTCATTAGCATATGGTTTAGATAAAGAAGGAGATCGTACTATTGCAGTTTATGATCTTGGAGGAGGAACCTTTGATGTTACTATTTTGCAACTCGGTGAAGGAGTTTTTGAGGTTAAATCAACAAATGGTGACACTCAATTAGGTGGAGATGATTTTGACAATACATTAGTAGATTTTGTTTGTGACGATTTTCAAAATGAAAATGGTATTGATTTGACTAAAGATGCTGCAGCTCTTCAAAGAATTAGAGTTGAAGCAGAAAGGTCTAAGATAGAATTATCATCATTAAACCAAACTGAAATAAATCTTCCTTTTATTTCAGCTGATTCAAATGGTCCTAAACATTTGCAGATGACTCTTACTCGAGCTAAATTAGAAGAACTNACTTCTTCTNTAGTNGAAAAAACAGTAAANCCAACACTTGATGCATTAAAAGATGCAGGNGTGAAACCTGAAGAAATAAATGAAGTNGTACTAGTTGGTGGAATGACTAGAATGCCTTTAGTTTCAGAAAAAGTTAAGGAATTATTTAAGAAAGAACCAAACAAAACAATTAATCCTGACGAAGTTGTAGCTTTAGGAGCTGCTATTCAAGCAGGAGTATTACAAGGAGATGTTAAAGATGTTTTGTTACTGGATGTAACTCCACTAACACTAGGAATTGAAACACTAGGAGGCGTTAAGACTCCATTGATTGAAAGAAATACAACTATTCCTACATCAAAAACTGAAACCTTTACAACTGCTGCTGACAACCAACCTAGTGTAGAAATTCATGTAGTTCAAGGTGAACGAGATATGGCCAATGATAATGTTTCTATAGGAAGATTTTCACTTGATGGAATTCAACCTGCTCCTAGAGGTATACCTCAAATTGATGTTACTTTTGATATAGATGCTGATGGAATTGTAACTGTTAAAGCTAAAGATAGAGCTACAAATAAAGAACAACAAATTACAATTACAGGTAGATCGGGAATGGCTGATGATGAAATAGATAAAATTATTAAGGATGCTGAAAAATTTGCTGAAGATGACAAAAAATTACGCTCTAAAATAGAAGCAAAAAATTCTTCAGAAGCTGTGATTTATCAAGCAGAAAAATTAATATCAGAAAATTCAGATAAAGTTCCAGAAAATATAACGACTGATTTACAAACTGAAATTGATAGTTTGAAAGCTATAATTTCCAATGAAGATTCTGAAGTTGAAGCAATTAATGAAGGTTTAGAAAAACTAAATGTTGCCCTTCAAGCATTTGGTCAAAATTTACCTCAACAGGAAAATAATGATTCAAACCCTCCAAATGATAGTGACAATTCAGATGAAGATGATACGGTTGATGGTGAATATAAAGAAGTCTAGAGGGAACTGATGAAAATTTATCAAATCGGAAAAAGTGTCGTTGTAGAAGACGAAAAAACCATAAAAAACATTACTAGTTTAAGGCCATCTATAAAAACCTCTATAGATCTAATTAAGGTTGCTCTAGGGAATGATCTTACTGTTTCTGAATATCTTAAGAAGACTATGGATACAAATAAAGGAGATACTCCAACCTCTATTCTTTCTAATTCAAGAATACCAATTGATTCTCCTGAAACTTGGGCTTTTGGAGTGACATATGAAGATTCTATGAAAGAAAGACAAGCTGAATCTGATACTCCAGATGTTTACGGGAAAGTATATGTTGCAGATAGACCTGAAGCCTTTTTCAAAAGTACATTAGCTAGAATTAAAGGTAATAATGATAAGGTAGGTATACGTAGTGACTCAACTTGGGATGTCCCAGAACCAGAACTAACATTTATCGTTTTTCATGGAAAAATAGTTGGTTTTACAGTTGGTAATGATATGTCTAGTAGATCTATTGAAGGAGAAAACCCTCTTTACATACCTCAAGCAAAAATATTTAATAACTCTGCATCCATTGGACCATGTTGGGTACCAATAGAATTAATTGATTACAACAACTTAAATGTTGAAATGATAATAAAAAGGAATTCTAAAGAAGTATATTCAGGATCTGGTAATACAAGTTTAATGAAAAGAAAATGTGATGAATTAAATGAGTGGCTACATAAGAGTAATGATGTACCAGATGGAACAACTGTAATGACTGGAACAGGAACTATACCACCTGAAGATTTTACTTTGCAGCATGGTGATCAAATATCTATAACAATTCAAGATATTGGTACTTTAGTTAATGAAGTAATTAAAGTTTAGTTTATTGATATAACTCTAATTAAATTTGTGTTTCCCTTGAAACCTATAGGAAGCCCTGCAACTACTACAATTGTGTCACCAGAAGAAGCCAAATTTTCTTTTTGTACTAATTTTTCAGAGTATGAAAACATTTTTTCAATATGATCAAAACTATTTACTCTAATAGTATTTACTCCCCATCTTAATCCTAAATTAATTCCAGCATTTTTATCAGGAGAAATTGCAATTACTGGCTGAGAAGGTCTATAAGCAGCAACTCTAGCTGCAGTAGATCCTGACTCCGTAAAAGCCACAATTAATTTTGCATTAAGTTGTTCAGCGATATTTGCAGCACCATGAGCTATTAATTCGTCAATTTGATTAGAATTTTTAGAATCTAAATATGATACTCTTTTACTTCTAAGGTCATTATGGTCAATATCATTTTCTGCAATTGAAGATATTTCTCTCATAAATTCAACTGCTCTATTTGGATACTTACCAATCGAAGTTTCTCCAGAAAGCATTATAGCGTCTGATCCATCTAAAACTGCGTTGTGAACATCCGTTGATTCAGCTCTTGTTGGTTGAGGATTTTCTGTCATTGATTCTAACATTTGTGTAGCTGTAATTACTTCTTTTCCTTTTTTGTTACAAGAAGAAATTATGAATTTTTGTGCCGCAGGTACTTGAGATATAGGTAAATGAACACCTAAATCTCCTCTAGCAACCATAATAGAATCTGAGTTTTGAATTATTTCATCTAAATTATCTAGGGCAGTTTGAAGTTCTATTTTTGATATTATTTTTAGGTTTTTATTTTTTAATTGCTTCTTAACTTTCACTATATCTTCAGCATTTCTTACGTATGATAAACCAATGTAATCTATGTCATTTGATATAACAAAATTTATTGCACTTATTGTTTCTTCAGTAAAGTAATCGAGCATTGAAGGAAAGCCTCTAGCTACAACAGCTTTATTACTGCTTATTTTCCCTGATAGATTTACTTTGGTCCTTATTAGGCTATTTTTTATTTCAATAACTTCTAATTCAACAGCTCCATCGTCAATAAGTAATATTGCTCCAACCTTAACATCATTATGTATACCAGGAGGCCAAATGATTAGATTTTTATTATCTTTTGAATCACTACATTCAAATGATAATTCTTCATTTACTTTTAATTCTAAGAAGTTATTATCTATGGTTCCTACTCTGTATTTTGGACCAGGCAAATCTGCAAGAATAGGTATTGAAGAGTTCATTTTCTCAGAAGCTTTTCTGATATTTGAAATCATTTTAATATGATCTTCTTCACTACCGTGAGAAAGATTAATTCTTGCTACATTCATTCCTGATTTAATTAAGTCTATAAGCGTGTCTAGCGATTCAGAAGAAGGGCCTATAGTACAAACAATTTTGGTTTTTTGTAAATCCATTAAGATTTCCCTTAAGTATATTTAATATCTTTTAGAAATTAGAATATAGTTTATATCTTATATTTCGTATTATATATTATAGGAAACAACTAATAGATAAATTATGTCTGAAGAAAATTTAAATTATTTTGAAATACAAAAGTATGATACTGATATCATGTCTTTCCAAAAAGAGATTTCTTCAATTGATGAAAAGCTAAAAGATCAAATGGGTCTAGATGGACTCAAAGAAAAACTTACAATGATTCAGAATAAAATTGAAGAACAAGAAAAAATTCAAAGAAAAATATTAAGTTCGATAAAGGAAAATGAAGATTCAATTAATAATATAAATACTACTATATATTCAGGAAAAATACGGAATAATAAAGAATTAGATGCATTGAAGATTGAAATAAAAACTAAATCTGAATTTATTTCAAATATTGATCCAAAAAAAGAATTAGTAGCAAATAATATTATTAAGCTTGAGAGTATAAAAGAAAATGCTGAACTTAAGATTTTAGATACTGAAGACAAATGGATTTTAGAGGAAAAAAAGTTATTTGAAAAAAAGAAAAATATTTCAGAAAAAATTACTATACTCTCAAATCAACGAGAAAACATTTCTGATTTATTAGACAAAAGAATTCTAACATTGTATGAAAACTTTCTACTAAAGAGTGGAAATTTAGGAATTGGGAAATTAGAAAATAATAAAAGTACATGTTGCAAAATTGAATTACCTAATGCGTTTATAGAGAAGGTTAAGTCATCTGTAATTCCTATTATTTGTAATTGTGGAAAATCTTTAGTTTCGGAGTAAATTATTTGAAATCTTTAGCTTTACTCACGGATTTAAATAATCTAGAAGAGAAGAATAAATTAATAGATTATTGCAAGTATGAAAATTTAGAAATTGATATTTTTTATCAAAATAATAATTTTAGCGAGATAAAGCTTCTGATAAATTCTGAACAAATATCTAAAATTATTATTTCTTCTCCAAAATCTTTAGATGATGATTTATTAGGATTTTGTAAAAAGATGATATCTTTAATCGATCTGAAAATCTTAATTTTCTGTGCTTCATATGATTTTCCTGATCCTTTTCAAAATGCTATAAGAACTTTGCCTTATTTTGGTAATAGCCCTCAAAGAATATCTAGAATTAAGGAGTCTATAAATAAAAAAGCTTCTAGAGGTCAAGTGTTAGGAAAAATTCCTTTTGGTTATAAAAAAAGCTCATCTAGTCTTTTTATTGTTGAACAAAATCAAGCTGATGTAATAAAAAAAATATTCAATATTTTTTTAGAGAATAAATCAATTAATAAAACTGTAAATGAATTGAATGAAGTTAGTTCAAAAAAATGGTCGTATCAGTCAGTAAAGCATGTACTACAAAATGATTTTTATATTGGAAATTATAGGAGATATAACATTCTTATTCCAAACTCACATGAACCTATAGTTAATAACTCAATCTTTACCGCTGTTTCTGATGAAATAAATAACAAAGTAAGTAGAAAATATAAAAAAAATTCTTGGAACAAAATTTTATATTGTAAACTTTGTGACTCTAAATTAGTCACCACAAGTCATAAAAATTATTGGTATAGCAATGGAGAAAGAAAATCTAAAAGTTATAAATATTACTCTTGTAAAAATATAAATTCAAAAGATTCAAATTGTAAATCACTAAGTATAAGTTGTGAAAAACTTAACTCATTACTAGAGCAAAAATTTTCAGGATATAATTTTTTTGATCAAAAGTATTCAGATAAATATTTGTACAAAATTGTTTCTGAACTAACATCTGGAAAAATTGATTTTTCTGAATTTAAGTCTGAATTTCAAAAATTAGTTTTTTATCTTGATAATTCACAAAAAGTAATTAAGAAAATTTTTGTGAATAAAGATTCTAAAGAAATTATTTTAAGTTCATCTTAATTTAGTTTATAATTAGGATATTGGGTTAAAGAAGGACGAGTGATCGCTGATATTTATATCAGAGGAAAGTCCGAGCACCGCTAGGAAAAGTGCCTGCTAACAGCAGGGCAAGGCGACTTGACGGAAAGTGCAACAGAAAATATACCGCCAATTTTTGGTAAGGTTGAAATGGTGAGGTAAGAGCTCACCACTTATTTTGGTAACAAATAAGGTATGGTAAACCCCACTTGGTGCAAGGCTAAATAGAGGAGCTTAGTTTCCTAGACTGCTCCCGGGTAAGCTGCATGAGCTAATTGGTGACAATTAGCCAAGATGGATGATCACATATACTTTTAAAAAGTAGAACAGAACTCGGCTTATAGTCCTTCTTTACCTAATCGCATTATCAAGGAACTGCTTGACCTGCAAATACACCTGTACACTCTTCATTATTCACAGCTATAGATCCATTTACTATTACATATGGAATCCCAACGGGGAATTGTTTAGCATCATCGTAGGTAGCAGTATCTATTATTTTATTTTCATCAAAAATTACTATGTCGGCAAAAAAATCTTTTTTCAAAGATCCTCTGCCTTTTAAGTTGAAAGTTTTTGCTGGATTATTTGAAATTCTCTGTATCATTTGTTCTAGAGATATTAATCCAAACTGTCTTCGTAATCGTCCAACAAATCTAGGGAAAGTTCCATATGCTCTTGGATGTGGAAAGTTTCCTATAGGAATTGAATCACTACCAATCATATAATCTGGCCTTGATAAAAATTCCATAGCATCTTTACTTAACTGTTTCCATATGGAGATACTTTGAGGAGGAATAAGCCAAAAACCTACCTGTAAATCTTGTTCAATCAATAAATCACAAATAAGATCTCCCATTGATATACCTCTTAATTTAGAAAGTTGAGAAACTGTCATTCCTTCTAACTCAGGATTTTTAGGCAAATAAGAAAGTAATACTTCATCCATTCTTCTTTTTTTATTTAGTTTAAAACTTTCAATAATTTTTTTTCGAGAATTTTTATCGTTTAATCTTTCTAAAATATTTTTTGGACCTCCTTCATGTGCCCAACTTGGAAGATTACTTAATAAAAAGGAACTACCTGTTGGATAAGGATACAATTCCAAAGTACAGTTAACTCCTTCATTTTTTGCTTCATCGATTAGCTCTAAAACTTCAGATACCTTCCCTGCATTATCAGCGCTTGTTCTAGTATGAGAAAAATGAACCCTAACTCCTGATTTTCTACCTATTTCGAGAGCTTCAGGAACTCCACCTCCTCCAAAGCCTCTTTCTGGATTTACATCCCTCAAATGAGTTATATAAACACCGTTATTTTCTCTGACAACTTTACATAGTTCTATTAATTCTTCAGTATTACTCCATGCATTTGGATGATATGACATTCCAGTTGCTAAACCAACTGAACCTTCAGATAAACCTTCATTAAGTAAATTTTTTGCATGGTCTAATTGTTTGCCTTCTAAAGGCTTATCAAAAAATCCCACTGACTCCATCCTTAGAGCTCCATGCGATACAGGATAAGCTGTATTTATAGAAACTTTTTTATGATAGTGAGATCTAAATGCTTTTACGCTACTCATATCCAGATTTTTAGGAGCATTACCTAGAATTCCTCCTAAATATTTTCTTTGAATTTCATAATTATCTGGAGAAAGAGGAGCATATGAAAGACCATCTTGACCAAGAATTTCTGTTGTTACTCCTTGTCTTAAACTGCTAGCATGTTGAGGATTATTTAATAAAACTCCATCATGATGAGTGTGAGCATCGATAAATCCTGGAGATACTATTAACCCACTTGCATCAATGATTCTTTTTGAGTTTTTATCATCTGAATCACCAATAAAAACAATCTTTTCACCTTTAATTCCAATGTCTGATTTATATCTTGATTGACCGGAACCATCAATAATATATCCATTTTTTATGAGTAAATCGAACATATTATATAAAATTCCTAACTAGTTATTCTGATTGCCCTCTTTTTGCCCAATCCATCTTCTCAAACATATTTAAGCCTGGGTCTAAATTAATTCCATCCTTATTTTTTTCTGGAGGATGAGAAAGTATAAAGTCTTCATTTAATTCAACTCCCCAACCCGGTTTTTCTGGAACACTAAAGAAACCATCCTTAACTTCAGGATAGAAGTTTGCAGCTTCTTTTACAAAAGGATCTGCAAAGTCATTAAAGTGTTCAAGAATTTTTACATTTCTTAAGGTAAAACACAAGTGTATTGCTGCTAAAGTAGATATAACTCCACCTACATTGTGTGGAGCTACCATAATTGAGTAAATTTCAGCAGTTGAAGCAATTTTTTTTGTTTCAAAAATCCCTCCACATTGTGTGATATCAGGTTGAATAATATCTACTGAATTATTTGACCAGATTTCTCTAAACTCAGATGCTCCATAAAGTCTTTCACCTGTTGCTATTGGCAGAGAAGTTTGGATTCTCACTTTTTCTAAGCTTGGGTTGTCGCTTGGTCTTACAGGTTCTTCAATCCACCCAATATTAAGTTGATCAATTTTGTTGGCAATTTCTACAGCTTGGTGAGCAGCAAATCTACCATGCATTTCAATCATCATTTGCATATCGTCTGTTATAGCATCAGAAACAGCTTCAATTATTTCAATAGACTTAAAAAGTTCATTTCTTGAAAGTTCTAAATCGCCATTCCCAAAAGGATCAAATTTTAATGCTTTATAACCTTTAGATACTACTTTTGATGCAGCTAATGCAAAACTACCAGGTGTTCTTTCTACTGTATACCACCCATTTGCATAGGCTTGAATCTTATCTTGTACTTTTCCTCCAAGTAATTTATAAACTGGTTGATTAGTAGCTTTGCCCATAATATCCCAAAAAGCCATTTCTACCATTGCTAAACCTGTATGAACAACTTCTCCAGCCTTACCAAAATCAAGTAGGGTAAATCTTCGAAACAAGGCCTCGATATCAAATGGATCATGTCCAATAAAGTGCCTCTCAACGTCCTTTAGATACTCTGCTACAGTATGAGTTTTTCCTAGTACTCTAGCTTCACCTATTCCGCTTATACCTTCGTCAGTTTCAATAACAATATAAGATAAGTTTCTCCAAGGGGTTCCTAGTTGTAATAATCTAAATCCAGTGGTTTTCATATTACTTTACTATTTTCCCGCCAGTTAAACTTTCGTCATTATAGTATCTACTAAATCTTCCTTCTTGTTGAGTAATTACCTCAATAAGAGCACTTTGCCCATCATTATTTGTTTTTTGTGCATCTTTAATAGCTGGAACTATTTCTTCAGGTTTTTCAACATAGATTCCTTTAGCTCCTAGACCTTCAGCAATTGTAGTGTAGGAACCTGTATTATTTCCTGCACCGTATCTCTCCATAGCTATAGGCATATGGTGGTCATAACCTCCCATAGTACTGTTGTTCAATAGTATAGTTGTTATAGGACTTCCAGATCTAACTGAAGTTTCTAAATCTAAGCCAGAAAGACCAAAAGCTGTATCTCCCATAAAATTAACACAAAATTTCTCTGGGTGAGCTATTTTAGCACCGATTACTAGAGGCAACCCATATCCTAAATGAGTAGATTTACCCCATCCAATATAGCTATTTGGAACAGTTGCTGGATAGAACGGCATAATTTGATCTCTAGGATGGCCAGCATCATGTGTCATTATTGTATTTTCATGGTCAACTGCATTATTAATTTCAGTAATCAATCTATATGGATTTATTGGTACATCATTAGAATTTAATAGTGGTGCCCAATCTGCTTCCCATTCCTGTTTAACTTGAGCAATTGATTCTAAGATTTTTGTATCCTTAGTTCTTGAATCTCCATAATTTCCTTTTGCTTCATCAATAAGCATTTTTAGAGTAGATTTTACATCTCCTAATAGTCCAATTTCAGTTGAATATTCTTTATCAATATCTTCAACATTATTTGTATTATGAATTATAAATTTCCCTTCAGGTATGTCTATTCCAAATGTAGTTTTTGAAAAACTAGCACCTAGACCAATAAGTACATCAGAATCTTTTAACCAAGACCATACAGCTTTAGGAGCAGTTCTATTTGCAGCTCCTAGTGATAGTGGATGACGTTCATCAAATGCTGATTTTCCTGGCATTGTTGTAATAACAGGAATTTGCATAATTTCTGCAAATTCTTTTAGTTCTTCTGTTGCTGCACCATATAAAACTCCTTGACCTGCCCAAATTACAGGGTTTTTTGCATTTCCAAGAGCCTTAACAGCATCCTTAACATCTGAAAGACTTGGAGAAGTCACAATAGCATTAGGACTTGAATAATCATCTGTGTTATCTACTTCTCCTGCCATAGCATCACTTCTCATTTCAAGAAGTACTGGCCCAGGTCTACCATTTTTTAATGCAGACATAGCTCTTCTC
Source organism: Chloroflexi bacterium TMED70 (assembly GCA_002171675.1). Classification (GTDB taxonomy): domain Bacteria; phylum Chloroflexota; class Dehalococcoidia; order Lucifugimonadales; family Lucifugimonadaceae; genus TMED-70. Next base: position 121 of record NHDX01000014.1, on the reverse strand, counting down.
ATTTGAGTAGAAATTTCTGAGCTCTTAGTTATTGATGAATGCCATTTAGTTATATGAGCAAAGTTAGTTTGAGGATCAAAATTTGGTTTTACTTCTGCTACATTTGCAGGAGAGCCAGCTG
>NHDX01000013.1 GCA_002171675.1 Chloroflexi bacterium TMED70 | reverse complement strand
AATTTTGAATAAATCCCATATTGTTTTTTGTTATTTAAGTTTATTTAATACTATCAAATTATTTCAACAGCCATATCTAGTATTGCAGGACGGCTTTCATTATTAATACCTACAAATAAGATTTCTAGTAAAACTGTTGTAAAAACTGTCTGGAATATTACATTTACAAATAGTGATTCGTACTTAAGTGTCTTTAGTAATTATCCCCCTGTCTTAATCAGACAGATCATAAATCTATCATGATTAGACAAGGTATTATTTATGTGATTTCTAAAGTTTATTCTTTATTCATTACAATTAGAATCCCCATTATTACCATGGATAAAAATCCACCCATCCATCCTATGATTGCAAAAATTTCAAATTCAACGAAATTATCTAAAATTGCAGATACTCCAGCGATTGCAAATATAGCACTAATCACAGTGTAGAACTTTTTCTTCATAGTTAGAGAAATGCCCAAAATAAACCAGCTGATTCCCATTATAAAGCTCAAAGATGTATCCCAACCTCTTGCACCTTCTAAAATTCCCTGAGCGAGTCCAGCATCAACTCTATCAGCTGCGTCTAAAGCTGCAATACCAATTCCTTGTAAGCCAACAAGAACTGGAAAGGTTAGCAAAATTATTAATCCACTAATTTCAGCTAGATTCGAGCTAATAGATTTATCAGTATTTATAGATTTAGCTAGAAAATATAATCCCAGAATCATTAAAGCTGTAGATATCGTTGCAAGGTAACCTCCCAAAACAACTGAATTTTTTGATTCTGCAAGTTTTGCTAGCTCTTCACCTGCATTCAGTTGATAATTATCAGGAAATAAAAGAATCCAACAAAGCATCGATATTATTGGACCAAAAATCATCATGGATCCAAAAATTTTATTATTCATAATAAGCTCCCTCTTATTTTTAATAAAATTTTGGACTAGAAATAAGTAAATTACAATAACTTATTATTGTTTTAATAGTATTAGCCTAAACTTGTAATTTAATGTGTAGGAATTATTTTTATAACAACTGATATATTATGCTTCATGTTGTTAAATATATTGGCAAAATTTCAATTAACCAATAACCCAAGATTAGACTTTTTATCTGGCTTGACCGTTGCCTTGGCTCTTGTACCAGAGGCTATAGCTTTCTCCTTTGTTGCTGGTGTAGAACCTCTAGTAGGGTTATATGCTGCATTCTTTGTTGGAATAATAACTTCTATATTTGGTGGTAGAAGTGGAATGATATCAGGTGCTACAGGTGCGATGGCAGTAGTAATGGTCGCATTAGTTGCGATATATGGCGTACAGTATCTTTTTGCTGCAATAATCCTTACGGGAATAATACAAATTATGATTGGAATTGCAAGATTAGGCAAATTTATTCATATTGTGCCATCCTCAGTAATGATAGGATTTGTGAATGGATTAGCTATAGTGATTTTCCTAAGTCAAATAGGTCAATTTAAAGATCCGAACTTTTCACCTCATTCAGATAGTAATCACAGCGCAATTAATGTTCTATTTAATGGTGGTTGGCTCGAAACGAATCAACTTTTTATAATGATAGTATTGACTATTTTCACAATGGGAATAATTTTTTTCGTTCCAAAAATACCTAAAGTTGGGAAACTGGTTCCATCACCTTTAATTTCTATATTAATACTTTCTGTTTTAGTTATTACACTTAAAATTGATACGCTTACTGTCGGAGATTTGGCTTCAGTTTCTGGAGGATTGCCAGAATTTAGTATTCCTAGTGTTCCATTTAACTTTGAAACATTTTATATAGTTTTACCATTTTCTCTAACGTTGGCTGGTATTGGCCTTATTGAAAGTTTACTGACATTAACACTTATAGATGAAATCACCGAAACTAAAGGAAGGCCAAATAAAGAATGCTTTGGTCAAGGCCTTAGTAATATGACATGTGGTTTTTTTGGAGCAATGGGTGGATGTGCAATGATAGGGCAATCGATGATAAATATTTCTTCTGGGGGCAGGGGCAGATTATCTGGAATAGTTGCTGCAATTTCACTATTATGTTTTATATTATTTTTTTCTAGATGGATTGAAATGATTCCTATTGCAGCATTAACAGGAATCATGATGATGGTTGTAATTGGGACATTTGCATGGGCATCTTTGAAAATATTATCTAAAGTTCCAAAAGAAGATGCCATTGTTATAATTCTTGTAACAAGTGTGACTGTATGGCAAGATTTAGCAATTGCTGTTATTGTAGGAGTTATTTTCTCTGCTTTGTCATACGCTTGGAAATCATCAACTTCTATCAATATTGAAGATGGAGAAATAATTTCAAAAGATGAGCGAGTTTATTTACTCAAAGGGAGTTTGTTTTTTGGTTCAATAAATAAATTTAAGGAATTTATGCACCCATCAAAATTTGATGAAAAAATTGTTAATTTAGATTGTTCTGAATCTTGGATATGGGATCAATCTTCGATTGAAGTTTTAGATAATATAACNAATAAATTCAAAAAAAATAATAAANTTNTAAANATNCTTAATTTNGGNCCNACTAGTCATANANTNCTTAAAAAAAGTGAGAAAGTTTTTGATATAAATATTGTGGACTAATATTTATTATTAAAAGTGTTCCTAGGTATATNTGAAAAATTACTTACCCGTTGGAAGATATCTCCAAACAGCTACTACTTTTCCTAAAATACTGACATCGTTTGATGGGAAATACATAGGATCCATCTGAGGGTTTTCTGGTTGGAGCCTAGTTTTATCTCCTTCTTTATATATTCTTTTTAAAGTAGTTTCATTCTCCGNATTTATTTTAGCTGCTACCATTTCACCATTTCTAGCTCTATCAGTTTTTTCAAGAATTACTGTATCTCCATCACCAATTAAAGCGTCTATCATTGAGTAACCAGCTACTTTTAGTGCAAATATTTTTTCTTCGATGTAGGAAAAACTTTCCGGAAGGTCAATCATATCTAATTCGTCTAAGTCCCATCTTGAATCTTCAATTAATGGAAATGGTTGCCCGGCAGTTATAGTTCCTAGTACAGGAACTTTAATAGTATTTGTTTTTTGATCTATATTAAGGCTTATGCTTCTTGAGACTTCTGAATCTCTATTCATTAATCCTTTTTCTTGAAGCCTATCTAAATTGTATTTGACCACAGAGGTAGAAGATATATCGCAATTGTTTTGTATATCTCTTATTGAAGGAGGGTAACCATATTCCTCAATATACCCTTCAATAAATCTGAGTATATCCTTCTGTTTATCTGATAATGGTTTCATACTTGCCATATTATGAAGCTAATTGATATCTAAATTGTTGTCAAACTTTGTGTCCAACATTTAATGTGGATGGTCTTCAAAGCTTATGCCTTCTATGTTAGTTGGTGCAGTAGCATCATCTTCACTAAATCCAAACCCTAAAAAATGAGGAGGAGGAGTGTTAAGTATTAATCTTGCTGCTTTAGTTTTAGAAACTGCTTCTAATGCTCCGATAACAATGACTACTTGCCCATCTTGTAGCTGAATTTTACCTGTCTCATAAATACCTCTAGGCTTGCGTAATTCTGTTTCACCATCTTCAATAATTCCCCAATGGCTTAAGCCTTCATAATCTGCTGGCAGTATGATTCTCCATTTTGATATAAGTCCTGAATGAGGTTTTACTGAAATAATAATTTGAGATTTTTTATCATTGGGATCTCCGTGATCAATTTCCCAATTATATACGGGCTGGTTGTTCAATTATTTTTTCTTATTGATTAGATGTTGGAGTCTAGATTTTTTTCTAGAAGCGTTGTTTTTATGAATAACCTTTTTCTTTGCAGCTCGATCTAGAACTTTAGAAGTTTCTCTGTATAGCTTCTCAGTTTCTTCAGCATTATCACTTTCTATGCTTTCTTTCAATTTTGTTATTGAGGATTTGATAGCAGTTTTAACAGATAAATTCACTTTATACTTATTTAACTGATTCCTATGTGTTTTTGAACTTGGCATATTTTCCTACTTATTTTACTCTTCTAACCTTATAGACCCCAGGTGTACTTTCCATCTTACCTAAAAGCCTAATTATTTGACCTAAGTCTCTAGTATAAACTGTTAATTGAATTTTGCACGTACCGTTTGTGTCATCTTCTTGTGAATTTATCGAATGAATATTAGTTTTTTCTCCCCATACTACATCTGTAATATCTCTAATTAGCCCAACTCTGTCATATGCTTCGATAAGCACTGTTGTAGGAGCAAGTTCTTTTGAATGNCCCCATGCTGCTGGTAAAAATCTATTAGTATGTTCTAAATTCCTTAATCGTGAACACATTATCCTATGAATTACTATTTCATTACTAGAATTTTTATAGCCTACTATTTCGTCACCATATACTGCATTACAACAATTAGCTATTTTTTTTTCAATATTATCTTCACCCATTATTAGTACAGATGAAGCAGGATTATGTTCTATCGATTCTTCAACTTTTTCATCTACTAGATTCATCTTTCTAACTGTCTCTTCTAATTGTTGTTTATTGATTACATCAATGATTTTTTGGTTACTTATTTCACCTGTTCCAACCTTATATGCAAAATTTTCATAGCTATCATTTTCTATTATTTTAGGCATAATTATTTCACTATCCTCAATGTTTGAAAGTCTTACTGTTCTAAGAATTTGCCTTTCTCCTCTTTCAATATTTTCATTTCTTTCTCTTTTCTTAAACCATGCCTTTACCTTATTTTTAGCATTTGCTGTTCTAAGATAACCTAAACTATCATTTAACCAATCAAGCTCAGGTCCACTTAAATCNTCAGATTTTTGTATTTGAACAGTGTCTCCATTATTCAACTTTGTATTCAAAGGTTTTAATGCTCCATTTATAAATGAAGCTTGGCAAGAATGCCCAAGATCTGTATGTAGGCTGTAAGCATAATCTAGAGGTGTTGAACCTATGGGAAGTGTAAAGATATCATTTTTAGGGGAGTATACAATTACCTTATCGGACAAAATATCATTATTAANAGATTCTAGGTATTCGCTGTCTTCTATAATTTCATTTTCAAAGTCCATCATATCCTTTAACCAGTAAGTATCCTTACTGAAGTTTTCAGATTTCGACTCTTCAATTGAATCCTTATATTTCCAATGAGACGCCACACCTTGTTCAGCGAAATTATGCATTTTTTCAGATCTTATTTGAAATTCAATTTTTTGATTACTCTCATTCATAACTACTGTATGTAAAGATTGATAATAATTTTCTTTAGGCGAAGCTATATAGTCATCAAAAGAACCTGCAATGGGTCTCCATAGGTCATGAATTTTACCTAATACGATGTAACAATCCTCTTTTCTCTTTACAACAACTCTTATAGCAATTAAATCTTCAATATCAGAGAAATTTCTTCCAANCTGCTTATATCTTTGAAGCTTGTTGTAAACTGAATATAAATTTTTGGGTCTTCCAGTGACTTCTGCTTTTATATTGAACATATTTAAATGATTATTTATTTGATTAATCATTTTTTGAGTAGTTATTTCTCTCTCTTCTCTTTTCTGACTAATCAGTCTTTTGGTCATTTTGAATTTATCAGGCATAAGATGCTTAAAGCTCTCATCTTCAAGCCTCCACTTTAAATCATTCATACCAATTTTTTGAGCTAATGGGGCATGTATTGATAAAGTTTCTTTTGCAATTTTTTCCCTTTTGTCTAAGTCTAGATATTCCAATGTTTCTACATTATGTAGCCTATCTGCAAGCTTTATAATTATGACCCTTACATCCTTGGCCATAGAAACCAAGAATCTTCTCATGTTTTTTTGATCTACATTCTGAATCAAATTATTNTCGTCATTTGTTAACTTTGTAAGGGCAGTAACAATTTCAGAAATTTCCTTACCGAACTCATTTTGTATATCTTTAGCATTGATTTTTGTATCTTCTATAACATCATGTAGTAATCCAGAAATAATAACTGNAGGGTCTAGTTCTAATCTAGCTAAGTGAGTGGCAACTTCTACTGGATGAACAATGAAATCATGACCAGATTTTCTCTTTTGCCCTTCGTGTGCATCTTTTGCAAACTCAAAAGCACCTATGATTTTTGATACCTCTTCATTAGGTAAATATGATTCTATTTTATTAATTAAATTATCTGTATACATATTATTCAAAGATTTTTATAATCTCATCTTGATCAAATCTTTCTAATTTTTCTTTACTACCATCTGTTTTAATAATATTACGATTTAATGATTTTGTCGTTTTACCGATTATTTTTCCATTAATTCCTGATAAATTAAGTTTATTNANAATAGATAGCGAATCTTTTTCCTCNCAAATNATTAATAAGCAACCTGAACTTATTACTCCTAGAGGATTAATATTTAATGTTTCACAAACTTCCTTAAAGTCACTAACAAAATTTATAGCATTTATATCAATTTCACATCCAACATTTGAGAACTCACATATTTCATGTATAGCAGTTGAAATCCCTCCTTCAGTGGGATCATGCATTTTGATTATTTTTCCTGTTGAAATAGCAATTTCTGCAATTTCGCTTACACTGATACTTAAATTGCTTGCAAGATTAGACAGGTTTTTTAATTTAGAATTTGATAGTTTAATATTTTCAGTTATTATTTTGCTACCTTCTATACCTGCTAATCCTCCAAGAATTATAGNTTGATTTTCCGTAACAACCTGACCATTTATGAAATTTTTATTAAATGTTCCTAATATTGTTCCACTTAGTATTATTTTGTTAACTGCTTCGGTGATTTCAGTATGACCACCAACTATATCTATATTAAGTAATTGTGCACGTTCGTTTACTTCTGATAAGACTTTTTTTAGATCACTAAATCTTGTTTTAGGNGGAATTAATGTAGTAAGTAAAAACCATTTTGGTACTCCCCCTGCTGCGTATATATCATTTGCACATACATCTAAAACATACTTTCCAATATTTTCAGAATCAAATGTAATTGGGTCTGATGAAACTAATAAATCTTCTTGATCTCTTATTGAAATCATTGCAGAATCTTCTCCAATTTTTGGAGTGGATCCTACATTGTTGATCTCACTTAATATTTCTTGAAGTAATTTATTATTTAATTTNCCAACTGGTAAAAAACTAGTCATTTTTTGGCATACCTGGAAATTCTAAGTTTGATAATAATGGTTCAATAATCTTTAAGAAAATATTCGTTCCTTCTAATGGAGAATTAGCATATATATAATTGAGGTTATTATCACATAATATACCAAAGGAAGTTTTGTCAGTATTTTTATAAAAAATCAAATTATATTTGTGTTGACATATTTCTGCTCCTGAAATTATAAATTCTGTGTCTAACTTATCTATAATTTCATTTATTTTGTCCAGATCATTGATTTCAGCTATTAATCTATTATCAATTGCTAATTCTAAAATAATCAGGTTTGTATTTTGTAAATTGAATATCTCTGAGAAATTATAATTTGAGGTCATATTTTTTTGTTCAATCTCAGTGCAGTTAATAAATCTTCCATCGTAATCTGAATGTATGATATTTTCTGAATTATTGATCAAATAATGAATTTTGTATCCCTTCACTTGAACTTGAGCATACATCATTCCTTCTACAGGGCATCCTAGAGCACTTGAATTCCATACCTTTTCTTCGAATTTAATAAAATCAATTTCACTAGAGGGAATATTTTTACTACTTATTATCTGGGACATCACTAAAGCAATAATCTCTGGTATTTCTGGTTCAATAATAACTTTTTTTTCTTCTATTACTGGAAGGGGTATTTCTGGTTCAATAATANCTTTTTTTTCTTCTATCACTNGAAGTGGTATTNCTGGTTCAATAATAACTTTTTTTTCTTCTATTACTGGAAGGGGTATTTCTGGTTCAATAATATCTTTTTTTTCTTCTATTGCGGGAAGTGCTATTTCATCATTGATACCGGGATATTCGTCAAGATCAAAAAATATAAAATTTGAAGATAGTAAGAAAAGTATAGTTGTTAATACACCTAACAAAACCAAAATTGATTTTATTACTAAACTATATTTTTGAAATGAATTGTATATACTCATTAGTTGAAATTTGATTGTATACTGAAATAGTAATAAATAATAAGTAATTTGAATTTATCAAACTATAATCTATATTTTCAAAGAAAATTTAGAAAACTAAATTTTGCATCTATGCTCATAATATTTTGGGCTATTATTTTCTCTATTATTCTATCTTTACCTATTATTTATATATTTCTAAAGATAACCTTTGGGATTAACTTATTTTTTGACTTTATACTAAATTATAATATTTTAAAGATTACAATTAACTCAGTCTTACTCGTTTTGTTGGTAGTTTGTTTAGCAACTCTTATATCATTACCTTTGGCTTTCCTTAATGTAAGAACAAATTTGCCATTTGCAAAATATCTAATTTCCATCAGTGTTCTTCCTATAGCTTTACCTAGTTATGTAATGGCTACAACTCAAATAGAATTATGGGGCCCCAGAGGAATAGCTTATGATATATTAAATAAATTTTTTGGGACTGGCCCCTTGCCCTCATTTTATGGCCTTTCAGGATCAGTAATTGTATTGACCTTGATCACATATCCATACATTTATATTGGGTTATGTGCAACATTTAGAAGATTTGATTTTCAGATGATTGATGCATCTAGAACTTTAGGTGCTAGTGTACCAAAAACTTTTAGTAAAATAATTTTTCCACTTGTTATGCCGACTGTAGCTTCAGGTTCCCTTCTAGTTTCATTGTATGTTCTGAGTGATTTTGGTGCAGTGGCACTATTAAGATTTAATACTTTTACTATAGCCATATTCAATAGGATGTACAGTAGTATAGGAAACTATGGAGTTTTAGAAATCTGTTCAATTGCAATTTTGTTTTGTTTCTTTATTTTATTTATTGAATCTAGAACAAGAAGTAATTCAAGATATTTTTCAAATTCAAATTCAGCGAATATGAAAATTTTAGATTTGGGATATTGGAGATGGGTAATTTTACCATTTGCATTAATTCCTAGTATCTTAGGTTTTTTACTCCCTGTCTCAGTACTTCTATATTGGTTTATATCAGGGGTTTATTTTGATAACTCTTTCGATAATTTATTTAAGAATATTTTCTCTGACATTCTAAGCACGATTCTAGTCTCATTAGTGTCAGCCTTAATAATTACATTATTAGCTACAATAGCGGTACTAATTATCAGGAAAAAGATAAGAATAATTTCATTTGTGCTAGAGAAAGTTTCCTACATTGGACTTTCTTTACCTGGCATAGTTGTAGCTATGTCATTAGTCTTTTTTACAATAAATTATGTTGATATTATTTATCAAACATTTATAGTATTGATCTTAGGTTACTTGATTTCTTTTTTGCCTGCAGTCATTACTCCAGTTAAGTCATCTGTTAGTCAAATAGATCCAAGCTTAGAAGAGGCATCATATACCCTTGGTAAGGGCAAAATCATGACTTTTTATAACATTATTGTGAAATTATCCACCCCTGGTGTTATATATGGAGGAATTTTAGTTTTTATTCTTTGTCTAAAAGAATTACCATTAACATTAATTTTAAGCCCTCTTGGCTTTTCTACTTTAGCTACTAGTATATGGTCTTCAGCAAGTGAAGCCTTTTTTATGGATACTGCAGCTGCATCCTTAATTTTGATTTTGATTGCAGGTATTCCTACTTATTTGTTTATGTCTAATGATTTATCAAAGAAAGTAGGGTTATGATTACAGAAAATAAAATTCTACAAATTGAAGAAATTTCCTTTAGTTATAATCGAAATGAACCTATATTAGATGACTTTTCTATAGATGTTAATGAAGGCGAATTTGTCACTGTGCTAGGTGATAGTGGTGTTGGTAAAACAACTTTATTTAGAGCAATAAATGGTTTAGAAAAAATAGAAAATGGATATATTCGAGTTGATGGGAATCTAATGTCTTCTTCTTTTTATCATCTACCTCCAGAAAAAAGACCAGTGGGAACTATTTTTCAAGATTATGCTCTGTTCCCCCATTTTAATGTTGAAAAAAATATTTACTATGGAATTGATAAGAAAAATTTTGATAAAAAATTTGTTGATGAAATAGTTAACTTATTAAGGGTTGAAAATTTATTTGATAGATATATAGACCAGCTTTCGGGAGGTCAAAGGCAAAGAGTTTCTTTAGCAAGGTCGCTTGTAAGAAAACCTAAGCTTTTATTAATGGATGAACCCTATTCCAACTTAGATAAAAATTTGCGTCAAGATATTAGGCGAGATCTTAAGAAAATTTTTTCTAAAATGGGTAGCACCATTCTCTTAATAACTCATGATTCTGAAGAAGCACTTAGCTTATCGGACAAAATTGGATATCTTTATAAGGGTAAGATTATTCAATTTGATACTCCCTATGAAATCTTTCATAATCCATTACATAAAATAATAGCAAAGAGTATTTCTAATTCTAATATTTTAGAAGGTACTCCCTCGAATGGAAAAATAATAACGAATATAGGAGAATTCACAACCTCTGAGAAAATTACTAATCCAGATAAGATAAGTATAAATGTTAGGCCAAATCAATTAACGTTGGATCATTCAAGCAAGAAATATGAGATTGTAGAAGAAGAATTTCTTGAAGGAAGTCAGCTTTATTTAGTTAAGGATACTGAAAANAACCANATAATAAGTGTGAGCATGATTGGTGAAAATGATTTTTCTGTTGGAGATAAAGTTGGAATTCAAATAATCAATAATAATGCAAACCTTATTGATATTTCTTAACTACTACGCAAGCATTTTGACCACCAAATCCAAAACTATTTGATAGGGCAAAATTTACTTCTTTTGAGATATTTTTGTTTGGGACATAATTTAGATCACAATCTGGATCACTATTTTCTTGATTAATTGTGGGATGAATAATATTTTCAATTGTGGAATTAATACAAGCAATAATTTCTAGAGCTCCTGATGCTCCTAACGAATGACCTATCATTGATTTTGTTGAAGAAATAGGTATTTTATTAGCTAGATCCTTAAATGTGTTTTTTATAGCTAGTGTTTCTATTCGATCATTTGTGGGAGTAGATGTCCCATGAGCGTTAATATAATCTATCTCATTTATTGTTATGCCTGCATCTTCTATTGCTAAATTCATTGCATTAGATGCTCCTAATCCATCTTTATGTGGTTGTACTAGATGAAATGCATCTGATGTAACTCCGAATCCAACAATTTCTGCAATAGGATGTGCACCTCTATTTAAAGCATGTTCTTCTGATTCAAGTATTAATATACCTGCGCCTTCAGAAGGTGCAAACCCATCTCTATTTGCATCAAATGGTCTACTAGCTTTAGTAGGATCGCCATCCCATGTTGTTAGTGCATGCATTGTACTAAATCCACCCATTCCGATTTCACAAATTCCTGATTCTGATCCACCTGTTATTACCACATCAGCTCTGTTATTTTTAATAATCTCAGCAGCTTCACCAATTGCTTGAGTTGATGCTGCACAAGCAGTTATACAAGTGCTGTTATATCCAGTAGCTCCATAAATTCTTGAAATGTTAGCTGAAGCCATGTTTGCTAGCATAGATGGAATATAGAAGGGACTCATTCTCATTACACCTCTGTTTTCTTTAACAGCTGCTTGTTTATCAGTTTCAGGAAGTCCTCCAGATCCTGTTCCAATAAGGACACCAATTTTTTCTGGTTTCACTTTTCCTAAAAAACCTGATTGTTCAATTGCTTCTTTTGNAGCAGCTACAGCTAGTTGGGAGAATCTGCCCATTCGTTTAGATTCTTTCTTGTCCATCCAATCACTTGGATCAAAATTTTGAACTTCTCCACTTACTTTACAAGGGAAAGAATCTGGATCTACTTGGGTGATCCTTCTTATACCTGAAACGCCATTTTTTAGATTTTCCCATAGNTCAGATACATTATCTCCTAGGCAGGTCAAAGATCCCATTCCTGTAACAACAATTTTTTTACTCATAAATATAATATTCTGGTTTGATATTTCTTATCAACTCAACAAATTCTGCTGCTATATATAGAGATCCAAATGCAACAATACAATCTCCAGTATTTGCTATTTCTTTGGCTTTAGCAAAAGCATCTGTTGAATTATCTGTTAACTCTATTATATCTAAATTAAGATATTTCAATTCTTTTGTTATATTTATCGGACTCTTTGCTTTCGGTAATCTACTTTTAGTTAATATAATCTTAGGATTTAATTTTTCTAGGGACCTAAGAGTTTCTTTTGAACTATGTCCATCGCTTGATCCATAAATCCATAAAATTTTATCCATATCAAAATTTAGTTTTTTTATTGTTCTGATCAGTGCTTTAGAGGATTTATTGTTTTGAGCTCCATCTGCTATCCAGTAATTATTTTCTACCTTTATTACTTCACATCTACCTATCATTTTTATTTTAGAAATATTTTTAATTATTGAAACCCAATTTATTTTTTCATTTTTCAATTTATAATAAATTTCAATAGCCTTGATTGCAGTTCTTAAGTTTTCTAACTGGTGATCTCCAATTAAACTTAAATTAAATTTATATTTGTCATTCAAAACTACTTTCTGAATAAAACTTTTTTTTGTATTCACTATTTTTGATTTAATTTTTATATCAGATGAATTGTATATTTTAGCTTTTTTACTTTTGGCTATTGATTGTATATTTTCGGTTACTCTTTTTATTTGATGTGAAAGAATAACTGGAGTATTTAATTTAATGATTCCTGCTTTTTCATTAGAAATCTTAATTAAGGTATTTCCAAGAATTTTTGTATGATCTCTGCTTATGCCTGTTATAACAGATATATCTGATTCAATAACATTAGTTGAGTCTAACCTTCCGCCTAAACCAACTTCGATGATTGATATTTCTACATTCTCTTCCTTAAAAATCACTAATGCTAAAAGAGTAATAAACTCAAAAAATGTAGGCATTTGATTTATTTCTTTGTACATGACTGGAACTATCTTCCATACTTTTGAGAAATAAAAATTGAATAGAGTATATGAAATAGGTTTATTATTTATTTTTATTCTTTCTGTGAGTTTGTGCATGTGAGGTGACGTGAATAAACCTACTTTTCTATCAGATAAAGCGTATGAAATTAGGTTTGAAGTAGACCCCTTACCTTTAGATCCTGCAACATGAATAAAATTATTTTTTTTATTTGGATAATTAAACTTTTTCATCATGAAATTAACTCGATTAAGATGAAATCCAGGTGGTCTAGATTTCAACTTATCATACTCGAAATTTGTTAATGACATTAATTTTTTAATATTTTTTTTGTAGATTAATTCTTGATTCATAATTTAAAAAATATATTCTTATCCATACATTAATAAATTTAATTGTAAATTAATAATATAAAATTTTGAGGTGAAGTTTTTATGAAATTTTTAAGTATCGAAGAAAGAAAATATCATCATGATGACATTTTAGTCTCAACGGATTGGCTTGAATCAAATTTGAAGGATCCTAGTTTAGTAATTTTAGATTTGGATTCAAGTGATGATTATAGTAAAGGTCATATTGAAGGATCAATTAATGTTATTGATAATTATTTTAAGACATCATTAGATGACAGAACGCATGTTCAAACTTCGTCTCAAATTTCAGAAACATTCTCTAAATTAGGTATTTCTAATTCTTCAACAGTAGTTGGTTACGACAGATCATCTTGCTTATATTCTTTTAGACTTGCTTGGGTATTAAATTTTTATGGACATTCTAATGTTAAGGTATTAGATGGAGGGCTCCCTAAATGGGTTCATGAAAAAAAGAAAATTGTCACAGATAATTCTAAATCTCCCGTTAGTGGCAACTTTGTCCCAAGTGATCCTATAGAAGCAATTTTTGCTGACAAAGAAAAAATTCTTGAAATAGTAAATGGTAAAAAGGGTTATCAAATCTTAGACGTTAGATCAGATGATGAACGGAATGGTATAAATTTGAGAGGAGGAGATAGGGGGGGATACATACCATCTTCGGTCCATAAAGAATGGGTGAATTTTAATACTTCTGGAGACGTTCCAATTTTAAAATCTTCAAGTGAGATTTTAGAAATTGCAAAATCTTTAGAATTAGATCCTGGGATACCAACAATAACTTATTGCCAAGGTGGAATTAGAGCTGCTCATGTGTTTTGGTCTTTAAGGTTGGCAGGATTTAAAGAAGTTATGAATTATGATGCTTCTTGGAGAGAATGGGGTACTGATCACTCATGCCCTATAATTGATATGACATAATTATGCCTAAATCAAACAAAATATTAATTATTCTAGATGGATCAGAAATTCTTGAAAATTCAGTAAATTTTATTCTGAATTCTAATTTTTTTATTTATGAAGAAATAAATCTATTTTTTATTTTGCATCCTTTTAATCCAATTACTGAAAGCCAAAGCAAAGATGTTATTTATAATGATTTTGTTCATGATCATGGTAGAAAATTAGCAAATCAATACCTAGATAAAGTAATACAAATAATAAATGAGAAAAACCCAAATATTAAAATTTCAATAAATATTGTTAACTCTAAAAACCACATAATAGAAAGACTTTCTCTTGGAGATATCAAAGCTACTTTTATTTCAGCTAGATTAAATAATAGGCTTACATATATATTTGGACTCAATGATTTGAATTTTTTTATTCAATCCATAAATCCAATAATCATTATTCCTACTGCTTTGAAAACTAATCCTAATGCCAATAATGAATTATTTATTACTTATCCTTTAGATATCTCTAATGACTCATTTTTTGAATTACTTGTTGATGAAAAAAATGATTTTTTAAATTTTCAAAAAATTAACTTTTTTGCAAGGAATGATTTCCAAAAAAAAGAATTACAAAAAGTGGATGAAAGAATAAGTAAAAAATATAATTCAGAAATTATTGAGAATAAAAATAGTTTATATAAATTTATAAAAAAGCTTGATATACAAAATAATATTATGATCAATCACAGTCATAAAATAGGTAGTCTTTTTATTAATAGTTTTTCAACTAATTCAATATCTAAATATTTGAGATCAGATTTACCTGTTTTATTAAATAGGAACTAATCTGCTCTTGATCTAGCGGTATATCCAATTAAAGCTCCTACCAAATTACCAAACCAAGTATATGGTATAAGCGCGGATGATAATACAATCGCCCACCATGGATTCATTCCAGCAACATCTGTTTCATTTATAAGCTGTATTACAGAAAAAATGATAATTATTGAGCATGGTATAAAGGCAATTCCTGCAGTAACAAAACTAAAAATTATAATCCTTTCTTTTTCTGCTTTTGCTATTGCTCCACCAATAAAACCTCCAATGAAAGGACTCAAAGGGACAGCAAAAAAATGTACCACAGGTATAGGTATAAATACAAACATTAGAATTACTGAAGTTAATGCGCCTTTAATCATTTTGTAAAATTAAATCTTAATATATAACTATATTCTAGAATAAAATTTAAATTTGGAATAATAATTTTGCCTAAGAATCTCCCGTTTGTTGATATTGTTATAGTTGGATCCGGTGCTTCTGGAGGTGCTTGTGCCTGGAAATTATCTGAAAGTGGAGCAAAAGTAGTTCTTCTTGAGCAAGGTGATTGGTTTGATCAAAATGATTATCCCGGTGATACAAACGACTGGGAGATAAAACAAAAAAATTCTTTTCATTTTAATCCCAATATAAGAAATCTATCAAATGATTATGAAATATTAGATAAAAATTCTGATATACATCCCTTAATGTACAATGCTGTTGGAGGTTCAACACATCACTGGACAGCTCATACACCAAGATTTCACCCTTCTGACTTTAGAGTGAATTCATTGGATGGAGTTGCATTTGATTGGCCTATTTCATATTGGGATCTAGAAAAATACTATGATCTAAATGACATAATGATGGGGTGTTCAGGAATAAATGGAGATCCTGCAAATCCTCCTAGATCAGAACGTCCAATGCCTCCTCTTCCACTTGGTGAAGATGGGAAAAAAATTGCAGAAGCTGCTGATAGACTTGGTTGGCACTGGTGGCCTTCTGATTCATATCAAGCATCAGAGGATTATAAAGGTAGAGTTGGTTGGAATAATCATGGAACATTCGCTTCTAAAAAACAATGGCAATCTGTTGCATCAACAGATGTAACTTACATAAAACCTGCTATAGAAAATGGTCTTGAAGTTAGAACTAATTGTGCAGTACAAAATATTTCAGTTGATAATGCAGGAAAGCTTACAGGAGTTATTTATGTAGATAATAGGGGGAATCAATTTTTTCAAGAAGCGGGAAAAGTAATTTTGGCTTGTAATGGAATTGGAACTCCTAGAATTTTGCTAAATAGTAAATCTAAAATTTTCCCTGATGGTCTAGCTAATTCGTCAGGACTAGTTGGTAAGAATCTAATGTTTCATCCTTATGCTTCAGTAAATGGATACTTTAATGAAGATGTAAATTATAGCCTTGGGCCTCTAGCTAATATTATAATTGTTCAGGAATTTTACGAGACTGATCCTAATAGAAATTTTGTTAGAGGTTACTCTTTTCAAATGGCTCGATCTAATGGACCCGCTCACACAGCCTTAGGAACAGGAAATATTAATAATGTTATATGGGGTAAAGAGCATCACAACGAATTTAAAAGAAGATTTAAGAAATCTTTAGGAATGGCTATCATTAGCGAAGATTTGCCAGAACTTCATAATAGAGTTGAAATAGATGAGTCAAAAACAGATAAAAATGGAATACCTCTTCCAAAAATATTTTATAAAACATCTTTGAATACAAGGAATCTCCTAAACCATGGAATGAAATCAGCAGAAAAGCTTTTGTTGGAAGCTGGGAGTTATGAGGTAAATCATAATCCTTTGCTTCAAACTGCTGGTTGGCATCTTATGGGTACTGCAAAAATGGGAGAAGATCCAATACATTCAGTAGTAAATTCTAATTGTGAAACTCATGATGTTGAAAATTTATATATTATAGATGGTTCTGTTTTTACTACTTCCGCAGCAGTAAATCCTACACCAACGATTCAAGCTATTGCTTTAAGAACAGCAGATATAATACTAAGGAGTTGATTTATGAGTATTTCTAATAATGAAATTGATATTTTATACTCATTCTTTGATCAAATTATTCCATCAAGTGATGATATGCCATGCGCAACAGAAGCTATAGATAAAAAAGATTTTGAAATTTTAATTTCTGAAAATTCTAAATATGAACTTTCAATTGATCAAATTATCTATTTTATTAAACGAGAACCTACATCTAGAGTTGGTGGCGGAGCCTCATCTTTAACAGAAATTCAAAAAGGTGAAATATTAGAACTAATGGAATCTATAATTCCTGATTATTTCTTAATGTTTATCGAAATCGTTTATTTGTTGTATTATTCTAAATCTGAAATACATGAAAAAATTGGATGGAATACTGATGAATTGGCAGAAGAAAATAAAATGGAAGCTTTTGATGATTCAATATTAAATAATATTAAAAAAAGAGATCCCTTTTGGAGAAAAGCTTAATATTTATCAGTTCTACGAAGAACTTTTCCTGTTTTTTTCAATGTATGCTTGTTATCTTCAACAGCAAGGTGTCCATTAACAATCACATGATTAATTCCATCTGGATATTGATGTGGATTTTCAAAGTTAGCATTATCAATAACAGTTTTTGAATCAAATATAGTTATGTCAGCATAATAATTCTCTTTAAGTGCTCCACGCTTCTTTAAGTTCAATCTCCAAGCAGGAAATGCTGTCATTTTGTATATTGCTTCCTCTAACTTAAGCTTTGATCTCTTTTCTCTTATGTATCTTCCTAATATTCTAGGGAAAGTACCATAAAAACGAGGATGAGGTTTACCATTCTTATAAAATCCATCAGGTGATACAGCATTTCCATCAGATCCAATCATGGCTAATCTATGATCCATGAAACATTGAACATCTCCCTCAACTCTATTGTGATATATTACAGAAACTACAGCTTCATCTTCTTCCGTGAGCTGTAGAATTGTTTCAGCTGGATCTAAATTTCTTTTGTTAGCAATTTCTTCAATCGATAATCCAATAAGATTAGAATTTTTGGTGTTTTTTATAGATGATATTACAATAGTTTCCCATTTTTGCTTTAATCCATCTATCCCATCATTTATCTCATCTCTTATTTTTTTTCTTAGTTTTTTATCTCTTAACCTTTCTAAAAATTTTTCAATTCCTCCAGAATGTGACCATAGTGGCATTGTTTGATCTAATCCAGCCCCTGCAGCAGTATATGGATACATATCATAAGTAATATCTAAGCCTTTTGCTTCAGCATCTTCAAAGAGCTTAAGCATTTTAGGTCCTTCGCCATAATATCTCCAATCAGTTATTGCTAAGTGAGAAAATTGAACAGAAATTTCGCTCTTGAATCCAATTTCTATAGCTTCTTCAATTTTTGTAATATGCCTACCTGCCCCTTCTCTTGCATGGGTGACATAAAATACATCATCATAATGAGATATTGATTTGCAAATCTCTATAATTTCTTCAGTTGTTGAGAAAGCAGAAGGAGGAACAGATAAACCCGTAGATATTGAAAAAGCTCCTTGCTCGATCGACTCAGAAGCTAATTTTTTCATTTTAGTCATTTCTTCTTTTGTCGCAGGTCTATTTTCAATCGCCCCAGATGCAACTTGAAGTGCCGCATAGCCTAATTGTGGAGCTATATTCATAGTTGTTCCAATATCACTCAAGTGATTTGCATATTCATCAAAAGTATTCCAGTTCCAAACAGTACTTGGATCATCAGCATTTCCTCTTTTTTCCCATAGCCCTTCTTTTATAGTATTTGGATTTTTGTTCCCAGAAGGAAAAGGAGAATAACTGCAATTTCCAGTTACTTCTGTAGTAACTCCTTGGAAAATTTTACTTTCATTATAAGGATCACTTATTGCAGAAATGTCTGAGTGCGTATGCATGTCAATAAACCCTGGACTTACTATTAAGCCATTGGCATTAATTATTTTCTTTGCGTTACTATTGTTTAGTGTTCCAATTTTGGATATTTTATCTTTAATTATTCCAATATCAGATTTAAAACTAGGCTTGTTAGTTCCGTCAATTATAGTTCCATTTTTTATAATAATGTCAAAATTCATATAATTATTTTTTTCTTTTATATATTTAAATTTATCTTTTTTTATTCTTTATAAAATTATAAAAACTAATTTATGTCTATCAATTCAAAAGTATAATTTTTAGTTTATATGATTATTTTTTCTATTTATTTATAAATATATTTCCATTTATTCATATTGTTATAATCTAACTATGAGTACTAAACCCTATGAATTTAAAGAATGGATGGAATTATTAAGCTCTACTCCCTACGAAAAACATTTAGATTTACTTCTTGCTCAAGGAATTATTAAAGCATCTGATAATGGTGAAGATCATATTAGAAAATTAGACCTAACAGGAGATACAATCATTATTTCAAGGCTTATGGGCAATCATAAAAGTTTTGCAGAAGCATTTGAAGGAATTGATATTGAAAGACTCTTTTATACCTATTTTTCTGATCAAGAGTATGAAACTATGATGCTTCAGGAGTGGGTAAATAATACTTCTGACAAAACAGAATTAAAACTACACAAATTTCAANGTAAATGGAAAGATTTATTTAAGCTTTTTCCTATATCCAACGACCTAAAAAAAGATTTACCTAATGGTAGATTTACAGTTTACAGAGCTGGTACTCCAGAAGGTATTTCATGGACAACCAGTACAGGGATTGCATCATGGTTTTATAAAAAAAACAAACTATTGCAATCAGAACCCAAATACAATCGATTTCTCAGCTTAATAGTAACTAAAGAAGATGTTGTTTTTTACAATGATCATAATAGTGAAAATGAAGTAATTTTAGTACCAAATGAAAATAAAATAAAAATAATTCCTTACAAAGAACATAAAGATTTTGAAGAAATAATTCCTAACAAAGTATAAGAAAATTCTAGCTTATATTTTTTATAGAGTTACTAGTCTATTGATAATGTAAAATTAAGCTATTGGAGTTTAATGCCCCTGTAGCTCAGAGGATAGAGCACCGGTTTCCTAAACCGGGTGTCGGATGTTCGAATCATCTCAGGGGCGCCATGTTATTATTTCAAAATAAATATGAATAATTTAGTAATAAAAAAACTTATATCCTTTAAAGAATTTTTTGAGATAAATGTTATGACCTTAAATAGGACTAACATTACTTGGATAGTTGTTTCTTTAGCCATAATTTATTTCTTCATGACACAAGTTCTTATGTATGATTTGTATGATTTACCTAAAAGTAAATCAAATTGTGAAGAAACTCCAAAAGGATTGGTTTGCGAACTTTCTGATTATTC
Source organism: Chloroflexi bacterium TMED70 (assembly GCA_002171675.1). Lineage (GTDB taxonomy): Bacteria > Chloroflexota > Dehalococcoidia > Lucifugimonadales > Lucifugimonadaceae > TMED-70. The sequence continues at coordinate 13,100 of NHDX01000013.1, read as the reverse complement.
CTTTGAATCAGAGGAATATAGGTCAAGAAAATAAATTTTTTGAAACAATATCATTTACTATATATTCAGCATCTTCTGCCACACCTATAAATTGGGCTGATTTTGATGAATACATCCACTGAAGTCCCATAAAATATAACCCTTTATATTTAGTAACTCCTCTGTATTGAATAGGGTGACTATTTTTATCAGTTATATCTAAATCAATCCAATCGAAATTATACCTAAAACCTGTTGCCCAAATTATGCTATTTATTTCTTTATTAAGTAGTATCTGATCATAATTTTTTAATATATTACTTTGTATTCTTTCATCAATTTTTATTGATTCTTGTGGAGCTTTTATATTATTTTTTGTAATAAATTCATCTACATTTTTTCTCCAGTTAATAGCATAGGTATCAGAAAATTTTACGTTTTCGTAAACATTATCTTTCAGAAAAAGTTTATTCCCTTGACAATTTTTAATTGAGCCGCATAATTCTAATCCATTTTCTGCTAAATCAATAAGATTAATATCATGTCCCCCTTTTGCACCTGAGGTATGAGCACTACATTTCCATCTTTCTTCAAGTTTTACATCATTAACAGTTTTATCAAATAATCCCATCTCATAATTCCACCAAGAAGAATCCTTGCTCCTATATTTTCTTGGTCTTCTGCCACATTTACTGACAGCAAGTATTACTTTTCTTCCCGAATCAAGTAAATCTTCAGCAATTTGTGCACCTGATTGACCTGAACCAACAACAACAACCTTACCTTCGGGTAAGCCGGTTGAATTTTTATATTTTGATGAATGAATTTGAAAAATATCTTTGTCAAGATTCTTATGAATTTCAGGTATATAAGGATTGCCAAATGCACCAGTAGCTATTATTACTGTATTTGTGTGTATGAGTCTTTTTGATGTTTGGATTTCATATGAATTATTATTTTTTGAAATCTTAATCACATTTTCATTTTCATATATTTCAGAATTTAAGTATCTTGCAAATGATTGTATGTAATTAACTATTTCTTTCTTATTTAAGAATCCATTTGGATCTTTTGAAGGAAAATGATCTGATTCAAAACCAAATTCTGGGATTTTCATTGCCCAGTTAGGATTAACTAAATGAAAATTATCCCATCTTTCCTCAATCCAAGTATTTCCAGCTTTACCTTTTTCAATAATTATATGAGGTATGTTTTTTTTATTGAGATAAAAGCTTATGCATAAGCCAGCTATTCCAGCTCCAATAATAACAATAGGCAATGTTTCTTTAGATTTTTCATTCTTGTCAGGCATAAAGATATTATAGCTAATACAAAACCTTTATTTACTATAAAATTAAACAAAAAGAGCAACTCACAAAAGGAGTTGCTCTTTGATAAACCTAAACCTAAATTATCTAGCTATAAATTTATAAACCATTTCTTCTGAATAATGACCAGGTGTATTGCATATAAATGCATACGTACCNGCTGGTAGGTCATCTATTACTAATTGGCCTGTTTCTCCAGGCTTTAACCCTTCGATAACACCCAAAATATCCAGTTTGCTTTCATCAGCCATTGTTCCATCAGCTGACATTTCTAATTCTTCATGTTTATTATTATTTAGTAGAACAAGATTATGCTCCAGCATTCCTTCATTTGTTAATATAAGTGTTAACTCTCCCGGTTTTATGTGTTTGCCCATTTTATAATTAGGATTAACATTTACATCCCACTCAGACATAGTCACATTGACTGTACTTTTATTAACTTCAACAGCTTCTTCAGTTACAACTTCATCTTCAGCTGAACTGGAGCAGGCTATTAAAAATAATGCCATTAATGACACAGAAAAAATACTTAGTTTTTTCAATTTATTATCCTTTCAAATAATTTTAATTTATTGCCCTAGTTAAAGAATATTCAATAATTCAAATTTTAATTATTTTTGATAATTTTTTGTCTTATTAAATTAACTTTTCAGAGCCAAAAACTAGGATACATGTAATAGTTTCAATATTTAAGTGAAAAAACACATTTGTTTACCTTTTTGGTATACAATTATATTTTATTATTAAGATCTAAGAAATTCTTCGCAACTATATCAAATTCATGTAAGTGTGTTGGTTCATCATAAATTCTAAATTCATCTTTTCTTTCGACGTAAAAAGTTTTCAATCCAACTTTTTTTGCTGCCAAAAGATCATTCTCATGAGCAGCTACTAGGGCTACTTCATTATAATCTAAGTCTAAAAACTTACATGCTTCTTTATATACATTTTCATTTGGTTTATAGTTTTTGAAAATATCACCTGAAAAAATGAAATCCCAACTTAATTTAGAAAATTTGCTCATATTTAGTAAGAGTGAAAAATTACCATTTGAAAGAGTTCCGATAGAGTAATTTTTTTTCAGTAAACTTAATCCTTCTACAGAATCAGACCAGGGACCTAATTTATGCCAAAGTAGGTTTAATTGATTTATTTTTTTATTGTCTAATAAATCAATTAAGTTCCTGTTTTTCAAGATTTCTTTTAATTTCGATAAGTGCACCTCATCTATTTTTTCCCATATTTTATTTCCATCATTAAAGGCCTTAAGATATTCTGAATATCCACCTCTCCATTCAACCGCAAAAGATTCTAGCTCTTCCTCTGTTAATTTTTTAGGAATTATATTTTCTATTCCTTTTTTTATACTGGTACGCCAATCAACTACAGTTCCAAATACGTCAAAAATTAAAGCCTTTACATTATTAGCTCTTGCCATTAGATAAATATTTCCTCTCTGTCTCCAATAGGTTTTGAAGTTTTAGATAAATCTTCTAAATAAAGATATTCTTCATTACTTAATTCACTATAATTTTTTGCTAATTCTAAAGCTTTCTTGAATAAATCTTTATCTCCAGGTGGAAGTAGGGAAGTAACATTTTTTGAAAGAGTGAACTTTATTGATAGATTTATTAATTTAGGATCTGTAATAGGTTTATACCAGCAATTTTTATGAGTTCTAATTTCTCCTTCTTCCCATCTTCTGTCAGCCATTGATTTTAAGGCTAGAACTGTAATATTCTTTTTTTCACATAAATCTAAAATTTCTTTACCAAAATTTTCTTTAATCATTAGTCCCCAATTTACAGGGAACAATATAGAATCAAAAATATCTTCATTAATTAATAGTTTTGCCACTTCTATTGAGTGGCAAGAGAATCCTATGTACCTAACTTTTCCTTTTTCTTTTGCTTCAATGAGTGTCTTAAGAGCACCATCCTTTGANACAACATTTTGATAGTCACTATAAGTTTTCATTCCATGTAATTGATAAAGATCAAAATAATCTGTTTTCAATAACTTTAGAGAATTATTTAGATCATTTGTTGAATCTAGTTGATTTCTATATTTAGTTTTACAGGCTAGAAAAACATTCTTTCTGTATGACTTTAAGCCTTCTCCCATTAATTGCTGAGCATCACCATATCCTGGGGCTACATCAAAATAATTTACTCCATTATCATAAGCATAAGAAATTAGATTAGAGGAATTTTTTAGACCAAGTCCCTTAATTGAAATACCGCCTAACCCGATAATGGATAACAAATCATTTTTTTTGTACTTTCTTTTTTTCATAAATACTTTTATTTATAATTTTTTTGCATTGTATTTATAATAGTGTAAAAAGTTGAATGTAATAGTTAAAATCCCAATAAAACTAGCCAATATCAGACCATTTATTATGCCAATAATCACAAAAAAAGAAATGATAGCTATGGAAGTAAGTCTGCTAAATTTATGAATTTTATAGTCAAATAAAGAAAACAAAATAATTAGTGGAATAGATAAAAAAAACCATCCCAAGAAATTGTGGATTGGTATATCGTAATAAAAGCCTTTATCATCCCATTTCCATATTTCTAATCCATGTACTGCAACAGGATCGATCAATAGATCAATAATAACCATAATTAATGCCCCAACAATAAAACTATAAGTTTTAGGCAAATCCTGAATAATGCTAAGTGTAAAGGTTAGCACTATAATCCATGCGCAAATCATCACAATTGGAACTGAAAAAAGTTTAAGATTAAATACATCAGTATAATTATAACTTCCAAAGAGAAACCCTAAATGTACTCCTGCAACTTCATAAAAAAATCCTATTATTCCACATAAAATCAGTATATATGCAAGTTTCTTTTTTGAAAAAATAATAATTAATATACTTCCAAAAATCATAAATAAATTTGGTGCCCAATCAGGTGGGTTAGAGACTAACCCAAGCTCTGAAAATACTCCACCAAATAATAAAATTACAAATAATGCGACACTTGATAATATAAATATTTTTTTTGCTTTAAGTGCTTTATGCATAATCTTTAATTATCCTCTTTCCTACTATCTCTCCAGACATAATTACTGTTGGTGTTCCTCCGCCCGGGTGTGTTCCTCCACCAACATAATAAAGTCCATTAATTTTTCTATCTTTATTTGGTTGCCTAAAAACAGTCCCACTTATTCCATGAGAAACCTTTCCATAAATAGATCCAAATGGAGCCGCATACCTCTTTTCTAAATCATTAGGTGTAATAGTCTCTATAAAATTAGATTTATCTATAATGTCACCTAAGTCTTTTGATTTTAATTTGGCGTATACCTTGTTGAAAGCTTCTTTAATTTCACTTTCCCCCCAAATACTCTTATTAGCAGGTGCATTACACATTAAAAATACACTCTCGCATTGTTCAGGTGCGAGAGATTTATCCGTTTTTGTTGGACAGTTTATATAAATTGTTGGATCACTTGGAAAAATATTTTTTTCAAAAATTTCCTTAAATTCATTCTCATAATCGTCTGAAAATATTACATTATGATGATGCAATTGATCAATTTTTTTTTCAACTCCCACAAGAAAAACTAATCCTGACATTGATAAATTCTTTTCAGACAATCTGAAATTTTTATCAAGCATAGTTTTAGTAATTATGGGATCAACATTACTTACAACTATGTCAGCAGCAATAGTTTCTTCTTGTTCTAAAACTATAGATTCTATCTTTTTGTTTTTTAAATTAATTGAAGAAACTTTTTTGTTAAGAATTATTTTAACTCCATTAGATTTTAGTATTTTCTCTAAAGATTCAATTATTCTATACAAGCCTCCCTTTACATACCATCCTCCAAAAGAAAGCTCCATAAATGGAATAATCGATAAAATACCTTGTGATTTATAAGGAGATGCTCCTACATAAGTTGGGTATCTCAGAAAGATTTTCCTCAGCCTATCATCCACAAAAGTTTTATTAACCAAGTCGCTATATTTTTTGAAAAATAGAGTAAAAGGAGACTTTATTAAATTTATTAAGTCTTTAGGTGAAGGAGTTGAAAGAATTTCATTTTTAAAAAAAGTATTCTCTGATAAATTATAAAGCTTTGANGCCTTAGTCATAAAATCATAAAAATTATCAAGCTCTTTAATATTTTTATTATTAACATTTTTTTCTATAAGACTAAAATTCGAATCATATATCAAATTAGAATCTTCAAACATATATCTGAATAAAGGATTGATCTTAATAAGTTCTAAATGATCANTCATTTTTTCACCTACTTCACTAAACATNTTTTCAAAAATATGAGGAATAGTTATTAATGAAGGNCCTGTATCAAATGAATANCCATTTTTTGTAAAAAAATTCATCTTGCCACCAATATTTCNATTTTTTTCAATTATTGTGACATTGAAATTTCTTTGTGAAAGAAAAATTGCAGTTGCTATTCCTCCTAAGCCACCTCCTATAATTATTACTTCTTTTCTATTTTTCATAGATNCTATCTTTCCACTTTAAGCCCTTNCCATATTTGAAGTTCCACCATGAATTAAATCCTAATATGATCATAGTTAAAATAGCAAAAGGATGTAATATTACTGANAATAANCTGTGTTTAAACTTAATACTTATAATGATTCTAGGNAAGAATATAAAAATTAATAAGATTANCTCTATAATTTCAAAAGTATTAATCATCCTAAAAATTATATATATAGGTAATACAAAATAAGAAATAAAGAAGAATATTTGAAAAATGAAAAAAGAAACTTCTTTTGAAAAACTAGGATAGTAATTTTTTAAAAATCCATTCCAAATCGAAGTGAATGAACTATACATTTTGACAGATATTAAATCTTTACCGTCAATGCAGTAATTTTTTTCATTTTTAACTCTCCAAATTCTAGCTAACCTAGTATCTTCAAAAAGATCATTCTTGACTAATTTATGTCCACCAAGCTCTGAATAAACTTTTTTATTGAACAAAATGCACGCTCCATGTGCTAAACCTAGGTTTTTTGAATTTATTTTTTCAGAAAAAGGAACAGGGCATAGAGAAAAAACTACGAAATTTAATAAGGGCATAAAAATTTTCTCAGATAAAGAATCCATTTTTATCTTTGGCCAAGCCGAAAGCATTGAAAGGTTTTTTCCCTTGGCTAAGAAAACCATACTTTCAATCTTTCCTAAAAATTCAGTGTCGGCATCCACAAATAAAATCCAGTCTCCCTGTGACTGTTTTGCAAGTTGATAACAAGCAAATGATTTTCCTATCCAGCCTTTCGATAATGTCTCAGTATTGGCTTGTTTAATTCTTTTATCTAATTTTAATAATTTATCTATTTCAATTTGGGTATTATCATCAGAGTGATCATTATAAATAAGTATTTCTAAAAAACAACTTTTACTTTTCAGTATAGATTTGACACATTTTGAAATATTTTTTCCCTCATTTCTTGCTGGGATTAGTACTGAAATTTTATGATTTCCTAGATTATTTATTTTTTTTTCTTTCCAAAAAACATTCACTAATGAAATAAAAAATGAATAAAAAATGAATACAGAAATTATTATTAGTAATATATCAATCATTTGAGTAATGAGTTAGAATTTTTTCTGTTGTCATTTTAGAACTTAATACACACATTGGAACACCTGTTCCTGGAGTAGTTGAAGCTCCTACAAAGTATAGATTTTTATATTTTTTTGACATATTTTGATTTCTAAAGGGTCCAATTTGAAAGAAATTATGGGATGGTCCAAATGCTGACCCATCAAATAATCCAAACTCACTCCCCCATTTATTTGGATCCCAAACTTCTTCAAAAATAATATCGTTTTCTGATAAATTGATTTTTTGATGATNTAATCTTTCAAAAATTCTAGATTTTATCTGACTAAAATCTTCTTTATCATAACCGGACTTTTTTGTAGAAATTACAGGGCATGGAACTAATGCAAAAACACTAGAGTTATTTTTTGGAGCTAGTGTATTATCGGTCTTTGAAGGTATTGATATATAGAATGGCAAATCTTCAGGAATTTCTTTGTTTATAAATAATTCATTAAAAGTTTTNTTAAAATTATTAGGAAGAAAAATTGTATGATGAGTCATAGAATCAATTTTTTTATTTATTCCCCAATAAAATGTATAAACAGAAGGCGTCATTTTGTACTTCTTGAATTTTTTATCATTATTAATTAATGATTGAAAGGTTGTAGATGAATCAACATTTGAAACTACTATATCTGATTTAATATGAGTCTGATCTGAAAGTGTAACTCCTTTTACCTGATCGTTTTCAATGTTTATTTCTTCAACTCTTTTATCAGTATTAATTGTTACATTAAAATCTTCATTTAATTTTTTTAATCCCATTATCAATCCGTACATTCCACCTTTTGGCATCCATAATCCGTATTGCAATTCACCAAAAGGTAGAATGCTAAAAAAACCAGGTAGTTTATAAGGTGAATCTCCTAAATACATACTGTAAGAACTAAATGCTTCGATGATCTTTTTTTCATTAAAATATTTACCTATTTCATCGTACATATTGTTGAGTAAACCAAGCTTAAAAAGATTATTCATGCCTGTATTTTTTAGCCATGAAAAAATATTTGAAGAATTCTTAGTGACTAACTTTTCAAATGCTAAATCATATTTCTTGTTGCTATTTTTGAAAAAATCTACTAACCCATATCTATCTTCAGAATTAAATTTTGCAACCTCTTCAGAAAGAGTTGTCATATCTGAGCTTAATTGAAAATTTGAATGATCTCTCCACATAAAATTTACAGCAGGATCAACAGATATTAGCTCTACATAGTCATAAAAGTTTTTACCTAACGAATTGAAATAATCTTCGTAAACCCAAGGATAATTTAATAAAGAAGGGCCTGTGTCAAAAGTGAACCCATTCTTCTTTAAAATATTNGCTCTACCNCCTATAGTTTTATTACTTTCATATATATGAACATCAAAGCCATTTTTTGAAAGCATGGGGCCTAAAGAAAGCCCCCCTACACCTGCTCCTATAATTACTGCTTTTGGTTTATTGTTTTTCATCAAAAATATAGTAGTACTAGTTTCCACAGTTTACTTAGTGGTAAAAAAGAAAACTTATCTTTGTTTGATAGGCTATATCTGTGGTCTAATGGCATCTCTTCAACAAGTATTTTATTATTTAATTTTCTAAATAATTCTAAACAAGTTTTTATTGCTATTTGACTATCAGATGCAAAATAATTCATTCCATTTTCAGCCTTTAGATACCATTTTTCAGCTTCAGTTGCCAAAATTTTCCTTGCATTGAGGACATAATTTTCCAGATCATTTTTATTTATTGGTTTACTTAATAATTCTGTTGGGGCATAAAATCTTCCTCTGAAATAATCCTCATAAACATCTCTAGCAAAATTAGTAAGTTGTAAAGCTATACCTAAATCTTTTGAAGGAGTTAATAAATCTTCAACTGAATATCCTTCTTCAGGACCATAAATATATGCTAAAAAATATCCAACAACTATAGCTGACCCATAAACATAATCATCTATTAAATCTTCCATTTTTTTATATTCTGAAATTTCTATATCTTTCCTCATTGCTTCAATGAAAGAAATGTAATATTCATCTGGAATTGATTTTTCAATAGCAGCTTTTCTATAGCAGGCAATAATAGTTGGAATGCCAGAATCTACTGATTTTGTGATTGAGGAAAATATTTTAGATGCTATAAATTGCTCTTTCCAAGAATCTAAAAGTTGATTTTTTTTCACGTTACTCATATCGAAAGTATCAACAATCTCATCTGGATATCTTACCGACGCATATATTATTTCTACAAGATCTCTTTTTTCTTTTGGTAAAAACCTTGTTACAGTAAAAAAACTATTACTATAGTTTTTCAGGATTTTTTTACCCATTTTTTTACCTATTTGAAATGCCTCTTCTTGATCTTTAGAAGCTAATATTTTTTTTGAAACTTTAGATTCCAAATCTTGCCACTCATTATAGTCCCAAAGATTTTCGTCAGAAATAAAATTTCTATTTTCTATATTATTTTTTCGCATAATTCAATTTTATTCTATATTAGTTAATTATCAGCAAGCTTTATCTTGAAAAAATAATATTTATAGTCTGAAATATCATACATTTTTTTACCAACAAATAACTTTGATACATCTTGTAATTTATTCATATAACCTAAACTTATAGGCTTTAAAATAAACTCACTAACGGACCTAATAATGAAATTTAATGTTTTACTTCCACAATTAATAATCCTGATTCTGTTAGCTATNTTTATTTCGTGTAGTTCAGAAGAATCTAATGTTACAGATATCAATTCTTTACCTTCAGAANTAACTAAATCTGAACTAGAANCACCAGAACCTATAAAATCCTATGAGTCTGTCCAAAAAGAAAACTCTATGCCTANGGAAGTAATCAAATCTGANTCAGAGCCATCAGAAAATACAAACCCTTATGGAACTGTTCAGAAAGAAAAAAAGGAAATGAATAGCATTGATGATGCTAAATCAAAAAAATCAGATGATGAGACAGGTTCTAATTTAGAAAATTCTATGANTGTGTTCGATTTTGGGAATGATTCTGGTAATTCTATAAGGGCTAATTATCGAGTAACTGAACAGTTAGCAAGATTATCTTATCCTATAGATGCAGTTGGGTATACAGAAGATGTATCTGGAAGTATATATATTGATGCTAAGGGTCAACCAACTTCTGATTCTTTGCTAACAATTGATCTTTCTAAACTGAAAAGTGATGAATCTCGTAGAGATAATTACTTAAGAGGCAATGCTTTAGAAACAGATAAATTTCCTAAAGCTTTTTTTCTAGTAAATGAACTTAAAAACCTAGATATGAGTGATCTAACTAACTTAAATTCTAATGATATNGAATTTCAAATGGTAGGGGATTTAACAATACATGGAGTAACTAAATCTAAAACTTGGAACGTTTCAGCAAAATCAGAATTAGGTTCAATTAAAGGNAATGCCTCTATTTCCTTTCCTTTTAGTGATTTTGATATGGATATCCCAAATCTTTTTTTTATAATTAGTGTAGAAGATAAGATAACATTAGAACTAGATTTTGATGTAAATATTTCCTTAANTCCATCTTTAGATATTAACACTTTGGTTCCCANAACTACTCCAGAATCTTCAAAAAAACCTACTCAGCAGTACCAAGGATATTGATAAAAATATTGATTATATCTTGTAATTAATATGCTTGACTTAATTAGAACACTTGTTCTAAAATGAACATATGTTCTAATTAAGGAGTTGTTATGACTACAAGATTTTCAAATAGTATTTTACATAAAACAGAAGAAGTTGGTTTAGTAGATAATAATCTTATTCGATCTATAGCTACAAATATAATAAATCATGATAAGTGTGAATATAATATAGGGGTTGAATGTTTTTATTGTTGGCATGAAGTCATGAATGACTTAAGAATATGGGCTCTTGTTAAAAATAAAAATGAAAAATCTGTTTCAGCTGTTTTTAGTGATTCAATAATCGAATGCCTTTATCCTGGCGTTCTCAAAATGATAAATAAGATAAATGAATTTAAGAACTTTAATTTTCTTTTCTCTAAAAATCATAATGAGGTTTATTACAATGATTCAAAATATTTATTTTCTAATGGCGAAACAGTAAATTCAAATTTTTTGATGGTAGAAAATATAGAATTTCAAGATCATAAATCTAGTGAAATTAATTCATTAGTAAAACTTAATATTAAGAAAAACAAGTATTCTCAAGATTATTTCTACATATCAGAGAATTGTAACCATATTTAAGGAGCAAAAAATGACAATGATTGATGATAAAGATTTTTCGTCCAAAGATTTATTTTTTGACGAAGGCTGCGAATATGCAAACAGTTGCTTAAGTTGCCCCTTAGCCCTTTGTAAGTATGATGATCCGATACTTGATAATTCTAAGTCAAAAACAAATAGAAATGCACTCATTTTTAGTATGAAAAAAACTAGTATTAGCAATAAAGAGATAGCAGAAAAACTAAAAATTTCTACTAGAACGGTTCATAGGGTCCTTACCCAAGAAAATAATTCTGATCAAAAATTTGTTCTTGAATTAAAAAACCAAACCTTAATAAAAAAATCTCAACTTGTCTCCATGAGAAACTGAGATTTTATATACTACCTCCCAACATAAAGTGTCTTAAATTTTCTTAGGGCATTTTATGGTTAAGTAATAGTGCTAATTACCTACAAGTAGCATAGACCTTTCAGCAATATTTACCCCTCTATCTGCTATTCTTTCAAGGTTATGGGCTACCCATAGCAAATATGTCGCTCTTTCTATTTCGTTAGGTTTATTTTTCATAAGTTCAATTAATCTTTCTCGCACCTCTGAATTTAAGTTATCTATTACGTCATCTTTAGTTCGAATGTTATTGAACCTAGCTTTTACTTCTTTCGGATTTTTAATTAGGAAAGTTTCGGTACTCATTCTTAGTATTTCTACAGTGTGTTTGCTCATTTGAGGAATAATTACCAGATCCGTTGGCAATGGTCTAACTCCCATTTTTATTGTAAGCACAGCTATACCTTCTGCATAATCTCCGATTCTCTCTAATTCTTCTATTACATACATACATGAAACGATTTCTCTTAAGTCAGATGCTAAAGGAGCTTGTCTCCTTAAAATTCCCATACATAATTCTTCAAGGTCGTCACACATCTTATCTATGACATCATCTCCTTTGATGACATCTTTTGCTAATTCTATATCTTGTTCAAGTAAAGAATTTATTGATTTTTCTATTGAAGATTCAACAGTAGAAGCCATAATTTTAATTTCTGTTTCTAGTCTTTCTAGTTCCTGATCAAACTCTACTCTTGCCATTATCCTATCCTTCCTGTAACGTAATCTTCTGTTCTTTTATCCTTTGGATTTCCGAATACTGAGTCATTTGTCCCATATTCTATTAATTCGCCTATTCTTTCTTCTCCAGCCATCATAACCGCTGCATAATCACAAATTCTAGTTGCCTGTTGCATATTATGAGTAACAATAATGATCGTCACATTTTTTGATAATTCTTTGACCAAATCTTCTAGTTTTGATGTTGATACAGGATCAAGAGCTGAGGCTGGTTCATCCATCAAAATTATATCCGGATTTACTGCTAGAGCCCTAGCTATACATAGCCTTTGTTGTTGTCCACCCGAAAGATCTAGTCCATTATCTTGGAGGCGATCCTTAACTTCATCCCATAAACCTGCTTGTTTTAATGATGATTCAACAATTCCTTCTATTTCATTGGATGGGAATCCATTGATTTTGGGGCCAAATGCAACATTTTCATAAATTGTTTTTGGAAATGGATTTGGCTTTTGAAAAACCATTCCAATTTTAAATCTAATATCAGTTGGATCTGCTTGATCAGAGTAAATAGATACATCATTATAATGAACAATTCCCTCAACCCTAGCTGATGGAATTAAGTCATTCATTCTATTGAAACATCTTATTAAAGTACTTTTGCCACAGCCAGATGGACCAATTAAAGCAACTATTTTATTTCTTGGGATACTAAAAGTAACCCTATCTACTGCTTTAGTATTCCCATAAAAAACACTTAAATCTTCAGTTTTCAAAATAGCTTCTTTTGAATCTATTCTATCTATAAAATTCTTATCCATTATTTTAGTCTTAGCTCGATTTGTTTAGTTAATTTATTATTGAGATTTAGTTGCATTCACCAGTTTACAACCACCTTCACTTCTTCTTATAT
>NHDX01000012.1 GCA_002171675.1 Chloroflexi bacterium TMED70 | reverse complement strand
TTCTACATCTCCTTTAAGGACAACCGGTTTTGATATTTCTTCCGCGTCAGAAATTATGGCTATTTTAGCACTTACAGATTCATACGCAGATTTAAGAGAAAGACTAGGGAATATTGTTGTAGGTTGGAAAAGAGATAAAACTCCAGTTTTAGCCAAAGAAATCAATGCTGTGGGTTCAATGATGGCATTATTGAAAGATGCAGTAAAACCTAACTTAGCTCAAACGGTAGAAGGGCAACCTGCCATTGTACATATGGGACCGTTTGGAAACATTGCTCATGGATGTTCTTCAATACTAGCAGATCATTTAGCCACTTCTTACGCAGATTTTGTAATTACTGAAGCTGGTTTTGGTGCTGACTTAGGATTCGAAAAATTCATGGATATTAAAGTTAGACAAGGCGGACCAAAACCTTTTTGTGCAGTTATCGTTGCAACTATAAGAGGATTAAAATGGCATGGTGGATTAGATATAAAAAATCTTTCAGAAAAAAATGAAAAAGCTATTATTGATGGATCAGAAAACTTAAAAAATGCAATTAAAATAGTTTCAAAGTATGGATTAAGATCTGTTGTTGCTATAAACATGTTCCCAGAGGACACTTCTGAAGAAATCAATTTGGTAAAGAAAATTTGTGAAGAAAATAATTCTGTTGCTATAGCTGCGAATGGATTTTCAGAGGGTGGAGATGGAATGATAGAATTAGCATCTTACATATCTGAGATGGAAGATAGTTCTGAAGAAATAAGTTTGCTTTATGATGATAAAGAATCTCCTATTAAGAAAGTAGAAAAATTGGCTAATGAAATCTATTCTGCAGAAAAAGTCTCATGGGCTCCTATGACTAGAACAACTTTACGATTATTTGAAAAACAAGGGTGGGATTTCCCAATATGTATGGCAAAAACTCATCTTTCAGTATCTGCAGACTCAAAATTAAGAGGTGCNCCTANTGGTCATACTTTACCAATTAAAGAAGTTAGGGTACTAGGAGGCGCCAAACAAATTGTAACTTTGGCAGGNGATATTATTACATTACCAGGATTACCTAGTTCACCAAATGCATTTGATATAGATCTAGATGAAAATGGTGAAATAATAAATATCCTTTCAACTTAANTATGNCTNNNTTTGTAATGTTCNGCTAATATNTCTTNACCNTAATCGCCATTAAAATCTCTNANGACNGAATGAATATGATTNGCNTTATTTTGAGTATTNTCATACTCAATTAAAAAAGAATCGTGCTTGATNGTGTAATAGTGNCCTTCNCCTACATCAANNGANCCTGCCCAAGAAAAGTANGTGTTTTCAAATCCATTTGATTTTATTTTTTTCATATAAGAATCAGAAATATTTTTATTATATCTATTNACATAAANTTCTATCAAATNAATTAATTTNTTTCTTTCNGAATCATTAAATTGANNAAACTTTATACCNTTATTAAAATCTTCNGGAGNAAATTTTCTAAAATTTTCNGTTAATATATCTGGGTGTGCANTNTCAGATAAAATTGCCANAGATTTTTTNTCTGANGAAAATTCAGATATTAGNTTTCTTGCAAGATCNTCTTCTTTAGCAAGNGCCCTAAAACCTTTNTTTGGNCCTTCNAAAACCTTAGCTGGATTTGACCCAAAAAATAACGGATGCATAGTAAATGAATCATTNATAAAATTTACTGTAAGNCCTATGTGATGTCCTCCAAATCTATANCCCCANGGTTTATTTTTCATATTANGNTTACCAAAAANAGCTAACCANTATCTTTCTGTAGATCTNACCCANTGACCAGCTCCNCCATCATTNANGNTTGNATGNTTAGCNTCATAATCACCTANTATATTTTCAAGATTTATTATAGATTTAGCAGTTTCATATCCTTCTTTAGAATATGANAATTCTANTAGTTCATATACCAATTTTCTTTGAAACGGTTTCATATCAAAAACAAGTAAACCATTTTGGGGATGGGGTGTATAGTACCATACATATCTTTCTTGATCTTCAAAATCAAATAGTAATTTATCTTTCTGTTCTGAATCAAAACAGCTTAGTATTTCATTAAGTTTTGTGGAAATTTCAGTAATTTTTGGTTTCATTTTTATATTGGGTGTTATTTCTTTTCTATAATATTATTTTTTTAGTTAAAATAATTGATAGTATAACATCAAAAAAATAATATTATAGAAAGTCTATGAAAATTTTAGTGACAGGCTCTAGTGGTTATTTAGGAGAAAATTTAATCAATTTTTTGTCTGAAAAAAAATTTAATATCTCAAGACTAACTAGAAAAAATGAAACTCATAAAGATAATTTTTATTGGGATCCTGAAAATAAAAATATAAATCATAAAATCGTTGAGAACTCTGACGTTATAATAAATCTAAATGGGAAAAGAATTATTAGACCTATAATAAGAGAGGATATTTCTGAAATAAGAAAAAGCAGAATTAATCCGACACAAACTTTAATTGACGCTATAAATAAATCTAAAAATCCTCCAAAATTACTTATCTCTGCTTCTGCTTGTGGTTTTTATGGTAATAGATCTAACGAGATTTTAGACGAGAATTCTCCAAAAGGTAGAGGATTTTTACCTGATTTAGTTGAGGAATGGGAAACTATTCATAAATCAAAGAGTTCTAGAATTGTAAATCTTAGATTCGGAACTGTTCTAGGAAATAGATCTCCAATGATTAGTATGATGAAAAAATATAGCAGCATCATCGGTGTAAGCAGTTTTGGGAAAGGAGATAATTATTTCCCTTGGATAGGACTTATAGATAGCTTAAGAGCAATAGAACATATTATTCAGGATGAAAAAATCAATGGTCCTGTAAATATTACTTCTTATAAACCATATATCTTAAGAGATGTACTAGAAGATATAAATCTCAGACTGAAACCTATCCTAAAACTAAAAATTCCAGGAGAAGTAATTAAGATTCTTTTTGGAGGCTTAGGTGATGAGATAATGCTTAGTAACCAAAATATTAAGCCTAGAATATTACTCGAATCAAGTTTTAATTGGATAAACTCAACTCCTTTTTCAAGTATTAGCTAGATTCTTTCACCATTTTTCTCAAAACATAAGGAAGCAGTCCGCCATTATAGTAATATTCTGCTTCTATCTCAGTATCAATTCTTATCATTGTATAAAAGCTAAATTTTTCACCATTTTCTCTTGTGACATTGACTTTAATTTTGGAGTTTGGGACTATTGTTTTTTCTAATCCTTCAAAGTCATAAATTTCTGATCCATTTAAGTTTAAACTATCTGAGTTTTCTCCTTCAATAAATTGCAGTGGAATTACACCCATACCAACAAGATTAGATCTGTGAATTCTCTCAAAGCTTTCNGCAATTACTACTTTTACTCCAAGTAAAGCAGGACCTTTTGCTGCCCAATCTCTTGAGGATCCAGTACCATATTCTTTACCTGCTAAAACTATTAAGGGAGTTTCTGATTGTAAGTATTTTTCAGAAGCTTCGAATATTCTCATTTTTTCCCCTGTAGGAAAATAAACAGTCCAATCTCCTTCTTCTTCCACTATTTGATTTCTTAATCTAATATTTCCAAATGTTCCTCTAACCATAACATTATGATTCCCTCGTCTTGAACCATAAGAATTAAATTCAAATCTTGGGACATCACTAGAAATCAGCATTTGACCTGAAGGAGCTGATTGTGGGATAGATCCAGCAGGAGAAATATGATCAGTAGTAACTGAATTTGATAATTTTACTAAACATCTTGCTTGATTTACTTCATTTTTCTTTGAAGGTTGAAGATTAAAATCATCAAAATATGGAGGCTTTTGAATATAGGTAGATTGTTTCTCCCAATTAAATTTATTACCTTTAGATGAAGAAAGTTTTACCCACTCTTCTGGTCCTTGAAAAACAGATTCATATTCATCAATAAACATTTCTGAGGTAAGTGAGTTATTAATAGTATCTTCTATTTCTTTAGACGAAGGCCATAGATCTTCAAGATATACTGCTTTACCCTCTTTATCATTTCCTATAGGATCATTTGAAAAATCTATATTTACTGTTCCAGCTAGAGCATATAAAACAACTAACATTGGAGAAGCTAGATAATTCGCCTTTACTTGGGGATGCACCCTTCCTTCAAAGTTTCTATTTCCTGATAATACAGCTGAGACTGAAAGTTCATCATCATCAACTTTTTGAGCTATTTCAGAAGGTAGTGGGCCCGAATTACCAATACAAGTAGTACATCCATAACCAACTGTTTGAAATCCAATTTGATCTAAATATTTATTCAATCCAGATGCTTCTAAATATTTACTAACCACCTTTGAACCAGGAGCAAGAGAAGTCTTAACCCATTCTTTTGGGAACATGCCTTTTTCAAAAGCATTTCTAGCAATTAATCCAGCTCCAACCATCACATTAGGATTCGAAGTATTTGTACAACTTGTTATAGCTGCAATAACAACTGAAGCATTATCTAATTTATCATTATTTATTTGATTTTCAGATAAATCAAAGTTCTGATAAAAATTTTCTTTTACGTCTGATAATAGCAATCGATCCTGAGGTCTTTTGGGACCAGCGAGCGAGCTTTCAACTGTTGATAAATCGAAATCTACTACTAATGAAAATTCCGGATCTACTCCGTCATAAAATAATCCATTTGATTGAGTGTAATTTACTACACGATCAATAATTTTTTCATCTCTTCCTGTCATCTTTAGATAATCAATAGTTCTATCATCTACTGGGAAAAATCCACAGGTAGCTCCATACTCTGGGGCCATATTAGAAATTGTAGCTCTATCGGTTAATGATAATTGACTTAATCCAGGACCAAAAAATTCTACAAATTTTTCTACTACTCCAACTTCTCTCAATTTTTCAACTATAGCTAAAACAATATCTGTAGCAGTAGTTCCCTCATTGATATCCCCAAACAATTTAACTCCAACAACTTCTGGTACTTGCATATAATAGGGTTGTCCCAACATAACGGCTTCAGCTTCAATCCCGCCAACTCCCCATCCTAAAACTCCTACAGCATTTATCATAGTTGTATGTGAATCGGTTCCTACACATGTATCAGGATAAATATTATCATCATCATTTGATGCTAATATAACTTCGGCAAGATTTTCTAAATTAACTTGATGCACAATTCCAGTACCTGGAGGAACAACTAAAAAGTTAGAAAAGGCGTTTTGAGCCCACTTTAATAATTTATATCTTTCTTGATTTCTTTCAAATTCTCTCGAAATATTCATATTTAAAGAATCATTTTGTGCAAAGGAATCAACCTGAACAGAATGATCAATGACCAAGTCAGATCTAACTATAGGATTAATTATTGAAGGTTCAATATCAAGATCAGATACAGCATCTCTCATTGCAGCTAAATCAACTACAACAGGAACACCTGTAAAATCTTGTAGAACAACCCTTCCGGGCATATAGGGAAATTCTTTATCAGGAACAGTATCCTTATTCCACATAAGAACTTGTTCTAATTGAGTTTCGTTAGATATATTTTTATCATAAGATCTTAAAACATTTTCTATCAATATTCTTATAGAAAATGGAATTTTATTTAGATCTACTTTATTTGCATTAGCTAAAGATTTTATATCGTAATATTTCTTTTTACCTTCAAGCAAATTTAGTTCATTTTGATAATTTTTATTATTAAAGTTTAAAGACAATATAACTCCCCCAAATACAATCGATTTTTATAATTTAATGTTACATTCTATTATCAGAATAAATAAATAGGTAGAATGAATCAAATAGGCAAATTTATCCAAAAAAAGATCCCTTTTTACTATGGATGGATCATTGTGGCTGGGTCTGGGTCAACAATGTTTGTTAGAAATGCAGCTGCAACTCTGACTATTGCAGTTTTTGTTTACCCTATGAGTGAGGATTTAGGCTGGTCTCGAACATTAATCGTTGGAGCTTCTTCTTTAGCAGGAATTTTATCTGTTTTTATTTCCCCTTTATCAGGATATCTAATACAAAAATATGGTTCCAAAAAAATACTTTTCAGTTCTGTTCTTTTATTAGGCTTAACTACTTTATTAATTAGTAGAACTTTCTCACCAATAACATTTTATATTTTATTTGCTATTGGAAGAATAATTTTTAGTTCACCTATACAAATAGGTGCCTCAACTGTTGTTACAAAATGGTTTGTAAATAATAGAGGTAAAGCTACTGGTATTTTAGGTCTTCTTCATTCTTTAGGAATGGGTTTATTCCCACTTTTTGCTCAATTAATAATGGACCTTGATGGTAATAATTTAGATTCTTGGAGATTAAGTTGGCTATGGATAGGAGTAAGTGTTTGGATAATTTCTTTCCCATTAGTATTTTTTACAATGATTGATGATCCTAAAAAATTAAATATCAAAGAAAGTAAATATCTATCTCAAAACACACAAAAAACTTCAGATAGAAATGAAAGTTCCATTTCCTTAAAAGGAGCATTTAAGTCAAAAGCGTTTTGGCTTTTATCTATGGTTGGATTCTTAACTTATTTTATTCATACTGGAGTAAATATACATCAAGCTGCTTATCTTATAGATAAGGGATTAAATCCCTTAATAGCCGCTTCCGCATTGACAATAATGGCTTTAGGAACTGGATTTGGAAGTGTAATAACAGGCTGGGCAACTGATAAATTTAGTTCAAAAACTGTATATTTCTTCGGTTCATTATGGTTAGGAATAAGTGCAATTTTATTTTTATTTGTTTCATCTGTATTATCTGCTTACATTGTAGCTTTCTTGTTTGGAATGGCACTTGGTGGATTATTGGTTATTCCTCCAGTCCTTCTTGCAGATATTTTTGGAAAGGATAATATAGGAGCTATTAGGGGATATACGGAGCCGTTCGTAAGTGCAGGGCAAGCAATTGGAGGGATATCTGCTGGGTTAATTTATGATTTATCAGGTTCATATCAAATGACATTTCCTCTTTTTGGAATATTAGCACTAGTAGCTTGTATTCTTATAATAATTTCACCGAAAGTTAGAATAAACTAGAATGTTTATTGATATTCATACTCATGTTCAGCAATTTAGTGATGAGGATCTTGAGTTATTAGTAAATAACTCTAAAAATTCTAATATTGAATTAATTATTGCAGCAGGCACAACTATTTCAGACTCAAGAAAAACTATAAATCTTTCTAAAAAATATGATCTTATATATTCAGCAGTTGGAATACATCCACAAAATATACTTGATGAAGATACTAAAGGTTATTTGAATATTCTTGAAGAATTAACTAAGAATGAAAAAACAATAATGATAAGTGAAATTGGTTTAGATATACAGCCTGATTCACCAGATATAAACTTACAAAAAGAATTCTTTTCAAATCAAATAAACATAGCTAGAAAATCAAAACTTCCAATTGCATTTCATGTAAGAAATGCAGAAAAAGAAGCAATAGATTTGATTGCTTCAGAAAATATTAAGGATATAAAATCTGTAGCGCATTATTTTGTAGGAAATTATGAATATGCTAAAAAACTTTTAGATAACAATTGTTACATATCAATAGCTAAGCCTTTTCTAAGAGATGCGATTTTAGCTGAGGTAATATCTAAACTACCACTTGAGAAATTAGTAATTGAGACAGATTCATATCCTCAATATTTTAAGAAAAATAGAATGCGATGGACAGAGCCAAAAGATCTAATTTTAATAGTAAATAAACTTTCTGAAATTTTGGATGTAAATAAATCAAAACTTATCGAAATACTCAATAAAAACGCTAAAAATATACTAGGGATTTAAACTTTTTTCTTTTTTTTATTTCTTCTAGATTTATTTTTTCTTATAATTTTTGGTTTTTGATTTACACTATCTAAATTTGATGAAATTATAGAATAATCATTTTGTGATATGACATGCACTGGAGATAACAAAGCTAAATACCAATATTCTGGTGCCCATTTCTTTATATAATTTAGAGAAGGTGCAACATGATATGCACTAACAAAATTATTTTCATCTAATACTTTTGGATTATTTAGCTTAACTCTATAAGGCAAATTTTCATCAGAATTTTTATCCCATATTTGCTTTGTTTCATGAAATTTTTTTGAATTTACTCTAGCTTGCCCAACAAAAGATCTGAAGTCAGATACATAAAAAATAACATTATCATTGATATCAATCTTATTTGTTAATTTATTATCTTTTTTAGAGAATCCTAATATATCAAAAGATCTTTTTTTCAGAATCTTATAATTCTCAGAGGATAAATTTACAAGCCAATATGTGTTTGCCATGATTATAAATTATATCAGCTATAACAAAATTATTTTTGAGTTCTCATTCTAATTAAAACTGCTATTGANTTCATAGTTATAAGNATAAATAACAAGACAATAATTCCAGTAGAAGCNATAGCTCTAAAGTCATCTTTAGGAAAAGCAGCCCAAGTATATATTTGTAANGGNAANATTGTAAATCTATCTANNGGNCCANNAGGAACCATTGTTATAAATACTAATGAACTAATTATAAGAATTGGAGCTGTTTCACCTACTGCCCTAGACATCGCAAGAATTATTCCACTCATTATTCCACCTATAGAATGAGGAATTACAACACGTTTAGAAACTTCCCATTTAGTTGCACCTAAAGCATACGCAGCATCTTTTAATGATGGTTGAATTGTTCGAATAGCTTCTTGAGATGCGATAATTACAATTGGAAGAACAAGTAAGGTCATAGTCAGTGCTCCAGCAAGAATGCTTTTACCTAATGATAAAGTATAAGTAAAAAAAGCTAATCCCAAAAGCCCATAAATAATAGATGGGACTCCGGCTAAGTTTGCTACATTTACCTTTATTAATTTAGTAAACCAATTATCTGTTGCAAATTCTTCTAAATAAAGTGCTGTAGAAACTCCGATAGGAATTGTAAATAATGCAGTTAAAGAAATAAGCCATAATGTTCCTGCCAAAGGGGCAAGAATACCTGACTTTTCAGCCTTTCTTGAAGCATAATTTGTGAAAAAATCCCAAGATAAGTGTTTGTAGCCATCAGAAATAACATCTATCAAAAGAACTAATAACGATAATAAACCAACTAAAACAGCTATTAAGAACAATATGTTAAAAAATCTTTCTTTCATATTTTACTCATAATTTTGTGCGTATTTTGTAACGATAAATCTTCCTACAATATTCATAAGGAATGTCAAAAAGAAAAGAAGTAATCCCACTGCAAAAATACTATTATACTCAACAGAACCTTGTGGAGTTTCTCCCTGACTAACTGTAACTATATATGCTGTCATTGTTTGAATTGCNTCTAAAGGGTTTAATGTTAGNGCTGGTTTTCCNCCTGCAGCTAAACTAACGATCATAGTTTCTCCAATTGCTCTAGAAATAGCTAATATAAATGATGCAACTATTCCAGAAATCGCAGATGGGAAGACTACTCTCAATGCTACTTGATATTTTTTCCCTCCAAGTGCAAATGCAGCTTCTCTTAAGCTCATAGGAACAGCATTCATTGCATCTTCAGACAATGTACATACCATTGGAATTATCATAATTCCCATAACTAATCCTGCACTCAAGGCATTAAAGATTATAGTTTGAGGGAAGAAAAATTGAATTACAGGTGTAACAAAAGTAAGAGCAAAGTATCCATAAACTACAGTAGGGATTCCAGCTAAAATTTCTAATAGAGGTTTTATTATTCTTCTAACTCTTCGAGATGCATATTCTGACAAATAAAATGCACTTCCTAAACCAAAAACTAGAGCTGTAATAGCAGCTATAAAGGCAACTAAAAATGTTCCATTAACAAGAGGCAATATTCCAAAATTTTGAGGAATAAATAATGGGGTCCATTTTAGACCAGTAAAAAATTCTTTTAATCCAACTTCTTGAAAAAACGGGATAGAGTTGACTCCAAGAATAGAGATAATACCCACTGTTGTTATAATAGAAAGAGCCCCACTTATTCGAAGTATATTAACTACAATAAATTCTTCAGTTTTTCTCTTTTTAAGACTTCTTGAATTTTCTTGATTTTGCATTAGAAAATTAAATTTTATTTACATTCAAATTTAGACTATTATAGGTATGATTTAATGTGTTAAGTGAATGTTAAATAAATTATATAAAAGGTATTTTTATCTTTATCAATAATCCTTCATTTATACTACTTTCAGCAGTAATATTACCATTATGAACATCAATTATTTGCTTAACTATTGATAACCCAATTCCAGAATGTCTTTCACTTCTTAAACCATCAACTCTATAAAATCTTTCAAATATATGTGGCAAGTCTTTATCAGATATACCAATACCATAATCTCTCAAATTCAAATAAAAGTTTTCATCATCATAAATACATATCAATTCAATTTTTGAATCTTTGTTGCTATATCTAATTGCATTTGAAATAAGGTTTTCTAGTGCCGTCTTAAACATACTTTTATCAATTTTTATTCTAGGGATTTTTTTTTGAATAGAATATTCAAATTTTATTTTTTTTGCATCTAAAATACTAGAAAACTCTTCNTTCAATTCATTAATTAGATCACTAATTTGTATATCTTCAAAATTTACTTTAAGCTGTCCTGATTCTATTGCATGAACATCAATTATTTCTTTTGAAATTTTTTCTAGTCTATTTGAATCTTGCTTTATCTTTTCTAAGAAAAATTCGAAATCAAAGTCATTTCGCTTCAACTTACTATTTTGAAGAGCTTCAATATTTAATTTCATTGAAGTAATTGGGGTTTTTAACTCATGAGAGGTATTTGCAAAAAATTCTTTTCTAGTTTTGTCTAAAGAAATAATATCTGTAACGTCTTTTATAACAACTAACAAATATTGATTTATTAGTTTAGATTTTATATTGTAGTGTCTAGTAGGAAAGGATAATTCAATTATCTTTTCATTTTGGTTTTTTGATACTGATTCACTACAAAATTCAATGATATCTAAATTTTTAGTAATATCTGTAATTTTATTATCTTTGCTTAAAGATAACTCTGAAGAATCAAGCAAAGTAATTAATTTATTATTAAAATTTAATATATTCATATCAAAATCTAAAAACATAATCCCATCATCTAGTGAATTTTTAGAACTTTCGTACAATTCTAAAACGGATTTTGAATAATCAATCTCATATTTTAAATCATTTATTTTATGAGTAATTAAATTTTTAAATCCATAAAATTCAGGCACTATTTTTTCATTAGAGTTATTTTGATTCAAAATATCAGAAAGAATAATCTTAAAGCTCTGAATCTTGATTCTAATCATTATTAAAAAAAATGAATTTAACAAAAAAATAACTAGTAATAACAAAATAAAATTAAAACTTATGGAACCTAGTATTATCCATATAAATAATATTAGTAAAAAATTAAATATCAAAATAGATATAAAAAAAGGAATTGTAGAAATATAATTTTTTAGTCTTAAGATAAACTACTCCACATTAGATTTGTAGCCAACGCCCCTTAACGTAATTATTTTTGTAGGTTTTTGACTGTTTTCTTCAATCTTTTCTCTGATCCACCTTATATGAACATCTACTGTTCGTGTATCTCCAAAATACTCGAAACCCCAAATATCTTGAACTAATTGTTCTCTAGTAAAAACTTTGCCTGGGTTAGACAGTAATTTGTATAATAGTTCAAATTCTTTTGGTCTAAATAAAATTTCATTATCGTCATAAAGCACTTGTCTCTTATCAGTATCTATAGTAATTCCTAAATGAGTAAAATGCTTCTTAGATAAAGTACGGGTGTTTTCAAATAATTTTTTAGTTCTTCTTACATTGGCCTTAATTCGAGCTAATAATTCTGGCATGCTAAAGGGTTTTGAGACATAATCGTCAGCGCCCAATTCTAATCCAAGGACTTTATCTATTTCGGTTTCTTTAGCAGTAAGAATAATTATCGGAGTGTTAATATTTTCAAATCTAACTCTTTTACAAATATCTAATCCATTAATCCCTGGCAACATAATATCCAACAAAATAACATCAAATTCTTCAGATAGAATAGTCTCTAAAGCATTAATTCCATCTTCCTCATATGTAACTGAATAGTTTTCTGCTATGAGATTATATCTAAGCGCTTCCCTAATATTTTTATCGTCTTCAACNATTAATACTTTTACTTTTTCAGTTTCTGTTNTCAATTAACTAATTTTTAAATTTTTCTTAAATTATATATCGCTAATATTAATTTATAGTTAAATTTATCCTAAAACAATAGTTATGAAATTTTAGTTTTCTTGGAAATCTTTGTTGAAGCTTGAGAGTTTTTATTGAATCCACACATTAAGCAGCTTATGTATTTACCACCACTATCTTCAGTATATTCAATAGTTCCTTTTTTGCATTTTGGACAAGCATTAAAATAAAGCATAATAAATAAGTTATTAATTTTTTATAAAAAGAATAATAATAATTCTATTTTTTTGCTTATCATTTTTAGTACAAGTTTTTTTTATTTATAGGATAATGAACAAGATGAAAGATAATTTCGAATAAATAATAAGGATAAATAATATGAAATCAGAAAAAATTCCTGTTAAAGGCATATCACTTTTTCTTATTTCTTTTTTTTCTTCATTTGCAATATTAATTTATTTTTATGCTTGGGATTATCAAAATAAAATCAATGATAATACAAATTACCAACCTTCATGGCTTCAAGAAAGTAGCTTTTATATATGTCCTCTGCATTAAGAATTGTAAGAAGTTTCAAAGAAGTTGACTGGAAACACTATGGGTGGATAATTGTTGCAGTTGGTGCAATCGCTCAAATGATTGGTTCTGCAATAAGAATGGCTTTTGGAATAATCATCGATCCTTTAGTTGAAGAGTTCTCTTGGGATCCAAAATCAATTGGTATCGCTTACGCTATAATGTCGATGGTAACAGCTATTTCATCCCCAATGGCAGGTTATTGCTCAACAAAAATTGGTGCAAAAAAAACAATGTATATTGGATTAGCTTTATTCTTAATTGGCATGCTTTGGACTGCTCTTGCAACAACAATAATTGAATTTTATATATCTTATGGAATTATATTTGGATTTGCACAGTCTATGTTTCTAGTTCCTGTTATACCCGCTGTAGCAATTTGGTTTAAATCAAGATTAGGTTTAGCGACNGGATTAATTATAGGTATGTGGAGCTTAGGGCCAGCTGTTGTTATTCAAATAATGGGAATAATGCTAGATTCTATAGGTTGGCAACAAACATTCATAATAAGTGGAGTAGTAGGAACAGTAATAATGGTTATTGCCTTGGGATTTTGGAAGAATACTCCTGAAGAGAAGGGGGTATTACCCTATGGTATAGATTCATTGGCTGAGGAAGAACAAAAAGATACTTCTAAAGAAAACAATCAAATAAATCTACAGAAAATTGTTTATGGTACAAATGCTTTTTGGAGTCTAATGAATATTCATTTTTTGGGATGTGTCGGTCATGCTGTAATACTTATTGGTTTAGTGCCTTTAATGATATCTAAAGGAATTGGATATACGGACTCTGTATTATGTCTAACTATAATTATGGTTGTATCTATTAGTACAAGGTTTGTAACACCTATTTTAGGTGATTCAATAAACCCAAAAACAATTATGTTTCTTTCTTTTTTGGGGCAGGGTTTATTTGTAATACCTTGGGCATTTACTTCTGATAAATGGATGTTTTATTTAGTTGGGATTTTATGGGCTATCCCTTATGGTGGTGAAGGTACTTTATTTCCTATAATGAATCGTAAATACTATGGTTTTTTCAGAATGGATACAACTTATGGTTGGCAAATTCTAGCTGCAAGCTTTGGAATGGCTCTAGGAGGGTTTATACCTGGATTAGTATTTGATGTAACAGGAGGATATGTATATGCAATTTGGATTTCTGCATTTTTCTCATGTCTTGGTGCTTTTGTTATATTAACTTTAGAGACTACAAAAAAGGTCATAAGACCTTCATTTGATAATCTCTAATAAGCAAACAGGAGAAGGGATAGATATTTTTTCTCCGGTTGAAATCAAATCACCGTTATCATCAATCTTAAAACTTTGTATATCATCAGTATTTTCATTAGCAACTAAACAATACTTCCCAGAATGAGTAATTGCAAAATTTCTAGGAGTTTTCCCAAGAGTTGAAAAATGTTTATCAAATAATAATTGTCCATCATTATTAACTAAAAATTTAGATATAGAATCATGTCCTCTATTTGAACCATATAAGTAATTTTTATCTTTTGATAAATGAATGTCTGCTGTTGTAGTTTCCAATTTATAATCTTTAGGAATAGTAGATATTATTTGCTTAGAAATCAGATCCATATCAGTTGAAAGATTAAAAAAGTTAATAGTTGAATCTAGTTCATTAATACTATACGCNGCATTATTTTCTTTATCGATAATAAAATGTCTTGGACCTGCTCCTGGGTTAGTTTTATAGGAATTTGATTCAATTATTTTTTTTGATTTTGAATCAGTGGTATATCTAATTATTTTATCAATTCCCAAATCACAAACAAAAAAATTATTATTATTGAAAAAATTTATAGAATGAGCATGTGGTTCATTCTGACGATCTTTATTTATACTAGATCCTTTGTGAGATTTTTTTTCAATAAATTTCAATTTACCTTCATTATCAACACTGAATGTTGAAAAATCTCCAGAACTATAATTAACCGCAACCAAAAAATCATTTTGNTCATTAATTGCAAGATGACAAGGATTTAAACCGTTGGTTTCAGATTCATCAATCTTGATTAGTTCATTGTTACTTAAGAAATANGAACAAATTACTCCAGGGCTTCCATTAACCGACTCCCCTACAGCAAAAATTTTATTATTTAATCCACTAATAACAAANGAAGGATTCCCTGGACTTATTTCTGGAAAAGAATTCAACTTAATGAATTCTTCTTTTTCTTCATCAAAATGAATTATATATATTCCGTCACTATTTCTTTTTGAATACGTTCCTACTAACCAATTCATAAAAATACCTCTTATTTATAAAAAAAAAATATATTGATATAGTTTAATACATAAATGATAAAAAAGATGGTCGGGGTGACAGGATTTGAACCTGTGACCCCTCGCTCCCAAAGCGAGTGCGCTACCGCTGCGCCACACCCCGTAATTAAACATTTTATACATAAAATCCAATCAAAGACGTATGAAAATAACAAAAATTGAAGTAGTATACCCGAGTTATAAAGCATCTCTTAGGNCATGGAGGCCAAATTTATGGCAAATTATAACGAGAGTNCATACTGATAATTCAAAAATATTTGGTTATGGAACTGGAGGTGGAGGATTAGCTTCAGTCAATGTAATTAAGGGTCATCTCTCAGACTTAGTAATTAATAAAAATATAGAAAGCCTAGGAGATATTAAAACTATTTTTGAAGAACTTTACAAAGAAAGTATTCCATATGGTCGAGGNGGAATTGCTTCAATGGCAATTTCATCAATTGATTTGGCAATTTGGGATGCTTACAGTAAATATTATGAAACCCCTATAAAGAATTTAATTGAAGAAAATACAAAAAATCATNTTTCAAAAATAAAAACTTATGCAACTGGAAATGACGTAGAAATATACAATAAATTAGGATTTATAAATTATAAATTAAGTGTAAGATCATCTGAAGATTTTAAAAAAGACAAAGACACTCTAGTAAAAGAAATTAAAGGAATAAGGAATAAATTTCAAAATACTCAAAACATTATGTTAGATTCATATATGTCATGGGATATTGAGTACACAATAAAGATGTCAAAGAGCTTAAGTGACTTAGATATATATTGGTTTGAGGATGTTTCAACACCCGATCAAATGTTAAATACAAAATCTTTCTTAAGTGAACTGAATGGTATATTACTTGCTGGAGGAGAACACGACTTAAACTACGAAAATTTTTCAATCATGAAACATAATAATACTTATAATTTTTGGCAACCAGATATAACGTGGTGTGGAGGAATTAGTGCTCTATTAAAAATAATCCTTATTTCTAATGGTAAATATCCAATTATTTTGCACAGAGGAGGAGAACCATGGGGTCTACCTCTAATTCAATCAGGTAAAGTAGAGAATTTGGCTGAAATACATAGCCCTTATGATAAAAAAATATCTATGGAACAATGGAACAATAATTCAGTTATGAATTTTGATAAAGGTATTTTAGAACTAAATAATTATTTAGGATTTGGTTCTGAACCTAAAGAAAGAATTTTTAATGAATAAATTGAAAAAAGAACTTATTTTTTTAGGGACAGGTACTTCNGANGGAGTTCCAAGAGTAAGTTGTTTAACTAATGGACTTGGATGCAAAGTTTGTAATAATGCAATTGAGCCAAATTCAAAAAATAGAAGGCATAACACTAGTGCATTAATTAAGATTAGTTCAGATGATACTACTAAAAATATCCTCATTGATGCGGGTAAATTTTTTTATCAGTCAGCAATTAAATGGTTCCCTAAATTTAATATAAATAAAATAGACGGTGTAATACTTACTCACGCTCATCAAGATGCTGCTGGGGGTTTTGACGATCTAAGAGATTGGACAAATAATACCCAAACAAATATTCCTATTTTTCTTAGAAATGAGGATCTGGAAGTTGTNAAAAAAACTTTTTACTATTTGGTTGACACAACTAAAATAACNTCAGGAGGAACTGTAGCAAAATTAAGTTTTAATATAATAGATGATGATTTCACAATGATTGAAGGAGAAAAACTGATTCACTTGAAAGTGAATCATGGTGCTAATTATTTTGCTAATGGTTACAGAATTGATAATCTTACTTATATCAGTGACTGTTCATTTATTCCTAATGAAACCATGGATAAAATTTCTGGAAGCGAAATCATTATCTTAGATGCCTTGAGATCTGGGAAAAANCATCGATCTCACTTTACACTTGAAGAAGCTATAGAAACAGCCATAAAACTAAATCCAAAATATGTTTACTTTACTGATATATGCCATGATATTGATCATTATGAAACAAACAAATATTTGGAAAAAATTTCTAATGAAACAAATATAAAAATGCAAATTGCATTTGATGGACAAAAAATAAGATTTTAAAGTTTTTTTATTGCTATATAAAAAGAATTTATATTTACGAAGATTTAGTGGTAATCCTTAATGTCAAATAACCTAATATACCTGCAAGTAATGAAGCAATTAAAACTCCTAGTCTCACAGAGGTTTGATATTCAGGGTCTGTAAAAGCTAAGCTTCCTATAAATAAGCTCATAGTAAAACCGATACCGGTAACTAATGAAAGTCCATAGTACTGTGCCCATGATATATCAGATGGTAATTTACAAACTCTTAATAAACTTCCAACATATGTAAATAACATTACACCAATTTGCTTACCAAAAAATAATCCTAGTATGATCCCTAAGGTAACTGGATCCCAAAGAAGATTCAATTTCATTCCTGAAAAGGAAACTCCTGCATTCGCAAAAGCGAAAATNGGCAAAATAATAAAATTTACCCATGGAGCTATTGAATGTTCCAAGTTCNGTAAAGGTGAATGCGATGAGTTATCTTTNGAATTTAGTGGAATAAATTGTGCTAATANTACTCCNGCTAAACTAGCATGTATTCCTGATTTTAATACAAACATCCATAGTAAAATTCCTACANTAATATAAGGAAATAATTTATTAATTTGTCTGTTATTCAATAAAAATAATATAAATGTGGCCACAGCTGCTAATAACAAATAGTAAATTGATAAGTCAGAAGTATAGAATGTTGCAATAATTATTATAGCCATTAGATCATCAATAATTGCAATCGCCACTAAAGTGACTTTTAAGGAGATAGGGACTCTATCTCCAAGTAATGTTACTACACCTAGTGCAAATGCTATATCTGTAGCAGTAGGTATAGCCCAACCATTAGTTGTTACATCATTTCCAAAATTTAAGCTTATATAAATGATTGCAGGTACAGTAATCCCTCCAATCGCTGCAACTGCAGGTAAGCTAAATTGTTGCCTTGTAGAAAGATGACCTTGAATTAATTCTCTTTTTATTTCTAATCCGACTAAAAGAAAGAAGATAGCCATTAGCCCATCGTTAATCCAGTGATGTAAATCTTTATCAATAGTAAAATTAGAAATCTTAAGACTTATTGAACTATGTAAAAGTTTAGAGTATGAATCACTTAAAAATGAGTTTTCAACAACTATTGCTGCAATCGCAGCTAAAAGTAATAAAATACCTGCTGCAGTTTTTAATTGGAAAAATTTCCTAAGTATTTCTATTGGCATATTTTGTTTCTATTTTGAAGTAATTAATGATAATTATGATAGCTCAGAATAATCTTATAATGTTTTTTGGTTTCCAAAATTTTTTTCTACTATCATAAGTTAGTAATCCAATAAATTCGTCATTACTATTATATATTTTTATATCTTGTTCTTTCAATAAACTTAATTTCAAATTTTCAGAAGTAAAGACCTTTCCGTTATAATAAGATTTTTCCATATCATCATCAAAAACTATTTTTTTATTATTTAAAAATATAGAGTCAATTGAAATAAGTTTTTTTTCTATTGGGTTAATATTTTCTATATTTATCGAATCTTTAATTTCGAAGGGTCCATAATTTATTCTGGATAAACTTGTTAGAACAGCTAAGGAACCAAGTTTTTTACCTAAATCGTTGGCAAAACTACGAACATAAAAACCACTAGAACAATTAATTATGACTTTTAAGATCGGTGTTTTCCAATCAATTATTTTGATCTCACTAACTTCTACTTCTCGGGATTCAATCTCAATATCTTCATCATTTCTTGCATAATCATATAATCTTTTTCCATTTTTTTTGATGGCACTATATTTTGGAGGGACTTGTTTTATTGAACCTATAAAATAAGAAATATTTTTCTTAATTAATTCTATATTTTGTGGTAAATAATCTGTTTTTCCATCAATTTCACCCTCCAAATCATAAGAGGAGGTAGAAAATCCGAATTTTATTTCAGCTAGATACGATTTCTTGAAAGTTTGAAAATAATCAAAATACTTAGTAGAGTCATTAACTAAAATTGGAAGTATCCCTGTCGCAAGTGGATCTAAAGTACCTGCATGACCAATTTTTTTGAACTTATAATTTGACTTAATTTTTCTAATAACATCATTGGATGTCCATTGGTATGGTTTATTTATTATAAAAATTCCACTATTTTGAAAAATCATTATTTATTATTTCTCAAAAGAAACTTCATCAATCAATTCATCTATTTGTCTTTGAAATTCAGATGATTTATCTAAATAAAATTTAATTTTTGGAATCCTAGAAGTTCTAACTTTATTAGAAATAATTTTTTGAAAATAGAAAGCTCTTTCATTTAATTTTATAACTGCTTCTTCTGAATCACTGTTAGATTGATTGAAAACGCTTACAAAAACTTTACAATAAGAGAGGTCCTTACTGGTTTCAACTTTCATAATAGATATCATAGAAAAATCTTGATAATCTTCTACATTTGTTATGGATTCACCTATAATTTTTTTTATTGAATTATTAAATTTCTCAATTCGAAAATCCATAAATTATTACCTCAGTTCATAACATTCTAAGACATCATCAATTTGAAGATCATGGAATCCATTTAGCACAATTCCTCCCTCAAGATTATTTTTAAGTTCTGTCACATTTTGTGTGAGATGTCTCATTGATTCAATACCACCATCAAATATAGTTTCTTCTTTTCTGACTAGTCGTATTCTTGCATTTCGAATCATATTTCCCTCAAATACTCTAACTCCAGCAATTTTTTGTACTTTACCTCTTGGAAATACCTCTAGTATCCTAGCAGAACCTATATTAATTTCAGATTTTTCAGTACCTTTTAAGCCTTCAATAATTTCTTTTATTTCATCAACTAAGGTATAAATAATATCAAAAGTTCGTATAGGAATATTATTCATTTCAGATTGGCTTACTGCACCATTTTGTACTATCGTCTGGAAAGCTACAATTATGCTATCCTCAGCACTTGAAGCTAGCATCACATCAGACTCTGTGACAGCACCAACAGATCCAGATATTATTTTTACTTGTATTTCTTCGCTAGTTAAGTCACTAACTACTTGTTCAACAGCAGTTAAGGCTCCATTAGAACCAGTCTTAATAACTATATTTATTTCTTTATCTTTAGAAGCTTTAGCTCTTTTAACTACTTGAGATAAGGTAGTAATCTTTGAATTTTTTGTCTGTTTTTCTCTATTTCTTTGTTGGATAATCTTTCTAGCTTGTTTTTCGTCTTTTACAACTTCTACGACATCTCCAATATTATTTATATCTGACATACCCATAATTTGAATAGGAGTTGAAGGTTTTGCAGATTTGATTTCATGAGTGTATCCATCAACCATCTGACGAATCTTACCAGAATTGTTTCCAGATACCAAAATATCACCCTGTTTAAACGTTCCAGACTTAACAAGCACAGTTGATATTGATCCTTTTTTAGGATCGTTATATGACTCTATTATTACACCTTTCCCAGATGTTTTTGAATTTGATTCCAATTCATTTATTTCTGAGACTAACGATATAGATTCAAGTAATTCATCTATACCATCTCCTTTAAGAGCTGAAACTTGAACTGATAAAACCTCTCCACCATAATCTTCAACTATTATTTCATGCTCAGTCAATTGACTCTTAACTCTATCAATATCTGCTCCTTCTAGATCGCATTTATTAATTGCAATTATCATTGGAACCTTTGCATTTTTTGCATGATTTATTGATTCAATTGTTTGTGGCATCAAACCATCATCAGCAGCAACTACTAAAACTACAATATCTGTAACACTTGTTCCTGAAACTCTCATTGAAGAAAAGGCTTCATGACCAGGTGTATCAATAAATGTCATCTCTGAACCTTTATGCTTTACCTGATACGCACCAATTTTTTGGGTTATACCTCCATGCTCTCCATCTACTACATTTGTTTTTCTTATAGAATCCAGAAGAGTAGTTTTTCCATGATCAACGTGACCTAAGACAGTTATTACAGGTGCTCTTTTTTCACCTTGGTTATCATTATTTACATCTATTGAAGAGCCAACATTAAGTGCAGTAGAATTGTCTACAGCTTCTTTTGGTTTTAGAACTGGTATTTCAAAAGATTGAGCCACCCTAGCAGCTACTGAAAAATCAACTTCTTGATTTACAGATGCCATAACACCTAATTTCATCAGTGCTTTTATTACATCAACTTGAGATTCAGACAAAGTTTCAGCTAAATCACCAACTGTTATTATTAAAGGTAATGAGACTGGAGATTTAATCTCNTCATTAGTTTGATCTGGATCTGTGGTTGTCAAATTTTACCTCTAATTATCTTCTGTTTTTTCTTTTCCTATTAGATTTTTTAGCATTTTTATCATCAGATTTGAATGAATTAAGAGATTCAATATCTTCAGCAAATCTAATGGTATCATCAGATTTATCTGATTTTTTGGAACCGCCTAAATTCCATATATCTTCAGAAGAAAAATCTAGTATATCTTCTTTTTGTTTTTGTAATATTTTTTCTTTTTCTTCTTTATCTTCTAGTTCTTGAATTTCTTTTTCTAGAGCNATCAACTCTGCAGAATCGTCAACTAAATCTTCTTGTACCAAAATTTCTTCTTCAATAGTTTGTACTACTTCTTGAGNTTTAACTTCTTCCTTGTCTTTAGTTTCCTCAACAACTTCTTTTNTCTCTNTAGGAGATTCTTTAGTTTCCTCGACAACTTCAACCACTTGATCCTCTTCAGGCTGAACGTCAATTTTCCATAAAGTAAGCTTNGCTGCTAATCTAGCATTTTGACCTTCTTTTCCTATAGCTAATGAAAGTTGCTTTCTAGGAACTATAACTANAGCAGTTCTATCATCTTCATTTACCTGAACTTTAGTCACATTAGCTGGAGATAAAGAATTAGTAATTAATACTCTAGGATCCTCATCCCAATCTACAACATCTATTTTTTCTCCNAGTAGTTCATTTACTACATTTTGAATTCTAATACCTCTAAGACCAACACATGCTCCAACNGCATCAACTTCAATATCTTCTGATGCAACAGCAACTTTCGATCTTGCTCCAGCTTCTCTAGAAAGAGCTTTGATTTCAACTACACCAGTAGTTATTTCAGGAACCTCAGANTCGAATAATTTTCTAAGTAAATCTGGGTGGGTTCTAGATACTATGATTTCAGGGCCTCTAGCTGTTCTTTGAACTTCAGTAACAAAGAATTTAAGTTTTTGACCAACTCTATATCTTTCATAATAAGTTTGTTCAGATGGGGGCATAAGTGCAGTTGTTCTTCCAATATCAACAAATACGTTTCTAGAATCTACTCTTTGAACCGTTCCTACAATTACTTGCCCTTTTTTATCTGCAAACTTNCCAAAAACTAAATCTCTTTCAGCTTCTCTTAGTTTTTGTAAAACTACNTGCTTTGCAGTTTGAGCAGCAATTCTACCAGGATTATATTCCATGAATCCAGTTTCAATAAAATCTCCCACTCTAAGATCTTTATTTATTTTTTGAGCTTCTTCTTCAGATATTTCAGATAAAGGATCTTCAATTTCTTCTTCTTCTTTTACATTTAGGATTGTCTTTACAATAACATCTCCTGTTTCAGAGTCAACTTCAACTAAAATATCCTGACCTTTAGCAGCAGGATCTTTTCTATAAGCTGAAGCTAAAGCTTCTTTCACTGCAGAAACAACTATTGATTGAGGCAAATTTCTCTCAGCAGCAAGCTGCGTTAGGGCTAAGAAAAGTTCATTCTTCAAAGTTACCTCCTAGATAACCGCTAATAAAAAAAAAGAGTGGGCAAAGCCCACCTTCGTTTTAAATTAATCCTTTATTTATTTTGTATACTCACGTCTCATTCTATCATTTTATGTATATAAATGTAACTAGATTTTAATATTTTTAAAAAATTCTAATATTTGATCTTGTGTCAAAGTGAGGGTTTCGTCATTATCTCTATCGTATAATTCAAGGACCCCATTATCTAAATTTCTTTTTGAAACTACAATTCTAAAAGGTAAAGATAATAAATCTGAATCATTAAACTTCACACCAGTTTGGATATCTCTATCATCAAATAATAGATCAAATCCAATAGATGATAATTTTTGAAAAATTTGATCTGAAATTTTCATCACTTCATCATCTTTTGTTTGAAGAGCCATCAAGTATATTGAAAAAGGTGAAATTGAAATTGGTAAATTCATAGCATTATCTGATTTATTAGCTTCAATACAAGCTGCTAAAAGCCTTCCGACACCAATTCCATAACAACCCATTAATATATCTTTATATTTCCCGTCTTTATCGGAAAACTTAGCTCCCATCTTCGATGTATAGGAATCACCTAACTTAAATACATGACCAACTTCAATTCCTCTTTTTGCAATAAGTTTAGAGCCATCTTTAGATTTATGCCCTTCTTCAGCTTCTGCTATGTCTAAAATCTCATTTATATTTAGATCTCTATTTACACTTAATCCTTTATAGTGTTTTTCAAAAATATTAGCTCCAACAATAAAATTATTTGGGCCTAATTTAACTGAATCATCAAAAATAAATCTTATGTTTTCTATATTTATTGGCGATATATAACCAGGAATTAAGTTTTTATCAATAAGATCTTTATCTGAAGCTAGGCTAAGATGAGTAGAATTAAGATAATTTCTAATCTTTGTTTCATTTAATGAATAATCAGCTCTTATTACACAGCCTATTAATTCATCATCTGATTTATATATTATGGTTTTAAGAATATTTTTCTTATCTACTGACAATAATTTTTCTAAATTATCAATATTCTTACAGTCAGGAGTATCTATCAATTCTAGCTTTTCATCTTTTTCTGAATTATATTCATTCTTGAGAAATACAGCTTTTTCAGAATTGGCAGCATATTTCTTATCTTCACTCAATAATATTACATCTTCACCAGATTCAGCTAACATAATAAATTCATTAGATTCTTTTCCTCCAATTGCACCTGAGTCTGCATCAACAATAACTACATCAGTTGAACATCTACGAAAAATATTGTTATAAGCATCAATCATTTTTTTATAAGATATATCAAGGCCTTCTTCATCAACGTCAAAAGAATAAGCATCTTTCATCTCAAACTCTCTAACCCTCAATAGCCCTGCCCTAGGTCTAGGTTCTTCTCTATATTTTGTTTGAATTTGATACAAAATAAATGGTAGGTCTCTGTATGAAGATACATTTTTTGCAACCATGTCTGTTACAGTTTCTTCGTGAGTTGGAGCTATAATTAATTCATTATCTCTTCTATCTGAAAATTTTGCCAAAGGAGGTATAAAAGTGTCTATTCTACCAGATTTAGACCATAAATCTGAAGGTTGAACAACAGGCATATTAATTTCCAGTGCTCCAGAATTATTCATTTCATCTCGAATAATATTTTTTATTTTTTCTATAGATCTCCATCCAATTGGAAGAAAACTGAAAATACCACTAGAAACTTGGGAAATAAATCCTGATCTATGAAGCAATCTATGGCTCTCAGTTTCTATATTCTGGGGATCTTCTCTATATGTCTTCCAAAAGAAATTACTAAGTTTTTTAGAGCCTAAAAAAGAATTTATATTCATTTATTTCCCCATTTTTTTTCAACATAAGATTCAACCATCTGAATAAATTCATTTGATATATTTTCGCCTTTGAGAATTTTCACCTTTTCACCATCTACAAAAACAGGTGCTACTGGACTTTCACCAGATCCTGGTAATGAAACTCCTATGTTAGCTGCTTTTGACTCTCCGGGACCATTTACTACACATCCCATAACTGCAACTTTTAATTCCTCAGAGCCAGGAAAGTCTTTTTTCCACTGCTTATTCTTTAAATCTAAATGATCTTTTATTTCAGATGCTAGTTCTCTAAAATAAGTTGAAGTTGTTCTACCACAACCAGGACAAGCTGTAACTTGTGGTTTATATGTTCTAATTCCTAAAGATTGAAGGATTTCCTGACATAATTCGACTTCTCTAGATCTCAATGCTCCAACTTCCGGAGTAAGAGAAGATCTTATAGTGTCTCCTATTCCCTCTTCTATAAGTATTGANAGAGCTGCTGTAGTAGCNACAATAGATTTCATACCTAATCCAGCTTCAGTTAATCCAAGATGTAAAGGTGCAGAGCATTGTTTAGAAATTTCACGATAACAATGTACCATTTGATTTAATCTAGATACTTTACATGAAATAATAATATTATTTTTACTTAGACCGTAATCTATGGCTTTCTGATAAGAAATAATTGCACTTGAAATTAATGCATCAGATTCAACTTCTTCAGCACTTTTGGGTACTCTCAATCTATTATTTTCTTCCATCTTAAGATCTAAAAGTTCCTGATCTAAAGAACCTGCATTAACTCCAATTCTAACCGGTTTATCAAGATCTTTAGCAATATCAATAAAGGTTTTAAAATTATCATCTTTTCTGTTCCCACTACCTAAGTTTCCAGGATTTATTCGATATTTATCTAAATTTTCTGCACATTCTGGAACAGTTCTCAAGATTTTATGTCCAATAAAATGAAAGTCACCAATGATTGGTACATTAATACCCTTGTCAGACAATATAGGCTTTATTTTAGAAATAGCTTTAGCAGATTCGACATTATTTACAGTTACTCTAACTATTTCTGATCCAGCATTATATAATTCTTCGATTTGGTTTACGGTTTTATTGATATCTGATGTATCTGTATCAGTCATAGACTGAACTACGATTGGGTTGTTACCTCCTACCTTAACTCCCCCAACATTTACTACGTGAGTTATTTTTCTCATATTTTATTTATCCTCTATAATCTGGAAATATCTTTAAACGAAATATAAACTATCAATAATATAAGTATAATAAATCCCAAGCCATGTATGTAGGATTCAACTCTTTCAGGAACTTTTTTGCCTCTTCTGAAAATTTCTATGAATAAAAAAGCTAACCGACCTCCATCAAGTGCAGGAAATGGTAATAAATTTATAACTGCTAGAGACAGACTAATTGATGAAGAGAGTGTAAATAAAATTAAAATTCTTTCAGATATTGATATTGAAGATGTGGCAACATTTCCACTTATTTGCCCTAAACCTATTGGACCAATTGCTTTAGGTCCATCAAATATAGGATTATTTGATCTATTAATTATGCCCATTATTGATAGATAACTTAGATGATAAATATCTAATGAACTTCTTATTGCTGAAGAAATATTTTCTGAAAAATTCTCATTATATTTTCGAGGATTTTCAGATCTCACTAATATACCCACTGAACCTTCTTGAATAGTATTTTTAATTCCAGATCTACTATCAATTTTTCTTGCTACATCAATAGGGATACCCACCTCGGAGCTGTCAATAACTATTGGTATTTTATCTCCTATTTCTGAATCAACATATTTCATAGACTCGGATAGTGATATGAATCCCTCACTTGAATCATATGAAACTTCTAAGTAAGTTATAGATCCTGAGGAAGGATCATATATTCTAGCTTTTTCTAAAGATATATCTTCTCCAATTGTATGAATTGGAGGATCCCAACGAGAGTTAACGTTTAAAGAGATTGTTGAATCATCAGCATAATCATATGTAGATTTTTCTCCTGGTCCCATGAAAACTTTTGGAATTCCTCTAGAAATTTCCCAATTTGAATTATTTCCTAAATTTTTTGTAATAATACTTTGTAATTCAGAAACAGAATAAACTTTTACATTATCAATAGAAATAATTTTATCTCCAGACTTAATACCTGAACTATATGCAGGAGAATCTTCCATCACTCCTTGAATTATTACATCTGATACATTTTTTTCGGTAATAAATATATTTATCGTAAATATCATCACGAAGGGAAGTAAAAAATTAATAAATGAACCTGAAAAAATTATTATAAATCTAGCTAATTTTGTAGCTTGGCTTAATGAATCTTTTGATTTATTACTTTCTTCTCCAAATAATTTTACAAATCCACCAAATGGGATAAGATTCAGGCTCCATAGCATTGTTTTTACAAATATTTTTTTATCATTTATATCTATTAATTTTACTGGTATGAAACTACTTAAGTTATTAATGTCTTTTGTTTTGGATATCTCAGTAACTAGATTTTTTTCATCTAATTTTATATAAACAATTTGATTAGCTTTTAGATCAAACACATCACATGTTTTATCTATATTAAATTCTTTAGGTTTAGTCCAAATACTAAAAAATCTTGGAGGAAATCCTATACCAAACTCAAGAACTCTAACCTTAAAATATTTAGCCGTTAAGTAATGCCCTAATTCATGCAAAACTACCAATGGAGTAATTATAAGAGATAATGTAATGATACTAATAAATATTTGCATTTAACTTTTTAAATTTTAAGTTCTTTGAATACCTTTTTAGTTAAGTATTCTCTAACTTCAATTATATTATCTATTGTAAAATTTTGATCAAATTTTTCTTGATCTAAAAATTTTTCTAAGTACAAGGGAATTGAAACATAAGAAATTTTTTCATCTAGAAATAGATTTACTAAAATTTCATCTAATATAGATAAAGCTGATATGTATAACTTACCTTTCTTTATGTAATCAATGGAAAAATCATAACAAGGGTACTTACTTCTATCTACAGGAGAAAAGGTTAAAGTTTGTATATCTGAAAAATCTAATTTATTTTCATAGTTTAGATTAAAGTTTGGAAAATCCAATGCATATTGAATTGGGAGTTTCATATCTGCTTTTGATAACTGAGCCTTTATTGAACCATCAAAAAATTCTACCATCGAATGAACTATACTTTGTCTATGAATTAAAACATCAATATTTTCAAATGGTATATTGAACATATAAGATGTTTCGACTATTTCAAAAATTTTATTCATCATAGTAGAGGAATCAACCGTAATTTTTTTACCCATATTCCAATTTGGATGAGACGTTGCATCTTTCGGAGTAATATTTTTCAATTCACCAAACTTTTTATCTCTGAATATTCCTCCAGAAGCTGTTAATATAATTTTAGATATTTTGCGTTCTTCCCCTTCAATACATTGCCAAATTGCTGATGGTTCAGAATCAACTGGAAAAACCTTAGATTTTTTTTTCTTAGCTAAATCAAATAGAATGGGCCCATAAGTCACAATAACTTCCTTATTTGTTAGCCCAACATTTATACCGTTTTCTATAGCTGAAAAAATTGGTTCATAAGCTTCTGATCCGGATGAAGCAAAAAGGATAAAATCGATTTCATCATTATTTACTATTTCATTTGAGTCAATTAATGTTGAACCAGAAATTTTATAATCAATTTTTTCTAAATTGTCATAGTATTTTGGTTTTATATCGATTAATTGCTTCTTATGTTTTTCTAAATTTTTACCAGCAGTTAACGCATAAATTTCAACAGAGTCTTGATTTCTTAAGANATCAATAGTTTGTTCTCCTATAGAACCTGTTGATCCGATTATTACAACTTTTTTCATGTTAAAAAGAATATCCAAAAAAATAATGTAAAACTAGGCAGAATAGAATCTAGTCTGTCTAAAATCCCTCCATGCCCATAAAATAGATTTGAGAAATCATCAATATCTAAAATTCTTTTTATTTTTGAAACTGATAAATCCCCAACAATACTNGAAAAAACNATACCTATTGTTATTAAGAAAATCGTAAGTATTCCTAAATTATCAAAATAAGTACTCTTGATAATGTAGAGTGATATAAATCCATATAAAAATCCAATTATTATTGAACCAATATATCCTTCAGTTGTTTTATTAGGTGAGATTTTTGAAAGAAATTCAATTTTAGATCTACCTAATAACTTCCCTACAAAATATCCTGAAGAATCTACTACAAAAACTTGGGATAGAACAAATAAAAAAATGATTTTCCAATGATCCATAATATTTTCAATCAAGACAACATGAGTAAAAAAAATAATATAAGTTATGCAAAATATATAATATTTTGNATTTCTAGAATTTGGATTTTTATAATATTGTCTGAAAATCTCATACAATAATATTATTAATGCAGCTATTACAAGTGGATGGATAGAAAAATCAATAAAACTAGAAAAGGATATAGATGGTAAATATTCTAAACCTAAAATAATTACTGTTATTCCGATAATGGCTGTAATTATTCTTTTTAGTCTATTACTAATTTCCAAAATTTCTTTCCCTTAATGCATAATTATTAATAATCATATCCAAGTCATCTGTGCTGAAATCAGGCCAAAATTTCTCATGAAAGAAAAGTTCTGAGTAAGCAGATTGCCAAAGTAGAAAATTTGAAAGCCTTTTTTGACCACCAGTTCGGATTATAATATCTGGGTCTGGATAGTTCTTAGTCATCAAGTTAGAGGAAAATATATCTTCATTAATTTTCTCAACATTATTTTCCAGTAGTTTGTTTACAGTCTTAATAATCTCATTTCTTGCTCCATAGTTAAATGCAACCGATAAAAAAAATTCTTCATTATTTTCAGTCAATTTTTCTGATTTGTTTATTTTTTCAAGCATTTCCTTAGGTAAATTTTCCTTACTTCCTAAATGAGTAATATTAATATTATTTTGATTTAATTCTTTAGATTCTTTGATTATTACTTCTAAAGCAAGATTCATAATAAAACCAACTTCTTCTTTAGATCTTTTCCAATTTTCTGTAGAAAATGCGAAAAGAGTAAGGTATTTAATTCCTAATTTTTTAGCATGAAGTGTAATGGGCTTAATATTTTGATAACCCTTAATATGACCCTTTGATCTATGAAGATTTTTTTCTGATGCCCATCTTCCATTACCATCCATAATAATTGCTACGTGNTTTGGAATAGTATTTTCTACCATTTCTAAACTTGCATTATTTCAGATTCTTTAGAGCTTGATTCACTGTCTATTATTTTTATAGAATCATCAGTCAACTTTTGTAGATCAGAAGAAGCTCTTCTCGAATCATCCTCTGAACAATTCCCTTCTTTTTCAAGCTTTCTAATTTCGTCTTGACCATCTCTTCTTATATTTCTAACTGATACTTTTGATTGTTCACTTCTTTGTTTTAGTACTTTTACAACTTCAATTCTTGTTTCTTCTGTCATTGGAGGAATATTTACTCTAATTACATCACTTTCAATTTGTGGAGTTATTCCTAAATCTGAAGTTTGAATTGCTTTNGCTATAATTTGAACTGCTGTTTTATCCCAAGGNTGTACNGTCATACTCCTTTGATCACTTAAAGAAATTTGAGATAGCTGATTTAATGGCATAATAGATCCATGATAATCAACCTTAATATTNTCAAGAAGACTAATACTTGCTCTTCCTGTACGTATAGATTTTATGTCTGTTACAAAAAAATCACATGAAGATTTCATTCTTTCTGAACAGTCCTTAAGTATTTCTGATAATTCCATATTAAATCCTTATTTTTTTTATATATATTACCTAAGATTTTGTTGGTGTATATATTTGGGTCCCCACTTTATTACCCGAAATAACATTTAACAAATTATCAGGTTTAAATAGATCAAAAATTACAATTGGGAGTAAGTTATCCATACATAGAGTTAATGCAGTTGAATCTAAAGCTGCTAATCTCATACTCAATGCTTCATGATGGGTTATTTTTTCTATCTTTTTTGCAGATTTATTAATATTTGGATCAGAATCATACATTCCATCAATACCATTTTTAGCCATTATGAGTAAATCTGCATTTATCTCAATTGCTCGTAAAGCTGCTGCTGTATCTGTAGACATAAATGGGTTTCCTGTTCCTCCAGCA
Organism: Chloroflexi bacterium TMED70; assembly: GCA_002171675.1. Classification (GTDB taxonomy): domain Bacteria; phylum Chloroflexota; class Dehalococcoidia; order Lucifugimonadales; family Lucifugimonadaceae; genus TMED-70. The sequence goes on along the minus strand of NHDX01000012.1, from coordinate 16,886 downwards.
AAAAGTACTAATCTGCCTTTTTCCAAGTGTCTCATTGCTTTACGTCTTATATATGGCTCTGCAACTGAAGGTAAATTTAATGCAGTTTGAGTTCTTACTGGAATATCATTCTTTTCAAGTTCATCTTGTANAGCTAATGCATTCATTATAGTTGCAAGCATACCCGCATAATCAGCGGTTGATCTATCCATACCTCTTTTTTCATACTCGATTCCTCTCCAAAAATTCCCTCCCCCAACTACGATAGAGACTTGGATATTTAGACTAGAAATCTTCTTAATTTCTGTTGATATAGTTTTTATTGTTTCACTATGAAGACCAAACTCAAGGTCACCTTTAAGTGACTCACCTGATAATTTTAAGACAATTCTTTTTGGTTTATTAATTTCCAATTTCAAATCTATTTATTTTTTTTATAACTATATTTTCTCCGACCTTAGAAGAAAGTTCTTTAACTACTTCTCCAACAGTTTTAGAGGAGTCTCTAATGTAGGGCTGTAATTCTAAAATTTGATCTTCTGATTCATCTGAATCTTCTGTTTTTGAAATTGAAGATGGATTCATTGCTGCTACCTGCATAGCAATTTCTTTTGCACATTCTGAAAACTCATCAGTCCTAGCAACAAAATCTGTTTCACAAGATAGTTGCACTAGAGCTCCAATCCTTCCACCGGTATGAATATAAGATTCTACTATTCCATTCTCAGTAGCTCTACCAGCTCTTTTTTCAACAGATGCTAATCCTTTCTTAGTTAGATATTCTTCTGCTTTTTGCATATCACCCTGGCTATCTTCTAATGCTTTTTTAGCATCCATTATTCCGGCACCAGTATTATCTCTAAGTTCTTTGATTAATTTAGCAGTTATTTCAGCCATTAATTTCTCCTAAAATATGTTTATTTTTTTTCTGTATCTGTTTCTTCAGCTTTTGCTTTTGGCTCAGCNTTTGCTTTTGGCTCAGCNTTTGCTTTTGGCTCAGCTTTTGCTTTTGGCTCAGCTTTTGCTTTTGGCTCAGCCTTTGCTTTTGGCTCAGCTTTTGCTTTTGGCTCAGCTTTTGCTTTTGGCTCAGCTTCTGGTTTTGCTTCTGCTTCTGGTTTTGCTTCNGCTTCTGGTTTTGCTTCAGATTCTGGTTTTGCTTCAGATTCTGGTTTTGCTTCAGCTTCTGGTTTTGCTTCTGCTTCTGGTTTTGCTTCAGTTTCTGATTTTTTCTTAGATTGTCTCTTTGAAGCTTCTTCTTGAGCTTTATTTCTAGCTTCTGCTTCTAATCTTTCAAGTTCTGCTTCTTCAGCTAATTGGTCTTCTTGCTTTTTCTTATACAACTCTTGTCCAGATATAATTGCATCAGTAATTATATTAGTAATTAGTTGAATTGACCTTAAACCATCNTCGTTTGAAGGAATTGGATATTCAACTTCGTTTGGATCAGAATTTGTATCAACCATAGCTACAACCGGTATATTTAATTTTTTTGCTTCAGCAACCGCTATATTTTCTCTATGTATATCCACAACGTAAAGAACAGAAGGCAATTCATTCATTTCTTTAATACCAGAAAAGAATTTATTTAATCTTCCTCTCTCTGCATCAAGCTTTTGAGATTCTCTTTTTGTCTGAGAGATAACAATTCCTTTAGCAAAAGAGTCTTCAAGTTCTACAAGTCTCTCAAGTCTTTTTTCTATTGTCTTAAAGTTGGTCATTAATCCGCCTAACCATCTTTGATTGATGTACATNGAATTAGATCTATCTGCATTTTNTTGTATGATACTTTGTGCATGCTTTTTGGTACCCACAAATAAACAATTACCACCATTAGAAATGATAGTTTCAATAAAGGTTACCGCCTCAGTAAGCTTTTCTTGGGTTTTAGAAAGATTAATAATGTGAGAACCATTTCTTTTAGAGTGGATATACTCTGTCATTTTGGGGTTCCATCTTCTTGAAGGATGTCCAAAATGTGATCCAGCATCGAATAATTCTTGAATAGATGCTGATAGCTTTTCATTCTTTGTAGTCAAATTTATTCCTTAATTTAGTTTAATTTAGATCAAATATAATCGATAATCCAAACAATCATTATAACAATTATTAATACTTTTTTACACTAAAAGGTTAAGAAAATGTAAGAAGAAAATTTATATTTTGAATTCACTCATCCAATAAAATATTAAATATGCACTAGATAAAATCAAAACAGTAGAAGTAATGTATTTATAAATAATNAAAAAAACTTTGACTTTATCAATTACAAATTTCAAGAATAATAATCCAAAAGATACTGTTAAAAGTGCAAACCATGTACCTACTGAAAAAAGAATAAAGTCTTTGAGTAAAATTTGTATTTCTGAAACATTAGTAAGACTAAAAACAACTGACATAAATATCGGTAAAGTACAAGATAAAGATGTTATTCCATATGAGATACCATAAACAAAATAAAATCTTGAAGTTCCACTTTTTTCAGAATCAAAAAAATATGCTAATTTTTGTAATTTAGAGAAATATATATTACCTCCATACAAAATAAAAAAACCGTATCCTAAAAGTAATATTGATATCAGTAACCCAAAATAAGAAAATATGCTTCTTATACTATAAAATCCAGCAGAAATAATTGATCCAAAAATAAAAAAAACTATTATAAACCCTATAGTTACAATGGTNGAAATATAAATCGGTTCTAAGATTTTTCTTGAAAGAATAGATGAACTATTCCCATAAAGGGGTTTTTCGTCTTTTCTTAAGAAAGAGGATAAATAAACTGANAAAAGTGCAAATCCACATGGATTGAAAACCGCCACTAAGCCAGCACTAAATGCTATACCTGATCGTATTAGATTAGAAAAATTTAGATAAAAAGCACTTGTATTAGAAGATGCTTCAAATCCTAAAAAAAGAATTTTATTTAGGTTTTCCAAACTCAAAAAAATACCAGTAGAAATTATTAGAAATAAAGAGACAACAAATAAAACAAAATAAATCCAAAATTTTTTTCCGTCAATTTCACTTAACATAATTATTTATTTCCCAGAACATTAGGGNAAATATTTTCTCCTAAGTTGATTTTTTAACAAACTCGAAAGTATAACTTATTATTATTTTAATGCTAAATAAATTTTGTGTCACTTAGTAAATATTCATATTAATGTATAACTTAGACAAAGTAAAAACCACTGAACAAGAGCTAGAAATTCTAGAGCTTCTATCCCATGGCTTTAAAGCTATGGAAATAGCNAAAGCCATGAACTTAGCAGAACAAACAATAAAAAATAAAGTTCAAACCATCTGCATAAAATTAGACTCATCAAATCGTACTGAAGCTGTTGCTAAAGCAATAAGATTAGGAATAATTTAGGCTGACTCTACTGGGTTTTCAAGTACTCCAACATTTTCTATTTCTATGGTTACTGTATCTCCAGGATTGATTGGAGGAGTTTTACCTGAAGTCCCCGTCCAAAGCATATCACCTGGAAGTAGTGTCGCATATTTACTAATAAAACTTATAGACTTTGCAGTTGAAAATAACATTTCAGATGAATGACAACTTTGTCCCTCTACTCCATTTACTAAACCTCTTATAGCAACATTTTGAGGATCAATGTCAGTTACAATATATGGACCTAAAGGACCAAAAGTATCTGCAGATTTTGCTCTCCACCACTGATTATCAGCATCATCTCCACCTTGCCATTCTCTTGCAGAGACATCATTTCCGCAGGTATATCCAAAAACATAGTCTAATGCTTCTTCTTCAGAAACATTTTTAGTAACTTTTCCAATTATTGCAACCAGTTCTGACTCACAGGCCACTAATCCTGCCTCTGGATGAATTTTAATTGCATCACCTGGGCCGATAAGAGCAGTAGATGTTTTATAAAAAGGTTCTGGTCTAGTAGGAGCTCCTCTTTCACCTAAATGTGATCCATAATTTAGCGCTAAACATAAACTTTTTGAAGGGTTTGGGTTAGGGCAAAGAATCTTNACATCAGATTCATTAAAACTTTTTCCAGTTTTATCATAAGAACCTAAGATAGGGTTATTATCAATTTGAATAACCTCACCATTATCGATTATTCCATAAGATATTTCATTAGAAACTTCAAATCTTGCAAACTTCATAGCTTTTCTCCATTAAATCATTTAAATTAATTTTGTTATACNTATAGTTGTTACTAGTTTAGTCTACAATTGAATAAGGTCAATAAATAAAAAATATTTTTATGGATAAATCATACATAAGTATTAAAGACTTATCTAAAAAGTTTAATGAAAATAAAATAATAAATAATCTTTCAATTGAAATTGATAAGGGAGATTTAGTAAAAATATCAGGAAAAAATGGAAGCGGTAAAACAACCNTTCTTAAGATTTTTTCTCAANTNTATACTTTTGATGAAGGCAATATTTTTATTAAAGGGCAGCAAATTAATAAAAATTCATACTTAAAATCTATAATCTCTTACTGTTCAAGTGACTCGATTTTTTATAAAGATTTGAGTGTTAAAAATAATATTATTTTTTATTTCAATATTTTGGGAGAGTCTAATCCTAAAGATTTTTATGAAAAAAATAATAATTTTTTAGAAATAAACACTTTTGAAGAAAAATTTCCTGAAGAATTATCAAATGGTCAAAAAAAAAGAATGAATTTATTTCGAACATTAATTCCTTCTTTTGAAATATATCTTCTTGATGAGCCTGAATTGGGTTTAGATTCTGATTCATTAGAAATATTAAATCAAAAATTAGTCAAAATTAATAATTCAGAGAAAACTATTTTTTTCTCAACTCATAATTTGAGTTCTTTGGATATTTATAAAAACTTCAAAAAAGAAATCTTATTATGAGAAATTTCTTAAACATATTACAAATCATTAAGATAATAGTGATGAAAGATTTTGTTGAAGAAATCAAGTCAAAGGAAATTCTTATTTCTATTATTTCCTATTCAACTTTAGTTCTTGTAGTTGTTGCTACAACTTCTTATATAAATAATTCAATAGAAATTTTTTCAACAATTTTTTGGATATCCTTGAGTTTCTCTGTAATACTAGGAATTAATAAATCTATGAGTAAAGAATTTGAAAATAACGGATTAGAAATGCTGTTAACTTCTCCAATAGGATTTGAAATTGTAATAATGTCAAAAGCAATCACAAATTTCATACTTATTTCAATTTCAAGTGCAATTATTCTGTTATTCAACAACATAATCTTAAATTATGATCTATATGATTTAGAATTTATTTTTTTAGTTCTGATAGTAAATTTTGGATTTAGTATTATAGGAACCATTACTTACTTATTGTTTTCAAAAGCTAGAGGGAAAGAGATACTTTCTCCCTTGCTATTTATACCATTAGTATCCCCTCTTCTTATGGGAGGATCGCTTACATCTGTTCAAATAATGAATAATAATTTAGAAGGTTATGCTTGGTATGGTTTAATTATTGCTTATGACATTATTTTTCTATTAATTGGCGTATTTATTTCTAATTTAATTTTCCAAGAATAGTTACAATTAAAATATATATAAAAAAAATTATGTTTAGCAAATTATTTACTCTAATAACTTTCTTAGTTTTTATTTTCATGCTTTGGATGGTTTTTTGGTGGATTCCGATAGATATTTCACAAGGACCAGTAGCAAAGACTGTTTTTATACATGTACCCTTAGCATGGTGTTCAATGGTCGCAATTGTACTAGTTGCAATTTCATCAATTTATTATTTGTTTAATAAAAAGTTGTTTTGGGATAATTTAGCTCAGTCTACAGCTGAAGTTGGTGTTCTATTTGGATCCCTAGCCTTAATAACGGGAATTATATGGGCCAAACCAATTTGGGGAGTATGGTGGACAGGAGAAGCAAAACTTACTACTACCTTGATACTAATTCTAATTTACGCAGCTTACATATTATTTAGATCACTTTATACAAATAGTATGCAGATGAAAAAAATTGCCGCAATTATCGCTGTTATTGGAGCAATCGATAGTCCTATAATTTATTTTGCTGCAAATCTTTGGCAAGAGGCTCACCCTGTAACTGTTATAGGACCTTTGGCGAGAGAAGACTCATCTTTTGGAGCAGATTATGGAATCACACTCCTTGTTTCAGTTATAGCATTTACTATGTTATTTGTTATTCTTACAAGGTTGAGACTAAAGATTTTAAGTTTGGAACAGTAAAAAAAATAAGGAATAGAAATGAATAAAATCAAATATTTAATAATTATTTTTCTAGCTGGAATAATTCCTATGAATTATTCTGTAATAGAAGCTCAGCAAAATGAAAACATTGTAAATGGTTTCATAGAGAGCTTAGAATTAGTTGATAATCAAATAAATATTTCAGTAATTGATAATTTTGGAAATAGATTTAACTTAAATATAGTTAACTCAACTGAAATAGGATTAGAAACTCAATCAGGTGAAAGATGGGTCGGAAACATAAAAGAAGATCCAAATTATGTCCTTGAACTTCTTAATGAAGCTCAACATAGCTTAGAACCTGTAACTTTAACTCATAATGGTGCAGATATAATAACTTTGGTAAGTTATGAATCATCAAATATAAAGAATAATTTAGGATATCTAGCAGCAAGTTTTATTTTTCTTTCAATACTATTTTTTGGTTATATATTTATAATTAATAATAAGTTACAAATTTTATCTAAGAAGAAGTAATTTATGAAAAATGAATCTTCCAAAAGAATAGTAGAAGTAAAAAATAAAAAGTTCACTTTTGGTGCAATTATAATAATTGTAATGTCTTCTTTATTATTCTTTGGTTTTCAAGCTTTTTCTGAAGCAACTTACAAATATTACTCAGTTTACGAGGTTAAGAATACTGATATCAATACCAATACTCAAATAGGATTAAAAGCAGTACTTGTTCCAAATACATATGTAAGATCAGCAGATGGCTTATCTGCGTCATTTAATGTTCAAGATAAGGATAATGAGAATAACGTTAAAGTAAACTATTCTGGAGAAATTGGAAGCGTATTTTTCAATGAATACTCTGAATTGATTATGCAAGGATATTTCGATAAAAAAGACACATTTGTAGCTACAAATCTATCAGTTAGATGTCCTTCAAAGTATATGACTGAAGAAGATTATAGCTAAATCGAATAGCTACTTAGAATATCTTGTGGATTTTTAGATTTTTCTTTAATTATCTTATTTTGCAAATCAGTTATTGTTGGAGGCTCTTTTTTGTAAATAAGTCCTAATGGAACCCCACCTTTATTTAATAAGTTGGCTGCAGCATTATAATCAGAAGGATCATGGTCTTCTTCTACAATAAAAGCAGTCCCAGGGATTCCCTCTCTTCTATTACCCTTCAAGATGTCATATGTGTCATTATATGTAGTACATGGTGATTGTACATGAATAATTGACATTCCAGGATGTTTCATACCCTCAACAATAAAATTGGCTAAAACCTTTGGTTTACTTGAATAATGAGAAGCAATATAGCTCACACCGTAAGTCAAATATAATTCAAGTGGCTTCATTTGAGATTCCATTTTCCCAAAAGGGGTTGAAGTTGTAATTTGACCTGTGGTAGATGTAGGAGAACTTTGACCTTTAGTTAGTCCATAAACCCCGTTATCCATAATGATACAAGTCATATTAGGGTTTCTTGATGCAGCAGGTCCAATATGTTCTCCACCTATTGACAAAAAGTCTCCATCTCCAGCAACAATTATTGTGTTTAAGTCAGGCCTTGATGTAGACACTCCAAAAGCTATAGGTAGTGTTCTTCCATGAATACCATGAATACCAAAAGGCTGTTCACCATCCATCATATGAACCATATTTCCTGAGCAACCAATACCAGCTACAATAACATTTGAAGTTCTAGGTATTTCAAATTCTTCAGTGTATGTGTCTATTGCTTGCTCTAGTGCTCTCTTAACACCAAAATCTCCACAACCTGGACACCACTTAAAATCGTACTCTGGGTTTCTATCGCTCAAGATTAATCTCCTATTTCTTTTATTTTATCCGAAATTTTATTAGCAAGTTCAGTAGGTTTGAATGGCAGACCTGTAAATTGCGTTACAGAAACTGCATTAATCCCTTCCATTCGTAATATTGATGACCATTGACCTTGGTAGTTTAACTCAGGGACAATAACTAACTTTTTCCTTTTTAATTCTTCTTTAACATCTTCAGGCAATGGGTTTAATGCTACAGAATATATCCATCCTAAGTTTTTATCTTTTTCAATAAGTTGTTGATAAGCCTCTCTTGCAACTCCTTTACTTGAGCCCCAAGGCATTATTGCGATTTCAGAATCAGGATTTTCTATTTCAAAAGGAGCATCGTTCAATAATCCTAATTTAGCAAATCTTCGCTCAGTTAATCTAATATGGTGCTTAGGCAGATGAGTTGTATCTCCTATTTCATCATGTTCAGAACCATTTGCAACATAAGCTACTTCTCCTCCAGGGATTGGCATTGGAGATAATTCACCATTCCAAGACTCATATCTTTTATAGCCATTAGAACCTGTATCAGAATTTCTTCTTTCATCAACTACTTTTGATAAGTCAGGTTTTTTTATATTTTCAGATCTCTCAGCTAGACTAAATTCTCCCATTACCATCACAGGTCCTTGATATCTCTCAGCCCAATTGACAGATAATTCTCCAACATAAAAACATTCCTCTACTGAACCTGGGGCCAGCACAGGTAATCTTACATCGCCATGGGCAGGGAACATACAAGCAAATAGGTCTGATTGCTCAGATTTTGTAGGAAGACCCGTAGCTGGGCCTCCTCTTTGGATATCAACTACTACACAAGGAATTTCAGCCATCCAAGCTAATCCTAAACCTTCAGACATCAGGGCGATTCCTGGACCAGCAGTAGCAGTCATAGCCTTTTTACCAGAAAAACCTGATCCAACAATATTATTAATAGCTTCAATCTCTGAAGCAACTTGAAAAACAAATTTGCCTTCATTAATCAAATTTTGCTCCATCCATATTAATATCGTAGTCGCTGGAGAAATAGGATACCCATAATAGCTATCCAAACCAGCTGAAACTGCTCCAAGTGATAATGCTGCATTACCAGTAATCATGATTTGTTCATAATCTGGAGCATTAGGGTCATCTAAAGAACCAACACTAAAACCACTTTTTTTAGCAACTTCTGTTCCAAGTCCAAGTGCGACGATGTTTGATTTAATTATTTCATCGTCTCCTGCTCTTCCTCTAGTAAATCTTTCTTTTACAAAATTCTCAATACTTTCAAGCTTGAAATCAATTAATGTAGCAACTGCACCTAAAATAACCATATTAGCTGCTCTAGTATTACCTGATTCTTTTGCTAATTCATCAGCATTAATACCAAAGTAGTTTCCATCTCCTGAGGGTACACAGTCTTGAGCATTATAAATACATACTCCATTTTCACTTAGATCGTCTATATGGTTATCAAATGCATATTGGTTTAAGACAACTAAAACATCTACTGCATCACCATTAGATAAAACTGGAGTTGTAGATATTCTTACCTGAGATGAAGCTGGTCCACCCATAATTTGAGAAGGGAATGTTGAAAAAGTCTGACAGTAGAAGCCAGCACCTGTTGCAGCTCTAGCCATTGCATCGGCTGATGTGACAAGTCCTTGTCCACCTTCACCTGCAAACCTTATAACAAAATCCTTAGATTTAACTTTTTGAACCATAATGATTTATAAAAATCTTACAATATTCAAGATTAGATTACTTATTAAATAAATTTAAAAATGTAGCCTTTTTGATCATATTGTAAAAAAAGCATAATATCAATTATATATATATAAGTTTATTTGAATATTATAGTAATAATATAAAGCTTTAAGTATTTACTATGAATAAAGTAGTCAGCATATGGTCTTCAGGAGGAGTTATTATTCTTGAAGGGAAAGTAGCAGTTTGTTACAGAAAAAAAGAAAATCTATTCTGTCTACCAAAAGGTACCCCTGAAAATAATGAAAATATTGAACAAACAGCTATAAGAGAAGTTGCCGAAGAAACAGGAATAATTCCAAAAATAGTTAATAAAATTGGAGAAATCCAGTATTCTATAAAACAAGAAACAAGTACAAAAAAATACAAAAAAGACATAGAATATAATAAAATAGTTTATTACTATTTGATGGAAAAAATAGGTGGTGACATAGAATATCATGATCATGAATTTGATTCAGTTTTATGGATGTCCCTCGATGAAGCCAAAGAAAAATTAACATATCAAAATGAACTCTCGATCGTGGAAAAAGCTTTTCATGCCAAAAATTAACACAAAGGCAGCAAAACCAATTACCATTACAGGTGAAAAGACTGTCTTAAGACCAAAACAAAAAAAAGATATTCAAAATGACTTTAAGTGGAGAACTGATATAGAGTTATCTGAATTAGACGCTACACTCCCAATAAATTTATCTTATGAACAATTTGAACGAATTTCAATAAATGACCTACATAAATCTTCCCCGTGGTCAGAAAAGTTTTCAATAGACAACCTTAATGAAGAACACATTGGTAATTGTATGTTTTATGACATAAATCGTTGGGAAAAATCATGTGAATTTGGGATTATGATAGGTAATAAAACTTTTTGGAACTCTGGTTACGGCACAGATGCAGCAAAAAACTTACTTTTTTATATATTCAATTACACCGATATAAATGAAGTTTATTTACACACACTACTAAAAAATAATAGAGCTCAAAAATCATTCAGTAAGGCAGGTTTTGAGAACCCTAAAGAAGTAAAAAAAGGCAAATACGAATTTATTAGAATGTCCACTTTAAAAGAAGAATGGATAAATAAATTTAATGATATTGAATTAAAAGCTACTCTTGAGGAGGAGCAGGATTAATTAGCTCGGGTCCAAAGGTTTCTGGAACAGCATTTGCCAATTCTTCAACAGTCCATCTTCCGGCTTTTGTAATAGATCGCCTAGTTTCATATTTATTAAATAAACTGATTCTATTACCGACAGCGTGAACAATTTCTCCATTAATATGACCTGCTGAATCTGTACATAACCAAGCTACAACAGGAGCGACATCTTCAGGATCATATATAAAATGGTCTTCTTCAGCAGGTTTAAACGATCCGCCTCTCATTGCTCTTGTAGAGTCAGGAATTGATTGAGTCATTCTTGTATTTGCCCCAGGAGATATAGCATTTGCAGTAACACCATATTTACCTAGCTCTTTTGCTACTACTCTAGTAAAACCTGCAATCCCATCTTTTGCAGCTCCATAATTTGATTGCCCACTATATCCAATCAAACCTGAAACACTGGAAAATGTAATTATTCTTCCAGATTTTTGTTCTCTAAATATTTTTGAAGCAGGAGCAACTACTGAAAAAGTTCCAGTAAGATGAACATCTATTACATCTTGCCATTCCTCTTTCGTCATATTGAAAATCATACGATCTCTTAGGATTCCAGCAGGAGTTATTACTATATCTAATCTACCAAATTCATCAATGGCTTTATCAATAATTTCTTGACCACCAGCAACTGTAGCAACTGAACTAGTGGAAGCAACTGCCTTTCCTCCTAATTCGGATATTTCTTCAACAACACTTTGTGCAGGACCTGTATCATTTCCACTACCGTCAAGACTTGCACCAACATCATTTACAACTATACTTGCACCAAGTTTAGATAATTCTAATGCAATACCTCTTCCTATACCTCTGCCTGAGCCTGTTATAACTGCAACTTTACCATCTAAAGGTTTGTTAGATTCATTATTTTTTTCACCAAATCCAAATACTAATCCCCTACCCTCAGAATCTAAATCCTCTTGCTTGAATCTTCCTTTACTCAATGGATTAAATAATGTTACCTTTCTTCTAAGTTCCATAAGATGGTCAATTGTTCCACCAGAAACATGAAAAATTTGTGAATTTATAGGGGCTGAATAGTCACTTGCAAGATACGTTACAAATGGTGCGATATCTCGGGGATCTCTAGTTGCTTTATATGGATTATTTCGTAAAGTCTTAAATTCTTCAGGCACAGAAGCTGTCATTCTAGTATCAGCACTTGGGGCTATACTATTTGCAGTTACACCATATTTACCTAAATCTTTACCTACAACTTTTGTAAATCCAGCGATTCCAGATTTAGCAGCACCATAATTTGATTGACCAGGATTTCCCAAAAGTCCAGATGTAGATGAAAAAGTTATTATCCTTCCAGATTTTTGAGCCCTAAATATTGGAGCAGCGTGCCTTACAACAGAGAATGTTCCTGTAAGATGAACATCAATAACATCATGCCACTCATCTTCTTTCATATTGAATATCATTCTATCTCTCAGGATACCTGCAACAGTTACAACAATATCTAATCTTCCAAAAGTATCAATTGCGTCATTAACTATTTCTTCACCAGCCTCAAAAGAAGCAACGGATAATTTATTTGCCTTAGCTTCTCCACCAGCTTTTATTATTCCATCAACAACCTCATCAGCCAATGAAGCATTTTCAACATTTCCATCTAATGAAAGACCAGGGTCTACAACTAAAATTTTCGCTCCATGAGCAGCTAAATCCTCCGCTACAGCTCTACCTATTCCCTGACCAGAACCTGTAACTATAGCAACTTTTCCAGATAAAATTTGTGACATTTATTTCCTCTTTTCTATACTTTTTTATTTTTTAAACGGTAATTCAACTTCTGCAAAACAAGGAGTAGTTACTTTACCTTCTGCATTTTCTAAATTAACTTCTAATTCAATTATTCCAATTGAATTAATAATTTCTTTTTTTATTACTTTCCCACTTAGTTTCAAATTTTCATAAGGAAAATCAACCCCTCTGTAAGAAACATTAAATTTCTTTAAATTGCCTGCATTTCCTGCGAAGTCAACTAATAATTTTGCTAACCAAGCACTCTTTAATGCTCCATGAATGATAATACCTTTATGCCCAGCTTTTTTAGCAACATCATCATCATAATGGAATTCATTAAAATCTAATGATGCTCCAGCGTACATAACTAATTGTTTTCTATCAATATTTTTGACAAAGGGTCCGATTGTTTGACCCACATTAATATCTTCATAATAATTTTGAGAGCTTAATTTCATAACTATCCTAAAAAAGTTTTTTCTCCCTTACCATAAGTTATAGTTACAACTTCTTGGGTTGCAACTAATTCATTATTTTGATTTGTATAAGATATTAGCGTTACCTTAAATAACATATCTCCCATAGTTCCAGACTTTAAAAAAAGATCTTTTAGTTTCGAAACTACGGTTATTTTATCTCCAACAAATATATCTTTATGAAAATTATAGGATGAACCACCATCAACTAAATTTGAAAAAGGTTCAGGGAATTTTTTTTCAAGTCTATTTGCTTTAAACAGTCGCACATAGGTAGGAGGAGCAATCAATCCTCCTTTTTTTTCTTTTGCAAAATTTTCATCTATGTAAATAGGGTTTTGATCTTCAATAGCATCTACAAATCTCTCTACAGAATGCCTCTCAACAAAATAAGATTTAGGCTCAGTTTCTAGCCCTATAAAATTTTTCATTTCATCTGTAATGATTGCCTTATTTGACATTATTTTTTCTTTCTTTTACTGAAAACAAATATAAAAGAAGTAACTGATGATGACAATAGTAAAGCAGCGCTAAACAAATAAATAAAAGCATAATTACCTACTAAAGCAAACATACCAATTTGAAAATAAAATAGTAGAATTGCACCAATTAATAAAGTTATGGGCAAATACACTTGTGAAACATTTTTTCTTCTACTTGAGTATAAACAAACCAATCCAATAAGAAATGGAACAAATAAAGGGAAAATTACAGTTGAAGAATGAATTTCTATAAGAGATTTACCTTCTTCAAAATTAACAAATAATAAGAAAATACCAGCTACAAAACTTCCTAAAATAGAAAGATAAATTAATAATTTTATTCTACCTATTTCACTAGATTCCATAATAATCCTCAGGTGAAGATTCTTCAGATGATTTAGTGATTTTTATAGGAGCTTTATTTTTCATAATTTTTTTCATACCTGTAGGTTCTTCAAATTTCACTGTTAATTCAATATCCATAAAAAGTGGCTTGTATGAAATTAATATACCCTCACCAAATGTTTTATGTGATACTTTATCTCCTTTATTTATGTTTATTTCTGGTTGATCAATATTATCATCAAAGTCATCTTCAGTAATTATATTCTGCTTAATATAATTACTCTTCCAATGTGTTTTATTTTGAGAAAAATTTCTTCCAGAATTAGTTAATATTACATCTTTTGGAATCTCTTCTAGAAATCTCGATTTTATTGCATTGCCATAAACACCTTGAAATCTTCTTCTACTTGATGCAGAAAGATAAAGCTCATTTTTTGCCCGTGTGATTCCGACATAACATAGTCTTCTTTCTTCTTCAATTTCATCTTCGGATTCAAGTGATCTAGAATGAGGTAGCAAGCCTTCTTCCATTCCAACTATAAAGACTTTTTCATACTCAAGTCCTTTTGCTTGATGAAGAGTGATTAGCGTTACTGCTTCAAATGATTCATTCATATTATCTAAGTTAGTATTTAAGGATGCTGTTTCTATAAATTCAATCAATGATTCCTTAGGATTTTTATCAACATTAACTGAAAATTCTTCAGCAGAAGATTTCAATTCGTTTATATTTTCTAATCTTTCAGATCCATCTTCATCATTTCTTAAGTAATCATCATATGAAGTTAATGTAATTATTGAATTGATTAGCTCAAAAGGTTCCTGAATTTCAGTTTGTCTCAAAAGTTTGTTATATATTATTATGAAATCTTTTAAAGCTGTAGTGGCTCTTTTTGATAATAATGAAAAATCCTCGTTGTTTATATATTTTTTTAGATAATTAATAAAACTTAGATTTTCATCAATTTTAGAATTTCTTATGACCTGTAAGGTTTTATTTCCTATTCCTCTAGGAGGACAGTTAACAATCCTTTCAAAAGCATTATCATCGTTTGGATTAACTAGTAATTTACAGTAAGCAAGAATATCTTTGATTTCTTTTCTGTCATAGAATCTTACACCTCCAACTAATCTGTATTTCAATCCTAATGAATTTAAGGCTACTTCAAATACTCTACTTTGAGCATTAACTCTATAAATAATTGCTATTTCATTAGACGATATTCCATTTTTAATTTGTTTAGAGATTTTCGATGCTACAGATAATGATTCTTCTTCTTCATCATTATAAAAATTAAAGTTAATTAAACTTCCATTCTTTTTTTTAGTCCATAGTTTCCTTTTAAATCTATTAGAATTATTCGAAATTATTGAATCTGCAGCATCTAAAATTTGTTGCGTAGATCTATAACTTTCATCCAAGTTCACAACTAAGCATTCTTTATATTGTTTTTGAAATTCTAATAAATTTGTGGGAACAGCATGCCTCCAAGAATAAATGGATTGATCTGGATCACCAACTACAGAAATAGATTTTTGTGAGTTAGTAAGTAAATTAGATATTTCAAATTGAAGAGGATTAGTATCTTGAAATTCATCAATTATAACTTGTTTATACTTACTAGCCCATTTTTCTTTTATATCTTCATTTTCAACCAAAATCATTTTGGTTTTCATTAACAAATCGTCAAAATCACAAGCATTAGATTGATCAATAATTTCTTGATATCTCGAATATATTCTAGAAACTATCTCATCAAAATAAGATGAATTTTTATTTTTCAAACTATTAGGTGAAAACCCTTTGTTTTTGGCCTTTGATATTTCAGCAGCAATTACTTTAGGATTTATTTTTCTTGGATTTAAGTCCAATTCATCAAAAATATTTTTTATTATCCTGATTTGATCAGTGTCATCATAAATTGAAAAAGATTGATCTAACCCTGCAAAAAAACCTTCAATTCTCAAGAAATAGGATGAAAATCCGTGAAATGTCTTAACTAGTGGAGCCATATAATTTGGTAAAAATCTATTTGCCCTTGCCATCAATTCTTTTGCAGCTTTATTTGTAAAAGTAACAGCAAGTATTTGGTTTGGATTGATTTGAAAATTATTAACTATCCATGGAATTCTATGAGCCATAACTCTAGTTTTTCCTGAACCTGGACCAGCTATAACAAGAAGAGGCTTTAAGTCATGGGTGACAGCTTTACTTTGATTATCAGATAAACCTTCTAAGATTTTTTCATTTAGATCATCCATCCTAAACTACTTAGTTATAGGGGCAGAAAATACATCAAATAATTCTTCAAAGTTTATATTTTCATTTAGAAGTTTATTAGAATACAGAACCTTATCATTATGATCAAAAGCATAAGTTTCGAATGAATCAGAAAGTTTTCCGATAGATTCTTCAGTATTTTCTTCAACAATTACAATTGGAATTTTTAACTTCTTTGCCTCATAAATAACATACTCTACAGGTGTTATGTTATTAGTAGCTATTAGTACATTTAGAGTGCCTGATTGAAGAGCAGAAAGTTGAACATCTGGTCTGTCTCCTCTTACAACTAAAGCAACATTTTTTCTTGTCGAAAAATACTCTGGACCCCAATCTAAGACAAATCCACCGATGAGGTAGTTTTCAATAATTTTATCTGTATTTTGATCTCCAATTATCTTCGAGGTAGTTAATGAGTTTGAGATATCATCAACAGTTTTAGTCATGAAAAATCTTTGTTCTTCTAATATTGCAATAATTTTTTTATTATCATTAGAAAGATTTTTCTTATATTTCATTACTCCGTTAACAATAAAGCCAACAAGCCGATCATTAAATGATTTTTCAATATTTACAAAATTATCATCATTTTTTTCTATGAAAATCACCTTAGCATCAAATTTATCTAATACCTTTTTTTGT